>CAZPEZ010000007.1:0-80219 GCA_964585715.1 uncultured Occallatibacter sp.
CCAGCGAGCGGCGCGGCGACGACAAGCGGCCGATGCTGAGCGATCTGCGCGAGTCGGGTTCGATTGAGCAGGACGCCGACGTGGTGGCGTTTATTCATCGCGAGGCCTACTACAATCGCGATGAGGAGATGTCGGATGTGGACCGGGCGCGGTCGGAGATTATTCTGGCCAAGCAACGCAACGGCCCGACGGGCACGGTGCATCTCAATTTCAACTCAAGTTGCACCCGGTTCTCGAATCCCGCGGATTTTGTGGACGAGGCTTAAAACCACCTCAGCGACGAAGACCTGTGGCCGGGGCCGCGGCGTAAAAGGGGCGTATTCTCGCCGTATTCCAAGTGACTGTGCGCTTACATTTGGGTGACATATCCAGGGATGGTGGTGTCTAAGAATGACGGTGGCACGAGATTGCTTGCAAGAGGGAACCACGATGGCGACTGCACACATCAACCGCATTGCGACTTCGGTTCCCCCGCACGATGTGCATCGGGCGTTTATCGATTTTGCCGAGAGCCTGGTGCCCGAAGGCACAATGCGCAGTCTCTACCGCCGCATGGTGAGGATGTCGGCGATCGAGCATCGATATTCGTTCATCAATCCGATATCCGAAGAGAGCGGGAAGTGGAAGGATGCCGAGGGGCTGTATGTGCCCGGCGCATTCCCGGGTACAGCGAGGCGGATGCAGGCATTCGAGCAATACGCGCCGCAGTTGATGCGGTGCGCCGTGGGGAAGCTGGGGTTGAGCGAAGGGGAACGGCGCGGCATTACGCATGTGATCGTGACCTCGTGCACGGGGCTGTATGCGCCGGGCCTGGACATTGAGGTGGTGCAGTATCTCGGGCTCGATCCTGCGGTAGAGCGGACCATGATTGGGTTCATGGGGTGCTATGCGGCGATCAACGCGCTGAAGACGGCGCGGCATATCGTGCGCTCGGAGCCGAGCGCGAAGGTCTTGATACTGAGCCTGGAGTTATGCACGCTGCACATGCAGGAGACGCAGGAACTGGAGCAGATTCTGTCTTTCCTGTTGTTTGCCGATGGCTGTTCAGCCTCACTGGTGAGTGCGGAGCGATCGGGGTTGGCGCTGGACAGCTTTTTGGCGGTTGGGATTCCCGAGACGAGTCACCTGATCACGTGGCGGATTCGCGAGGGCGGATTCGACATGCAGCTCTCGGGCAAGGTGCCGGGGGAGCTGTGCCGCGCATTGCAGGATGTGGGGACAACGATTACGCGCGGAGAGAATCCGCTGTCGATCGATTTGTGGGCTGTCCATCCGGGGGGCAGGACGATTCTGGACTCGGTGGAGAAGGGACTCGGTCTTCCCGCGGAGGCACTGGCCTGCTCGCGGGATGTGCTGGCGCGCTTTGGCAACATGTCGTCGGCGACGGTGATGTTTGTTCTGCAGAGGATTATGCAGATGGCCAAGCCCGGCCAGAGCGGATGCGCGATGTCGTTCGGCCCTGGAGTGACGGCAGAGACCATGCTCTTTCATGCGGCCTGAGCCGCGAGGTTTTCGCCGGGATCGATTCGGCGTAGAGGTCACATCGGATTCTGGACGAGGACGACACGGCCGACGATGAGATCCTTCGGCCTCTGGCCGGGATCGATCGGAATCGTCTCAGGCGTCCAGGGAGAATTGCGGGACGTGAAAATCAGCATCTCGCTTTCATATTTGACATAGCGAACAGGCAGCTGAGGTCCTGCGGCGATGGCATAGAGCGAAGGCTTGTCGCGATCGAAGGGGGCGAACGAGTTGTAATGGCGGTCGATGACGACGATGGCGTCGGGCAGGGGCAGAAGTGCGAGTACAGAGGACGCATAGATCACCGGATCTGAGGCTGCGCGGAACCGGTTTTATTTGCACCTGTCGGCGCAGTTGGCGTTGGCGAGCATCGAAAGCATGGCCATGTAGCTGGAGGGCGACACGTAAGCGTGCGGGTCTTTGTCGATGTCGACCTGGTGGACGACGACCATGTCTTTAGCGGGAAGCACGGTGATGTACTGTCCGCCGGTACCCATTGCGCTGTATGAGCCCTGCATGAAACCGGTGTAGGTGTTGCCGGGGAACATGGGAGCATCCCAGACCCACCACATCAAACCGAAGCCCCAGCGTTCGGGGTCTCCCTCGTTGCGGAACGCGACGGGATACTCGTCGCGGAAGGGCGTGATCAAGGTGGTCATGTAGCGAACCCAGTCGCCGGGCTCGACGATCTTGTCGTTCCAGACACCAAAATCGAGCATGAGCAGGCCGAGGCGCGCCATGTCGCGTGTCGAAAGATACATGGCGTACTCGGGATGCACGCTGTCGGGCGCGTCGATCTTCTTTTGTTTAGCGATTTGATAGTCCTGCATACCGATGGGGATGGCGAGATCGGTTTGCAGCGCTTCGTAGATGCCCTTGTGGGTGAGCTTTTCGAAGGCGGTACCGACCGCATCGAAGTCCCAGCCGTTGTAAACAAACTGCGAACCGGGGTAGGCCGATCCGCGGGGAGGCATGTAGCGACCCTCGTCCGATGGTGAAAGAGTCTCTTGGTGCTCGCGCGCAGGCAGGTAGATGCCGGAGCGCGAGGCAAGAAGCTGGACGAGCGTTGCGTTGGCTTCCATGGGCAGAAACGGCTGCTTGTCGTCGAGGCCGAGTTGCTTGACGGTTTTGTCGATGTCGATGGTGTTGTCGAAGACGTATTTGCCGTACAACATGCCGAGGATGCTTTTGCGCACGGACGCGACCTTGCTGGTGTGGCTAACGTCGCCGTAGGAAAAGACGACCCGACCCTGCACGACGACCATCATCGAGGTCGTGTCCTGCGTCTTGAGCCAGCCGCGCAGGGCTTCGAGCTCAGCGCTGGAGTAGCCGAGGAATTCGGGCGCGACCTGCTGCCATTCTGCGCCGGGGACGATGTCGCTGGTGATGCGGGTTGTCTGCCGGCCGCTTGACGCGTGAGGAAAGGCAAGCAGCAATACGAGAGCCGCAAAGAGCGGGGGCGAAGAACGCATACGGTACAGTGTCTCCGGTGTCCGAACTTACGCAATGGACGAGCCGGCGCTGCCGGCAGTCTCAGAATTTGCGGGACCACTCGCGCGGCCAGCGCTCGACGATTACTTTTTTGTCGGTATAGAACTCGATGGCGTCGCGGCCTTGCGCATGCATTACGCCGAAGAAGCTGCCCTTCCAGCCGGAGAACGGGAAGTAAGCCATAGGCGCAGGGACGCCGATGTTGACGCCGACATTTCCTGTCGAGACGGCGTTGCGGAACTTGCGTGCTGCGGCTCCGGAAGACGTGAAGATGGAACTGGCATTGCCGTAGGGGGAGCGGTCGATCATGTCGACGGCTTCTTCGACTGATTTGGCGTGGACGACGGAGAGCACGGGGCCGAAGATCTCGGTTTCCATGAGAGAGCTGGTGGCGGGCAGAGCGTCGAGGACCGTGGGGCCAACGAACGAGCCATTGCCGTTGGGGACGCTGCGGCCATCGACGATGGGTTTGGCGCCTTCGGTCGCGCCCTGGCCGATGAGGGAGACGACGCGATCCTGGCTGGCGCGGGTGATGACGGGGCCCATCTGCACTGCAGGGTCGAGGCCGTTGCCGACTTTCAGAGAAGCCGCGGCGGCGGAGATAGATTCGCGGAACCAGTTCTGGGCCTCGCCTACAGCGACCGTGACACTGACTGCGAGGCAGCGCTGGCCAGCGCAGCCGAAGGCGGAGTCGGCAATGATTTTGGTGGTGGTTTCGGGATCGGCGTCGGGAAGGACGACGACGTGATTCTTGGCTCCGCCCTGGCACTGCACGCGTTTGCCGCTGGCGGAGCCGCGGGTGTAGACGTATTTCGCGATGGGCGTAGAGCCGACGAAGCTGACGGCGTGGACGAGCGGGTGATCGAGAAGCGCGTCGACTGCGGGCTTGCCGCCGTTGACGAGATTGACCACGCCTGCGGGTAGACCGGTTTCGTGAATCAGTTCAATCAAGCGGGCCGCGGAGAAGGGAACGCGATCGCTGGGCTTGAGGACGACTGTATTGCCCGTAGCAATCGCGTAGGGCAGAAACCACAGCGGGATCATCAGCGGAAAGTTGAACGGTGTGATGATGGCACAGACGCCGAGCGGTTGGCGCACCATGATCTCGTCGATGCCGGGGGCGACATCTTCGAGCGAGTAGCCCTGCATGAGGACCGGGATACCGCAGGCGACTTCGACATTCTCGATGCCGCGGCGCAGCTCGCCTTTGGACTCAGCGAGGGTCTTGCCGTTTTCAGTGGTGATGACGGCGGCGAGTTCATCGAAATGAGATTCGAGCAGGTTCTTGAGCTTGAAGAGGAACTGGATTCGGTCGGCGGGCGGGGTAGCGCGCCAGGCTGGGAACGCGGCGTGGGCAGCTTGCACGGCGGAGTCGACTTCTGCCGCGGAGCCGGAGGGGGACTGGCCGAGCGGTTCGCCGGTGGCTGGATTGATGAGCTCGAGGCCGGGGTCGCTGGCGGATGCCTGCCATTGGCCACCGACGAAGTTGCGAATTACAGCGGAAGTCAGAGGGGAAGCGACAGTAGTCATGGGAACTTCAATGTACCGCAGCGGGGGTTGGGCTGGCAGCAGGAAACTGCTGAGGTGAACGAGGGGCTCTGTTATGGTGGATGCGCCTGGATTCCCTGGGCAATTCTTTCGGGGGACGCATCCATGATTCTTCGATTTGCGGTGATTTCGTTGTTGGCGGCTCCATTGGTTCTTGTGGCGCAAAATGCACAGGCACCGACGACTGCTGCGGAGGCACCGAACCGCGATACGAGCTACATTGACGCGCAAGGAACAGCGCATGTGACGCGCGTGGTGCCGGTGCCGCAGGATCTGAGTCCGCAGGCGCAGCTGGTACTGGGACGGGCGGAGCCGGACCAGGGACCGCCGCAGTCGCTCGAAGATCGGCGGAAGATGACGGATGCCTATACGGCAAGGGCGCGGGTGGCGTGGACGCGAATCTGTCCGAATACGCTGGTGGACGAGACGATGGCAGGAGTGCCGGTACACATCGTAACGCCGGACAACATGCCGGAGAGCAACAAGGAGAAGGTGCTGCTGAACCTGCATGGCGGCGGGTTCAATTCAGACTCGGGCTCGTACACGGAGTCGATACCGATCGCCAGCTATGCGGGGATTAAGGTAGTCGCAGTGCTGTATAGACTGGCTCCAGAGCATCCGTATCCGGCGGCAGTGGACGATTCGGTTGCGGTGTACAAGGAGCTGCTGAAGACCTATAGGCCAGACCACATCGTGATTTATGGAACATCGGCGGGCGCGATTCTGACGGCGGAGGTGGCGGCGAAGTTGAAGCAGCTGGGATTGCCGGAGCCGGCGGCGTTGGGCATCTTCAGCGGCATGGGCGATTTTGCGGTGATGGGTGACTCGATGGCCATGTATGCGCTGCGCGGGTTGAGCGGGCACCTCGATGTGCCGGACGGAAAGGTGCATGACAGCGAGTACGCGGCCGCTACAAATCTGAAGGACCCGGTTCTGTCGCCGATTTACAGTGACTTGCATGGGCTGCCATCGACGCTGTTTATCACGAGCGGACGCGATCTGCTACTGAGCGGGACGGCGAATCTGCATCGCGCGTATTTGAACGCGGGCGTGGATGCGCGCCTGGTTGTGTATGACGCGCTGCCGCACGCGTTCTGGTATGACCCAATGCTGCCGGAGGCGATCGAGGCCAATCACATCATGGCGGATTTCTTTGTGAGGCAGCTGGGGAAGTGAGCAGCGAAGCCGGAACTATCTGACGAAAGACAACAGCTGGTCCTTCGACCCGCTTACCCTGCGTTCGCTCATGCGAGCGCGGGGCCCCAAACGCGCGGGACCTCAGGATGACATGGGATCGGCGCGTTGATTGCACTGGACGACAGAGAGCAGGTGCGACAGTGCGGTCGTCTACTCGGGCAGCGGCGTGACGGGGATGCGCAGCGACGAGTTGATGCGCGCGAACATCTCGAAGGCGCCGGCGATGGCGGTGAGTTCGACGATCTCCTGGCAGTTCATGTGTTCGCTGATGGCGTCGAAGGCTGCTTCGTTGGCGGCATGGCCGGATTGATGGAGAAGGCTGGCGTAGCGGAAGCCGGCCTTTTCTTTTTCGGTAAAGGGACCGTTTTCGAAGCTATCGTAGCTAGCAACCTGGCCGAGGGTCGCCCCGCGCTTGAGGGCGAGATAGCGATGGGCGCTGATGCAGTAGTCGCAGCGATTGAGCGAGGCGATGCGTGTGGCGATGAGCTCCTTGTACCAGCCACCAAGAGCGCCCTCGCCCATCAACGGCTTGAGAAATGCAGCGATGCCGAGGACGAGCGACGGCACGTTGGCCAGACCCTTGAACATATTTGGAACGATGCCGCGCTCAACGAGGAGCTTGTCGTAGAGTTGGGCGACTTCAGTGGGAACTTCGTCACGTTCCAAGAGAGGAACGCGGGATTCGATGGCTGCAGCGTCTGTCATCCAACCTCCGGCGTCAACACCTGCAAGTGTAAATGTGCAGCACCTGGTGCCAGTTTTGTATGAAAGCGGAGTATGCATGAATCACCCTCATTCAGAAGAACGAAAACGCGCGGCATTTTCCTTCAGGTATCGAGCCAGGGTTGGTGAAAGGACTCCGATGGCGCGAGTGGGTTACTGACGTACTTCGCGTGCCTCGATAGCGGGAGTTGCCTCGAGGCCGGTGCGCACTCTCTTTAAGATGCCAAGATAAAAAGCCAGGTTGTGAATAGAGGCGAGGATTCCGCCCAACGATTCACCGGATTGCATTAAGTGCCGTAGATAGGCGCGCGAGTAGCGGCGGCAGACCATGCAATCGCAAGCAGGGTCGGGCGGATTCTGATCTTCTGAGTATTGTTTGTTCTTGATGTTGAGTCGGCCTTCGCTCGTGAAGAGCAAGTTGTGGCGCGCGGCGCGGGTGGGCAGCACGCAATCCATCATGTCGACGCCCATGCGCGCGTACTGCTCGATCTCGTCGGGGTAGCCGACGCCCATGACGTAGCGCGGCTTGTCTTTGGGCAGGAGCGGCAGGACCTCGGAGATGACTGCGAGGGTGGCTTCGCGCGGTTCGCCGACGCTGAGGCCGCCGATGGCGTAGCCGTCGAACTCCATTTCGACGAGGCGCTCGGCGCTTTCGCGGCGCAGATCGGTGTAGACGCCGCCCTGGACGATGCCAAAGAGGCTCTGGGTTCCCTCGCCGAGTTCGCCGTGCCATGGGACCTGGTGCTGATGGGCGCGGAAGTGATCGAGGGAACGGCGCGCCCATGCCATTGTGAGGCGCAGGCTTTCGAGGGCACGATCGCGATCGGCAGGGTATTCGGTGCACTCGTCGAAGGCCATGCAGATGTCGGCGCCGAGAGCGATCTGCACATCCATCGAGTGCTCGGGCGTGAAGAAGTGACTGCTGCCATCGAGATGAGAGCGGAAGCGCACACCTTTATCGGTGACCTTGCGCAGTTGCGTCAAGCTGTAAACCTGGAAGCCGCCGGAGTCCGTGAGCATGGCGTGAGGCCAACTGATGAACTTGTGCAGGCCGCCCATGCGGCGGATGGCCCCGTGGCCGGGACGGAGATAGAGATGATAAGTGTTGCCGAGAATGATCTGCGCGCCGAGGGATTCGAGGACGTCCTGCGAGACGGCTTTCACCGTGCCGGCAGTGCCCACGGGCATGAAGACAGGAGTTTCGACGGTCTGGTGGGGAAGATGCAGTTGTGCGCGGCGTCCGCCGGCCTGAGTGGTGTGGAGAGCGTTGAAGGATAGCGCCACAGGTTGATTTTAACGGGGCGCTGGTCTGCGTTTGCCGCAGGTCGGTGTTGCAGGGAGCTCTTTTCGAGCTCCCCTAGAAGAATGCTGTTACCCGATGCGGTTGTGCCTGGCGCGGTAGATGCGGCGCGAGGCAACGTTCATGCGGTGATTCAGGATGCGGCGGTCACGCGGTGTAAGCCGGCCGTTGTGGCGAGCGCGCATCACGCGCATCTGGTGACGAATGCTGCGGTGCTGCCGTTCGAGGCGGGCTTTCTGGTGGAAATTGAGCTGGCCCTTGCGGAAGCCGTTCGCGATGCGCCGCTGCTGGTTGAACTGGCGTTGAACGAGCTCGGGCTTTTGTGCAGCCGGCGCAGGGGTTTGAGCAATCGTGATGGCCGGCGCTGCAATCAGAGCCGCCATCAGTACAGATTTCAAGAGTCTCATGGGGTGTCTCTCCTTCTGTGGCGGCGTTGATCTGACCACGCACACCAAATGAAACACGGCGTCTCAGGAGTGGTTGTCAATCGAAGGATGGAGGGCTTTGCCGACCTTCCGGGGAGTGGAGGAACTGTGATGAAAAGGGGTTTGCGGGCCGCAATGAAGATGCGAATGAGACTATTGCGCTTCGCGGGAGAGGCGTATCTGGAGACCCGCGCGGGCGATGCGCGGCTGGCCGAGTGTCGTGGTCGGCGTCTTGGAAACTTCAATGGCGCGATCGAAGAGGTTCTCGCCGGCAGCGAAGAGCTGAAGACGATGGCCGATGTCGTGTGAAGCATAGGCGTCGAGACGGAAGTAGCTGTGAAGGAGGAAGAGATTGAGGTCGTCGTCGTACTGGCGGCCGCTAAGGCGCGACTGCAGGCTGAGTGTGCCAAGGGCGGGCTTGTAGGTACGCAGATTCAGGGTGGCCATATTGTGTGCCACCTCGGGAATCCAATTGCCGAGATCGATGGGGCCACGCGTAACGGTGGCGTGCGCGAATTGATAGCCGCCATCGACGGAGAGCCAGTGTTGGGGCGCAAGTTCGAAATCGAGCGCAACGCCGCGGCTCTCGATCTGACCGAGATTTTCGCGCAGCAGCAGAATCGGCGATGAGTTGGGATTGGTGGTGACGGCAACGATGGGCCGGTTCACTTGCGTAAGAAAGTAGCTGGAGCGGATGGTACCCCAGTGCCACTCGCTGGCGATGCCGGTCTCCCAGCCTGTGGCGCGCTCGCTGAGTAGATTGCCGTTGGGCAAGGTGAGTTTGTTGCCGACTTGCGTGGAGCGATAGAGCTCACTCGGTGAGGGCGCCCGGAAGGCGCGAAAGCCGGAGGCGGAGAGGGCCCAGTGTGTGAGAAATTTGCGCGAGATGCCGAGGCGCGGGTCGAAGAGATTTTCGTCGTGCTGCGTGGGCTGTGTGGCACTCGGCACCCAGCCAGAGAGAGTCGACGTGAGCTGATGTCCGTCGTAGTTTTGAAACCAGTCCATGCGGGCGGAACCGGAGGCGGTCCAGGCGCGATGGGTCCAGAGAACTTCGCCGTAGAGGCCGGAGTCGCGCTGATGGTCGTGGAGGTTTGTGAGCGTTGTCGACGAGCCGAGCGACTGTTCTCGATCCCAGTATCGGACGTCGTGGGAGTCGACGCCTGCGAGTGCGACAAGGCCGGCGCCGAAGGGGTGCGTCCAGTGGGCAGCAGCGCCGAGTTCATTGACCGGAACGAGTACGAACTTGGATGGCGTTTCGCCGCAACGATAGGTGCAGATCGGGTCGGGTGTAGTGTGAGTGTTGCTGATGCTGGAGAAGGTCTGGCGGTAGTGCTCGGTCGAGCCGTAGACACGCAGCACGCCGGCGTCGCCACGCGGTCCTTGCCAGTCGGCTCCGGTGGCATAGCGCCAGAGGCGTGTGCCATTGGTCTGGAACGGAGTGCCATTGCCGCGGGCTTCGTTCATGCCGCTGCCACGAAGGAAGAGGCGAAGCGGACCTTGCGTGTGGTCGACGACAACGAGGCCATTCTGGCTATGCATATTGGAGGCGATGTCGACGGGGCCGCGCTGCAAGGGCGCTTCCTGAATGTAGCCGTCAGTGCCGAGTGTGCCGCCGGAGGCAAGAATGCCCCAGGGGCCGCGTTTCGCTGAGGCGAGTGCGCTGCCGTCGTAGGTGCCTTCGCCGGCGTAGCTGGAGCGAAGTTCGAGCTGGTCGGTGGTGGGCCGGACGGTGATCATGTTCAGCACGCCGCCGATGGCGCTGGAGCCGTAGAGGTCGCTGGCTCCGCCGCGCACGAGCTCTGCGCTTTGGATCGCGAGCTCGGGCTGCTCCTCCCAATGAATCCATCCGCCGATTGGGTCGTTGAGGGGCACGTCGTCCTGCGTGACGAGGGTGCGGCTGGCGGAGGTTGAGCCGAGGCCACGTGCGCTGATTCCCTGCGAGGAGGGATTGGCGACGAGCGAGGAGGAGCGGCGAAACATCTCAATGCCGGGCAACTGGCGCACCTGGTCGTCGAGAGAGAGGGCTGCGGTGGTGCTGAGCTGCCTGGCGCTGAGCGTGCGCGTGGTGACGGGGCTTTCCAGTGCGCCGAGGGGCTCGCGATAGGCGGTGACGGTGATCTGCTCGGAAACCCCAGCGCGTTCGAGATGGACGGTTTGGTTGGCAGCGAGCTCAAAGAAGTTGCCGGCAAAGCCTTCGGCATCGACACGAATTTGGCACGGAATCTCGCACTCAAAGGTGAAGCGGCCGTCGGCGTCGGTATGGCCGAGCAGATGACCTGCGGGCTTTTGCACGGATGCACCGGCGATGGGCGCGTTGGCGGTGTCCTCAACTGAGACGGTCAGGCTGACTGGCGCCGCCGGTAGATGCAGGGTCGATGCGAGGGCCAGCATTCCAAAGAGGGTCATGGATCGGAACCACGGCGCCGGTTTCCGACTCGTCGCGGGCGCGAAGGCGGGCGAGCAGTTCGGCCACTGTGGCGCGGTGGCGCGGTTCAATAAGCTGGGGTGCGATCTCGTGTAGAGGGACGAGCACGAACGCACGTTCGGCCAGCCGGGAATGCGGAATTTCCAGATCGGATTCACCGAGACAAAGATCTCCCATCATGAGGATATCCAAATCGAGAGTGCGAGGGCCATTGGCAACTTCGAGAACCCGGTCACGGCCGTACTCTCGCTCGATGGCCAAGAGACGCGCGAGCAGGGTGCGTGGGGAAAAACCTGTCTGCAGCGCGACCACGGAATTGACGAAGCGGGGCTGATCGGCGAACCCGACGGGCGCAGTGGAATAGAGCGAGGAGCGACACACGATGCGACCGAGCGATTGCAAATGTTCGAGGGCGGCTGCGAGTGTGGCGGCGGGCCGTCCAGCGGGGCTGGGGAGGTTTGCGCCCATTCCGATGTAGGCGGTCAGCACGGCCGCTGCTCGGTTTCAGGACGCAAGGAGCGGCACACAGCACGGAGACGCAGACACGCAGCGGCGAGGGCAGCGAGTGCGGCGAACCAAACGGCGAAGACGATGCGCACGGCCCATGCGGGGCCTACGCCGACACGCTTGAGAAGAAAGGGAAGGAGGTTCCAGGTGGTCATGTGGACATAGTCCCAGGGATCTTCCTGGAGGGAGGGGGTGTTGAGGCCCCAGGCATCCATCTGGTCGAGGGCGAAGGCGAGGATGTTTTTCATGCGGAGCGCAATGACGAAGGTGGGATGGCCGAAGACCTCCATTTGGTACAGTTCGAGTGGCATCCAGAAGGCGAGCGAAGCGAGTTGGATGACGGTGCCGATGGCGAGGAGGGCGATACCGATGATCCAGACCGAGCGGCCGAGTTGGGCGCGATGGCGGAGCAGGAGCGGCACAGCGAGCAACGATGCAAGTTCGACAGAGGTGGAGACGTAACGGTCGCCCCAGGCGTCGTCGCCGCTCCACACTGTGTAGCGCGCGTAGAAGCAGATGTAGGCAAGCAGCATGAGGCCGGAGGCAATGGTGTAGGCGCGAATCGCGGGATTGAATCGCTTCCAGCCGAGGATAGTGACGAGGATGGCGAGGATGAGCAGGGGATCGAAGAGGAAGATGGATTTTTCGGGTGCAAAGAGAGCACCGAAGAAGCCGATGTGAAAGGGGGTCTCGAACGGGTAGGTTTTGGGCCAGTCCGGGTGGCGCGCGAGCGTTTCCTTGGCGACGACGCTGACGTAGGTGTTGGTAAACGAGCCGAAACGGTAGACCTGGTAGAGGCGATCGAGCAGGCCGAAGAAGCACAACACTGGGATCGCGGCAGCGGCGTACGTCTTGAGGCGAGGCCAGAACTCGGAGGCGTGCTCGAACCAAAGGATCAGAAGGACGAAGGCGACGCCGGCGAGAAAATCGAGGCCGGTGGTGAGGCGGGTGAGCAGGTTGAGGCCGAAGGCACAGGTGCCAATGAGCAGGGCGCGACGGCTGCCGGTCTGGAGCCACTCATATTCGAAGGAGACGCCCACTATGGTGAGCAGAAAGATGTAGTTGTTCTCCATCATGTTCTGCGTGTAGTGCAGGTGGGTGGTAGCGATCAACAAGGCGAGCGTGCCGGCGATGGAGTGATTGATGCTAAACGCGAATTGGCGCAGAAGGCGGAAACAGACGAGTGCAGTGAGGACGGTGACGATGATGTTGGTGGAGTAGCTGACGAAGATGTTGCGGACCGTGGGGTCGGTGTTCTTGTAATGCGCAAAGAGGGGCAGATCTTCGAGGACGGTTCCGATCGTGTCTTGCGGGAGCATGAGCAGAGACTGACCGATGCCGTACCAGCTCTGCAGACGGCCGTCGCGGCCGTGGACGCCGAACTCGGGATATTCCCAGTCGTAGACCGGTGGCTCCGACGTCCAGAAAGCGTGGGTGGAGTTGAGGCGATGCTGCGTGTCGGCGGAGCCCAGTTCGCCCGACTGAACAGCAAAGGCGATGAGTCCCGCGACAAGACCTAACAAAAAGACTGGGTCGCGAAACCACGAAAGGACACGCATCCGTTCAGGGTATCGCGGCGAGGTGTCCTGCTCCTCAGTGCACGCCGTTCTCTGGTAGCATCCTTTTCGGAGAACATTTCACGATGGATTCGATTGACGGTGGCGCACTGGGCATCCGGCGCAATGAAGATATCGCACTCGACCTGCTTAAATTTGTCGCTGGAACTTCCGGCGTGGGACGCCCTGCAGCCGGCTCGACCGGCTTTAGCGGAGCGGCTGCGACCAAGCCCGAAGAATATGTGAACCAACTGCTTGAGCTCTATGGCCGCTGCCTGAAGGCGGTCGAAGGCAAAGGGGCATCCCAATAGCTGCTGAGCCCATGGTGCGCGTTGCGGTTGTAGGGGCAGGCGCATTCGGCCGCAACCATCTTCGCGTGTACCGCGAACTGGAAACAAGTGGTTTTCCGGTTCTCCTTGTGGCGGCAGTGGAGCCCGAGGCCAAGCGCGCCGAAGAGACGGCCCAGAGCTACAGCATTCCGGTTTTTGCGAGCGTGGACGAACTGCTGCGCGCGGGGGTGAACTGCACTGCGGCCAGTGTTGCCGTGCCCACCGTGCATCACCATGCGGTTGCGTCAGTGCTGTTGGATGCGGGGCTGGACCTGCTGGTGGAGAAGCCGCTGGCGGCTACGCTTGCGGAGGCAGACGAGCTGCTCACGCTGGCCGGGAAGAAAGATCGCATTCTGCAGCCAGGGCATCTGGAACGTTTTAACCCAGCAGTATTGGCGGTGCAGCCCAAAGTGCGCCGGCCGATGTTCTTTGAGGCGCATCGGCTCTCCATTTTCACGCCGCGGGCGCTCGATGTGGACGTCGTGCTGGACCTGATGATCCACGATCTGGACATTGTGCTGACCTTTGCGAACTCGCCAGTGCGCGAGGTGCGCGCTGTGGGGTTGCCGATTCTGTCGCCCAAGGTCGACATTGCCAATGTGCGGGTGGAGTTCGAGTCGGGCTGCGTGGCGAATTTCACGGCGTCGCGTGTGTCGACGGAGCGGGTTCGCAAGCTAAGGTTCTTTGAACCGCGGCAGTATGTGTCCGTTGATTATGCGCGGCGCGATTTGCTGGTGATCCGCCTGGACGGCAGCGTGCCGCTGGAAATTGCGGCTGCGCTTGAAGGCGGCACGATCGATCCGGCGGTGCTGGCGCAATTGGCCGCTGGCGCGAAGAGCGGACCTGGGCCGGGGTTGTCGTTCGCGAAGCCTCCGGTACAGCCGGGCGAGCCGTTGCGGCTGGAGATCGAGTCGTTTGTTGAGTCGGTGCGGACGAGAAAACCGACGTGCGTCACGGCTCGGCAAGGTCGCGACGCTCTGGCGTTGGCGCTGGAGATTCAGGCCTCGATGGCGGCGCACGCGGTGCGGGCGGGGCTCAAGGATTTCTTCGAGCCTGCCAGTTAATGGGCAGCACGCAGGTGCGGACGCCAGCGATCGACATGTGCGCAGTAGTCGGTGTACTCCGGACCGAAAAGACGGCGCAGCGTCGGCTCTTCGTAGAGGACAACGAAGAGATGCGTGACGAGCAGGAATCCGCAGACGAAGGCGAGGAGACCCCACGACGCAAAGTAGAGAGCTGCGCCTGCGAGAGCGGTTGTCGCGCCGATGTACATCGGATTGCGGACGAAGCGATAGGGGCCATGCATCACGAGGCGGCGCGGCGGATCGAAGGGAGCGGGTGTGCCCTTACCTATCCAGGCGAAGGCACCCACACACCAAAGCGCGAAGGCCGCACCGAGAGTGCAGATCGCGATGCCTGCGATCTGTGCCCAGCCGATCTCCGCGGGGTGGCTGATGCCGGCCCATGCCAGCACGCGTGAAGGCAGGTAGACCAGAACGAAACCAATGAACAGGGACGCGTAAGTGAGTGTGCGCATGAGGACGAACATTTCCTTCTCTTTTCGTGGCGTGGGTTGGCGATTGGTTTCAGGCGATGCCGAGGGTGCGGTTCAGAAAACCGACGACGTACTTCCACAGCAGGTAGTAGCCGGCCAGGGCTGCGAGGAAGCATGGTGCGATCCAGGCGTAGGGCACATAGACAGCGTGGAACCAAGTCACTCCGCGCGATCCCAAGCTAAGAATCCCAAGGCAACTGCCCAGGATTGCTCCCGAGGGCACCAGCAGCAGAGGCAGCAGTGCGCCATGCAGACCGAGCGGCAGATGACTTCGCGTGTGCGAGCCGAGCCAGAGCATGTTCCAGAGGGCCCACAGGCTTGGCACCAGTGCCATCGGAAATACGAGGCCGCGCTCCATGGGGAAGGGAAACTGCAGCACGAGGCGCGTGACCACGAAACCGGTCAGCATCAGCGGAAGGCCGAGCGTGGGCACAAAGGCTCCGGCAAGGAATGCGCGCAGGTAGGGATGGGGGTTCATGGTGTCCTCACTTTCCGATCAGAGGTAATAGAGAAGCACGGGGATCGATGCAGGCAACGCGAGAGTGAAGACCGCGAGTCCGCCAGCAAGCGCCCAATCAAACCACGGCACAGAGACCGTCCGGGCGTCGAGCCGGCGCAACATCTGCGGCCAGAGATCGCGTGGAGGCTCGGCGTCGCCGATGGGCGGAAGTGAGTCTTTGAGCAGCTTTTTGATTCGCTCTTCGTCGTGTGCATTCATGGTGTAATCCCCTGTTGTTGTAGATCTGTGCGAAGCAGTCGTAGGGCGCGGAAGACGCGCACCTTGACTGCGGTGACGGAGATTCCGAGAGCGGTGGCGACTTCTTTGTGCGGCAACTCCTCGACAACTGCGAGAACGGCGGCAACGCGCAGCTTGGGCGGCAGGCGCGAGAAAGCGGCTGCGGTCTTACGGCGCACCTCTTCCGAGATGGCTGGATCGCTGGTTGGCGCAGCCGCAACGTCGACGAGCAATTCGGTCTCGGCTTTCTGCACGCGTAGCCAGTCGATCGCGGCGTGGGTGGCGATGGTGCGGGCCCAAGCCTCAAATCCGCGCGCAGGATCGAAGCGAGCGTGAGAACGATAGATGCGCCAGAAAGTTTCCACCGTCAGATCCTCGGCCGCGGACGGGTTGCGGACGATGCGCAGGAGCCAGCCGTAAACCGTGCGCTGGTACATCCGGAAAAGCGTTTCGAATGCGTCGGGGAAGGTCTCCGGATGGCCGCTCCGGAACTCTTCGAGGACGGTTCTTGTCTCGTCCCGCATCCGAGCTTCCCCTTTCATTTAGGATTACTGGGTTTCGCGCAAGAAGGTTACATCGGGCGCTATCGGAGTGCGAGGAGGGACGAGAAACAGTTACTTTGGCCGTGAAAAGGGAAAGTGGAATGATCTTGAAGTAAAGCGATTTTGATAGGGAGAATCCTGTCACAACTCAGCTTGACAGGTACTGTCTGCGGCTTTAGTGTTGGCAGCCGGGAGAGGCGCAGGATTTTTCTCGTCTTGAGAAGTCAATCGATCACCATTTAGACCTCGGAGAACGTGTGATGAAGAGCCTTGGATTGCGGATCGTCGCAGCCGGATTGATGGGATGTGGACTTGTGTTGTTTGCTTCGGCACAGGATGCACCGAAGCCGTCGTATCTCGACACCAACTTGCCGCCGGAGAAGCGCGCAGCGGACCTAGTGAGTCGCATGACGCTGGAAGAGAAGGCCACCCAGCTGGTGAATCAGGCGCGTGCGATTCCGCGGCTGAACATTCCGCGGTATGACTGGTGGAGCGAGTCGCTGCACGGCGTGGCGGTGAATGGCACGACGGAGTTTCCCGAGCCCATCGGCCTGGGGGCAACCTTCGACCCGGCGACTATCCACCAGATGGCGGTGGACATCAGCATCGAAGCGCGTGTGAAGCACGAGATGGCCGTGAAGGAGAACGGCGGCTACAGCCGGATCTTCCAGGGGCTCGACTTCTGGGCGCCGAACATCAACATCTTTCGCGATCCGCGGTGGGGCCGCGGGCAGGAGACCTACGGCGAAGATCCGTTCCTGACAGCACGTATGGGCGTGGCGTTTGTGCGGGGTATGCAGGGCGACGATCCGCGCTACTATCGCGTGATCTCGACGCCGAAGCACTACGCCGTACACTCGGGACCGGAGCCGACACGCCACACGGCGAATGTGGATGTGAGCCGGCACGACGAGCTGGATACCTATCTGCCGGCGTTCAGGGCGACGGTGGTGGAAGGCAAGGCGGACAGCGTGATGTGCGCCTACAACAGCATCAACGGGCAGCCTGCCTGCGCGAACGAGTTTCTGCTGGAGGACCAGCTGCGCGGCTGGTGGAACTTCAACGGTTACGTCGTGAGCGATTGTGGCGCGGTGCTGGATATTCAGGCCGGACACAGCTTCAACACGACGCAAGCAGAGAGCTCGGCGGTGAGCCTGCGGCGCGGCATGGATAACGAGTGCGTGGACTTTACCTTCGACGTGAAGGACGACCACGACTACAAGCCCTATCTGGATGCGGTGCACGAGGGCTACCTGAGCGAAAGCGAGATCGATCGCGCAGTGACACGACTATTCACGGCGCGGATCAAGCTGGGCATGTTCGATCCACCGGAGATGGTGCCTTACACGAAGATCGATGAGAAGGAGTTGAACAGCGAGGAGCATCGCGCATTGGCGCGCACGCTAGCGAACGAGTCGATGGTGCTGCTGAAGAACGATGGCGTTCTTCCGTTGAAGACCGCAGGCACCAAGATCGCGGTGGTGGGTCCGCTGGCCGATCAGACGCGCGTGCTGCTGGGCAACTACAACGGCATCCCCACGCATACGGTATCGATTCTGGAGGGAATCAAGAAGGAGTTCTCCAAGGCGACGATCAGCTATGAGGCGGGAACGCAGTTCCTGGGAAGCGATGCAGCGCCGGTGCCGGCGAGCGCGCTCACGGTGGACGGCAAGCCGGGTATCAAAGCGAGCTATTCGAAGCTCGACATGAGCAACCTGAACAACCCGGCTGCAGCGAAGCCGGTGGCCGAGCGCGTGGAAGAGACGATTGACGAGACGAAGAGCGGACTTCCGGCGGACGCTGCGTCGGTGACGCCGCTGGCGATTCGCTGGCAAGGCATGCTGACCGCAACCGAGACGGGCGACTACAACCTGGGCATGGTGGCGTCAGGCTTTTTCAGGATGCAACTGGACGGCAAGAGCGTGACCTCAAGCTATGGGGGAGACGGAAAGACCGCGAAGCTGGGGCGGGTGCATCTGGAGGCGGGCAAGCCCGCGAAGCTGGAGGTGCAGTACGCGGCCGGCTTCGGAAGCGAAGAGATGAAGGCGCAGTTGGTGTGGTCGAAGGTGGATTTGAAGCCGCAGCAGGCGGCGATTGACGCGGCGAAGAAGGCCGATGTAGTGGTGGCGGTTGTGGGCATCACGAGCGAACTGGAAGGCGAAGAGATGCAGGTCGAAGAGCCGGGCTTCAAGGGCGGCGACCGCACAAGCATCGACCTGCCGAAGCCAGAGCAGGATTTGCTGGAGGCGCTGGCTGCGACCGGCAGGCCGCTGGTTGTAGTACTGACGAACGGCAGCGCGTTGGCGGTGAACTGGGCCGCAGAACATGCGAACGCGATTGTAGATGCGTGGTATCCGGGCGAGGAGGGCGGATCGGCGGTGGCAGAGACGCTGGCGGGTGTCAACGATCCGGGAGGCAAACTGCCTGTGACGTTCTACAAGGGGGTAGACCAGCTGCCGCCGTTTGAGGACTACGCGATGAAGGGCCGGACCTACCGGTACTTTACAGGCACGCCGTTGTATCCGTTCGGCTATGGACTGAGCTATACGAAGTTCGCCTTCAGCAAGCTGACAGTGCCGACTACGCCGGTGAAGGCGGGTGAGGCAATGACGGCTGCAGTGACGGTGACGAACACGGGCAAGGTGGCCGGAGACGAAGTTGCCGAGCTTTACCTGAGCTTCCCGAAGGTGGACGGTGCTCCGCTCCGCGCCCTGCGCGGATTCGAGCGCGTGCATCTGGCGCCGGGCGAATCGAAGACGGTGGAGTTCAAGCTGCATCCACGCGACCTGAGCATGGTGACCGAGGCAGGACAGCCGATTATTGCCGAAGGGCACTACACGGTGAGCGTGGGCGGCGGACAGCCGAGCACGAACGCACCCACGGTGGAGGCCGGCTTCGATGTGGCAGGCACATATTATTTGCCTGATTGATCGAGACTGATTGTGCGGCGAAGCGGGCGCTCTTCGGAGCGTCCGCTTTGTTTTTGCTGGCGGGAACATTCGCTGCGATCGCGGTGTCTACAGAAGCACAGTGGTTCCGAACGGGATGAGCACGCCTCGGATCTCGGCGACAGAATTTCGTCGCAGGGGTGGTTGAGACTCCGCACCCGCGCCGATTGCGGCGTTGCGTGTGGGAGATCGCGCGCCTGTGCCTCTTGTCTCGGCGCGACTGCAGAGCTTGCGGCCTGGTCTGAGCGAGCAGGCCGCGAGCAGGAGGCACGCCATGTTTGAAGATTCCACGTTCGAGTCGACAGGCAGGATCCGGACGCGCAGCCGTGGTTGGATGATCGCAACCTTTCTCTTCAACGGAGCAATCCTTCTCGGGTTGATCCTGATTCCCCTGATCTATCCCGAAGCGTTGCCGCGCCAGGCGCTGAGCTTTCTGCTGACCGCACCGCCTCCACCGGCGACTCCGCCGCCGGCACAACAAGAGCCGCAACGCGCGTTTCATGGCAGATCGGAGATGCCGAATGGTGTGATCCTAGCGCCGCAGGTCATTCCTCGGGACCCGCTGGTGAATGCCCGACCCGAGGGCGCACCGGGTGAAGCGATCTCCAGCCTCGATGACAGCGTGGGCGTGCCGAGTGGATTAGGCGCGTTCGCGGTTCATCATGTTGTCGTGGAGCATCCCGATGTGGTGGGGCCGGTGCGTTTGTCTTCGGTGCTGGTAGCGGGTCTGGCGTTGTGCAAACCTGCGCCGCCCTATCCGGTGATTGCGCGCGAGGCGGGTGTGCAGGGAACCGTCGTGCTGCAGGCGATGATTTCGAAGAGTGGAACGATCGAAAATCTGCGCGTAGTGAGCGGCCCGGCGCTGTTGCAACAGGCTGCGCTCGATGCAGTGAAGTCGTGGCGCTATAGGCCGTATTTGCTGAACAATCTGCCGGTGGAAGTGGAGACGACGGTGAACGTGGTCTTCACACTGGGCCGTTGAGTTTTTCGCGGGTCAGCTCGTTCCATTGCGCAATAGTGCCGGGCATAGGTGGGCTGACCACGCCGGGATGAACGCGCGCCAGAGGTGTCTGAGGTTTAATCGGACCGCTCTTGTCGCGCAGCGCGCCCTTCACCCAGCCGATGGCGGCGAGACCTTCGCGCCCAGTGAAGCGTTGTTCGATATAGAACCAGCGGTCGTCCCAACACACCAAACGAGACCCGATGGTGAAGGCGGAGAACAGGGGCAGGGGGCGGCGATAGGTCATCCAAACGGCACCGACGAGCGGCTGCCATCGGGATCGGACGATGTGCTCGAGCAGACCGCTGCGCGCCAGCAGATGCATCCGCGCGTAGTCCATCACGCTGAGGTAGCGCGCGTTGTTCATGTGCAGGTTGAAGTCGATGTCGTGTGGCCAGACATGCATACGGATGCAGTCTTCGTCGAGGACGGCCATCGGGGGAAGCGGCCGCAAGTGCTGGCGGATGGCCAGTGCGGGAATGCGGACAAAGCTGATGAAGTGCGACACAGGCGCTCCCTGTGTCTCAGTCTAAGAGCAGGGATTGGCTGGCGCGGTGACAGCGTCATCGGCGACAATCGCATCTGCCATGCGAAATCTTTCACGCCGCAACTTTTTGAAGAGTGCTTCTGCTGCAGCCATCGCCGCTGCCGCTCAGAGCAATGCCGCCCCCAACAGCCAGCGTGTGTTTGTCGGCTCGGGCACCGAGAACGGGATCCTGGCCTACGACTGGGATTCTGCAACCGGAGAACTGACCGCAGCCGGTGTCGCTGCGCACGTGTCGACGGTGGATTGGCTCCTCTACTCGCCCGACTGCAAGTACCTGTTTGCGGCGTGCGAGGTCGATAGCTTTAACGGCAAAGCGACGGGCGAGGTGGCGAGCTTCAGCGTGCACGACGGCGCGCTTCAGCCGATTTCGGCGGAGAATTCGGCGGCGAAAGGCACGTGCCACATCGGACTCGATCGCACAGGGCGTGTGTTGCTGTCGGCGGACTATGGCGGAGGCGCGGCGGCGAGTTTTCTGGTGACGGATGGCAAGCTGAGTTCGGCAGTATGGACAGAGCACTACACGGTTCATGGGCCGAATCCAGACCGGCAGGAGGCGGCGCACGCGCACTTCTGCTCGTTCTCGCCGGATAATCGCTTCGCCTACATTAACGACCTGGGCGGCGACATGATCCATATCTATCGCCAGGATACGGCGACGGCGCAGTTGACGAAAGCCGGCGCGTATCACGCCAAGCCCGGGGCGGGACCGCGGACGCTGCACTTCCATCCCAACGGGCAGACGGCCTACAGCATGAACGAGCTGACATCGAGCGTCGATGTGCTCGAGTGGCACAAGGCTGACGGGAACTTTTCTCTGGTGACGACCGTCGAGCTGTTGCCGGCGGGTGAGAAAAGCGCGGTGGTGTCGACCGGCTGCGATACGGTGATCACACGCGACGGGTGCTTTGTCTACTTCGCCAATCGCGGCCAGGATTTTCTCTACGGTTTCAGAGCTGACGCGAACAGCGGAGCTCTGACGCCGATCAAACGCTTCGATTGCGGAGGGAAGACGCCGCGGAACTTCGTGCTCGATCCGACGGAGCGCTGGATGCTGGTGGCGAATCAGGATTCGAGCTGGATCAGTGTGATTGCGCGCGATCCGAAGACCGGCGAGTTGGCGAAGCTGGGGAAGAATACTCCGGCGGCGACGCCGATGCGGATTCTGTTTGCGTAAGACGAAAACCTCATACAGATCCCTCGCCCCGCTTAGCCGACAACGACTCGCGTCGTTATCGGGTCCCAGACGCGCGGGTTCTCGGGATGACACCGCAGTGTCGGCGCGAACGATGGTGGTCGATGGGTGAGAAAAAGGGGCGACCCTGCCGCGCTAGGCGCCCATGAGGGCGGGGCGGCGGACGGCGACGGCGGAGAGCGAGTCGGTTTCTTCGGCTGCGGGAGCCGCCACGGGAACGCGCACGAACTCCCATGCGGAGCGATCTTTCAATAGGCGTGAGACCAAGGCTGTGTGCATCGCGTGCCCGGCACGTTCGGCGACGACGTGACCCTCGATGCGGCGGCCGGCGAGAGCGAGATCGCCAATCAGGTCGAGCACCTTGTGGCGGACGTACTCATCCTTGAAGCGCAGCGGACCGTTCTCGGGACCTTTGGGTCCCAGCACAATCGCGTTTTCGGGACCTGCGCCGCGAATCAGACCCATGTCGCGCAGCTTCTTTTCGTCGGCTTTGTACCCGAAGGTGCGCGCACCAGCGATCTGCGTGCCGTAGGTGTCGGCAGCAAGATCGACGCTGGCTTCCTGCTTACCGATGGGGGCCGGGAAGTCGATGGTGTATTGAATGCGATAGCCCGAGCCCGGATAGACGGCGATGAACTTATTGCCTTCGCGGACCTCGACCGGTTTGAGCACGCGCATGTACTCGCGACGGCGGCGCTGCACATGAATGCCGCTGTCGAGAATGGCGGCGACATAGGGCTGGGCACTGCCATCGAGGATCGGGAGTTCGAGGTTGTCGAGCTCGACGATGACGTTGTCGATGCCCATGCCGATGAGGGCGGAGAGAAGATGCTCGGTGGTGGAGATCAGTACGCCCTGGCGCATGAGGCTGGTTGCGTAGCTGACCTTGGCGACGTTGCGACCGATGGCGGGGATTTCGAAGTCGTCAAGATCGGTGCGACGAAAGACGATGCCGGAACCGGCCGGAGCCGGCAAGAGGCGCATGGAAACAGGCACGCCAGAGTGGAGACCGACTCCCGTGAAGGCGAGCGATTCAGCGAGCGTCTGCTCCATGTGGGTCGAGTGTGACAGAGGGCCCTCTTTTACTGTGGAAAACTTGCAATCGCTAGATTAGACGTGAAATGCGGAATGGGCCTGTGGCATTTTAGCCACAGAGTGGAGTTGGTCTGCCACTTTTTCGGGCAGCGAAGAAATTTCGAAAGGTTGGATAACTTACTTAAAATAATTGCCTTATGTAGCTGAGCAAAGCGTTAAGAAAACTGAGCGATCGAGCAGGCCGTTCGTTACTATGATGACGCTCGGCAGAGTAGATACGGCTCTCGCCGCATACAATCAGACCCGGTGAAATCACAAACGGTGGGCAACGACAACGAGGTGCAGGGTGTGCCGGTGCGCGCCTTGCTGGCTGGCGCGCGGGGAAAAGAGCGCGACTTAATCGAGTTGACGAAGCGGCTCGTCGTTTCGGAGTCGCCTTCGGATGATAAGGCTGGCGTGGACGCGTGTGTTGCGCTTGCTGCTGCGCACGCAAAGGAGCTGGGAGGCCGTGTCCGGCTTCATCGGCAAAGAGCATTTGGCGATGTGCTGGAGGTGCGATTCGGGCCGAAGGTGAAGGATGGTCGAACTCTGCTGCTCGGGCATCTCGACACGGTTTGGCCGGTGGGCATACTGAAAAAGATGCCGTGCCGGGTTGGCGAAGGACGCCTGTGGGGGCCGGGCACACTCGATATGAAGGCAGGCGTGGCGATGGCCTTCACTGCGATCGAAATTCTCATTGAGGCGAATCTGCTCGGGCGTGAAGTTGTGCTGTTGCTCAACAGCGACGAAGAGATTGGGAGTCCCGTGTCGCGCCCGATCACGGAGCGGCTGGCTGCGGAGTGCGCGGCTGTCTATGTGCTGGAGCCGGCGCAGGGGTTGGCCTACAAGACGGCGCGCAAGGGCACGGGGAATTGGCGCATCGATGTGAAGGGCATTGCCGCGCATGCCGGCGTGGACTTTGAAAAAGGCGCGAGTGCGTTGCTCGAGCTATCGCGTGCGATGCAGACGGTGAGCGCATGGACCGATTTGAAGCGAGGGCTGACGGTGAGCGTAGGAACGGCCGGCGGTGGCAGCAAGACGAACGTGATTCCGGCGCAGGCCTGGGCCGAAGTCGATGTGCGGATTGCGCGAAAGTCCGATGAGCCGCGCATCGAGCGCAAGTTTGCGGCGCTGCGTGCGCACGACAAGCGATGTTCGTTGATCGTTTCAGGCGGCGTGAATCGTCCGCCGATGGAGCGGACGGCTGGGACGGTGAAGCTCTATCGCAAGGCGCGCTCGCTCGCGGGGGAGCTGGGGTTCGTGCTCGATGAGGCGGCGACTGGCGGCGCCTCGGATGGAAACTTCACCTCGGCACTGGGCATTTCGACGCTGGATGGAATGGGCGCAGTGGGTGAGGGCGCACATGCTTCACATGAGTCCGTGGTGATCGAGCATCTGGCGCCGCGGACTGCGCTGTTGGCGGGAATGCTTTTAGACCAGTTCACAGTTACGAGTTCGTAGTTCACAGAAGATGGGAGCAGCTCGACCGACGGGTTTTGGTAAAGACCAATCGGTATGGCGAAGGTTCTGCGATCCGCGAAGTGGCGTCGATCAGGCTACGGATGGTGCATTAGTTTGCCGCGAAGAAGTATCCGGCGGTGATGAAGCCGATGAGCGCCACGGTCCAGCGCATCACACGCTGATTGATCCTGCGGCTGTAGTGTGCGCCGAAGTAGCCGCCGATGCCAGCCAGGATCGCCATCTCGAGGCAGAAGCGCCACTGCACGCGACCGGCGGCGATGAAGGTGAACACTGGAATGCCGATGGAGACGACTGCAGTGACGACTTTGAGCGCGTTCATCTCGTGGATGTCGTGGACGCCGCAGATGCCGAGGAGAGCCATCACCAGGAAACCGCCGCCTGCGCCGAAGTAGCCCACATAGACGCTGACGAGCACCATGCCAACGAGCAGCCATGTGTTGTAGCGTTTGCCGCCGGAAAGCGTTTGCAGCCATTTGCCGAGCGGAAAACTGAGCACGAACATGACTGCGGCGAAGAGCAGCAGCCAGGGAAGCAGCTCGCGGAACATCTTGTTTCCGGTTTTGAGAAGGAGCTCGCCGCCCAGCCATCCGCCGACGCCGGAGGCGACAGAGATCGGCAGGAGCTTCCATCCGTACTCGCGCAGGAGATGGCGGAATGCGACGAGCGAGGTGAGCTGGCCCGGCCAGAGGGCAACGGTGTTGGTGGCTTGTGCAGAGACTGCTCCCACGCCGACAGCCGAGGTGCCGGCAATCAAGGCCGGGAGTGAGAGAAACGAACCACCGCCTGCGATGGCGTTCAACACGCCCGCAAATAGGGATGCGACAGGAAGCCAGAGAAGATGAAGAAAGGACATGACGCCGACGGACATACTTCACTTTAACGGCGCAGTGCATAAAGATGTATAAGGCTTTGGCGTTGATTGAGTTGGAGCAACGCCTGGGGAGGAGCGGGCGTCCTGATACACTCCGAGGAGAAGCAAACGGGAGTCTCTGTCTCGCATGAAGCATCTTCTCCTCTCTTCACTTGTTTTGTCCGCAGGCATGGCTTTGGCGAGCGCACAAACAGCGCCGCCACCTGCGGCCCCGGCGAAAGCCACAACGCCCGCCAAGGCTCCAGCTTCTGCAACGGCTGGCGCTTTTAGATTGCCGCCGGGGATTCCGCGCGGGCGCGGCGTCATCAAGACCGCGTTCGCGCTGCGCTACCAGGATCTGAAGATCGGCACAGGCGCCGCAGCGGAACCAAACAAGGTCTATAAGGTGCTCTACACCGGATATCTGGCTGCGGACGGTCACAAGTTCGACTCATCGGAAGACCATCGTCAGCCTCTCCGCGACAAGGACGGCAAGCCGGTGATGGGAGACGACGGCAAGCCCAAACTCGCCGATGCGCAGCCGATCAGCTTCGTGCAGGGTTTCGGCCGTGTGATTCCGGGCTTCGATCAGGGCTTTGACGGCATGAAGGTCGGCGGTAAACGCAGACTCTTCATCCCCTGGCAGCTTGCCTACGGGGCGCGTGGAAGACCTGGTCCGGATCCTGCGCATCCTGGTATTCCTCCGAAGGCCGATCTTATCTTCGACATAGAGTTGGTGGAGGTGGTGGAGATGCAGATGCCACCGAACCATCCGATCGCGAATCCCGTTCGTCCCGGGGCTGTATTGCCGCCTGGACATATGCCGATTGGAAGCGGCATGTCGCCGGGGCTCCCAGCAGGCGCCGCGAAGCCTGCTGCGCCCGCTGGACAACCGGGCACAACGACCGGGCAACCCGCCGCACCGTCTCCGCCTTCGAGCACACCATCGACCGCAGCGCCGGCGACGAGCGCGCCGCAGGCCGAAACGAAGCCACAGTAGGATGTGGCTTATGCCGCGCTGGAGGGTAACTCCGACGTGGCTGTGAGCAACTGGCGCGTGTAGGCCTCGCGAGGAGCCGCGCAGAGCGCTTCTGCTTCTCCGATCTCCACGAGCCGGGCTTTTTCCATGACTGCGATGCGTGTGCCGAGATAGCGCGCGGCCTGATCTGTTTGTGAATGATCAGTCCAGCGTGGGGTGTTGCTTGTGGAAGTCGGTCGCCTGCTGATACGCCTGCGCGAAGGCAGCTAGATGCGCGTCGCGATAGTGGCCGGCGAGAAATGTAAGCGAGACGGGCGTGCCAGGACCGCCAATGTCGTCGTTGTCGCCATCGTCAATCTGGGGCGGCTTAGGCGCATCGGGTCCTCGAAAGCCGTTGGGGACGATCAGGGCCGGATGCCCGGTGAGATTGGTCGCGACAAGTTGTTTGCCGGTTGTGGGTGTGACGACGATGTCGACCTGATCGAAGAGCGCCGAGACTTGCTGGACGGCAAGAGACCGCGCACGATTGGCTTGGATGTATTCCACTGCGGGATAGAAACGCGCGATTCGGAATGAGTTCGGCCAATCTTCAGGGCCTTGTGCAGTGAGCAGGCCGTCGCGGCCGCTCCGGGTGAGATCGTCGAAGGCTGCTGCGGCTTCTGCTGCCAGCAAGTCGGCCATGGCTCCGTAGGGAAGATTGGGCAGCTCGACCGGAATCAGCTTCACGCCCATGCTGCGCAGCTTGTCGAGCGCGGCAAGATCGTAGCGCTGGTCGTGGGCGCGGCGTGCGTGCGCGGCGATTTGCTCGGCATGGCGCTTTTCGCGTTCCTTCTTCTTGTCGGGGGATTCGTTCGCGGGGGTTTCTTCAGGTTTGAGCGAAGGCAACGGGTCGAATTCGCTTTTGAGGTAGCCGACGCGCAGCGAATGCCAGTCGAGGTTTCCGTTCCAGGCAAACTCGGCGGGCGCGACGGATGCATCTTTCCCGTCGGGGCCGGTGATGGTCTGCAGAACGAGCGCGCAGTCTTCTGCGGAGCGTGCGATGGGGCCGAGTTTATCCATGGTCCAGCTCAGGGCCATGGCTCCGGTGCGCGGGACGAAGCCGAAGGTCGGACGGAGGCCAGTGGTGCCGCAGCGGGTCGATGGAGATGAGATGGAGCCCAGCGTTTCGGAGCCGATGGCGAACGGTAGGCAGCCAGCAGCGACCGCGCTGGCCGGACCTGCCGAGGAACCGCTTGAGCCCTGCCGAGGGTTCCACGGATTACGCGTGCGCCCGCCGTACCAGACATCGCCCATGGCGAGTGCACCCAGCGTGAGCTTGGCGACAAGGATTGCACCGGCTGCGTCGAGGCGTTGGACGACGGTTGCGTCGTCGTCGATGACCTGATGTTCGAAGCCTCCGGCGCCCCAGGTCGTTGGATAGCCCTTCACGGCGAGCAGATCTTTGGCGCCCCAGGGAATGCCGTGCAGGGGGCCGCGGTATTTGCCTGCAGCGATTTCGGCATCGGCGGCCTTGGCTTGTGCCAGCGCGCGTTCTTCGGTGAGGTTAGTGAAAAAGTGCAGCTTCGTGTCGTAGCGCTTGAGGCGGGCGAGGAACATCTGGGAGAGGGCGAGCGAGGTGATTTTGCGCGTGCGCAAGAGTGACCCGAGTTCGGAGACGGTTGCGAAGGCGAGGTCCTCGATGCGGGCGGGAGCATCGGGCACGATCGCGATTGGGACAAAGGAAATTATGTTCTGGTTCACGCCCGGCAGCGGTGCGCCTGGCGGCAGGGGCTGAAACACATAGGCCGGCGAGACCGAGTTGGGCAGTTGGAGCTTGCGGATGGCCTTGTACGAGCCATTGTTGTCGACGAGGCCATCGATCATCATCTTCTTCTGCTCGTCGGTGAATGGGCCGATTGCGGCCAGCACGGCAGCCGCGTCGATCATCTGCGGAGTGATCGTCGGCGGCTTCGACTGGTCTGTATCTTGGGCCTGCGCGGCGAGTGTGTAGAGAATTCCAGGAAAGAGCGGAGAAGCGATGCCAATGCGGCTGCAGGCGGAGAGAAAGCCGCGACGATCGAGCGTCATCGAGGGTCCTTGGAAAGGGAATGTCTTCAGCGATCACTATAGAGGAGCGGCGCGGGCTAAGTTGTCAGGCGATCAGAGGAGATGGCATCGACGGGCCAATGCGAGAGAGCGACGCGTTTCGTGCCTTCGATTGAGATGGTCAGTTCGGAGATGCCGGGCTTCAGACCGTAGACGCGGCTGGTCAGAGCCTCGCGGCCTCCGATGAAGGACTCAATGACGGAGCCATCGAGGAACATGCGGAGTGAGGAACGCGGCCAAGGCAGATTGGGCAGAGGGAAGTGGATGTCGCCACACTGGACGGAGTTGCCGGCGATGTCGAGGATGAGCTCCCAGACGGTTGCGCCAGAAGTATGCAGTTGAACGGAGACGCGGCGAGTGGAGAATCCTGCAGTGAATTGGATCTCGTGACGGAGGCCGACCAATTTGATGCGATGCGGCTGGCCGGGCTCGAGTGACGTGCGCTCCTCCGGCCCGCGCAGCGATTCGATTTCGACGGGCGGCTTCATTTCGAGCTGGCCCTGCGCGTCGACAGCGAGGACGCGGGGCAGAGACATGGCGCCTGCCCATCCGGCAGCGGAGAATTCGGATTCGGGACGGGTCTCGCGCAACCAGCCCCACAAGATGCGGCGGCCATCGGGCGCACGAAAACTTTTTGGCGCATAGTAGGCGCCGTGGTCGAGCACCCCCTGGCGCTTAGGCGTGAAGCGATGCGCCGGCCGGTCGTAGTCGCCAGTTGTCCAGATGACCTTGCCTTCGGTGGAATAGAACAGGCAGTAGTTCCCGTTGACCTCGAAGAAATCGGGGCACTCCCACATCTCGCCGCTGTCACATGGATTCGCTGCGACCTTGCCGTTGGGCTTGCCCTCGGCGAGTTTGTGCAGGTACTCCCAGTGGCGCAGATCCTGCGAACGGTAGAGCAGGACGCATCCGCCTTTTCCACGCTCGCCTGAGCCGATGCCGAGATACCACCCATCGGCTTCACGCCAGGGACAAGGATCGCGAAAGCCGGTCACGGTCATGCCTTCCGGCGGTGTCGCGATGACGGGTGCGGCGAGCTTGTTCCAGCGCAGCAGAGAATCATCTGCGGCGGTGGCAAGAATCTGGGTTTCGCGCAGCTTGTCGTTGCCGTCGTGCAGCGTGACCTGATCGGGCGGCGCATCTTGGACGCCCGTGTAGATGAAGGTCGGTGTCCCCTTCAAGACGACGGCCGAGCCGCTGAAGCAGCCTTTGCTGTCAGGCCCGCCGGGGGTGGGTGCAAGTGCGATCGGTTCGTGCTTCCAGTGCACCATGTCGGTGCTGATGGCATGGCCCCAGTGCATATCGCCCCACACTGCCGCGTGCGGATTGAGCTGGTAGAAGAGGTGATATTTGCCCTTCCACCAAGTGGGGCCGTTGGGATCGTTCATCCAGTTGTGCGGAGGAAGGAGATGATACTCGGGCCTGTCGTCGTCGCGTGCGGGATAGGGGGCGAGAGCTGCGCCGCGGCGGGGCAAGAGGAGCGCACCCGTGCCACATCCGAGAGCGGCGAGAAAGCGGCGTCGATCAAGTGCCGGACTCATGCAAGGACTCCTGACGGCCCGCTCATTTTGCCGGCGTCAGCTTGAGAGCGTAGCCATAGTGGCAGGTCGCGTCTTCGGGCAGAGTGATGCTCAGAGCCTCGGCGCCCTGAGTCCACGTGACCTCGCCGATCGAGCCAAGCAGTTCGATATTCCCGACCGGAAGGGAGGCGCCTTCGTGTGCCCAGCCCAGCGAGTGAATGACTGCTTTGCGGGAAGTTGCTCCTTCTGCAGGTGGGCATGCCATGCCGATCGCGTAGACTGTGCTGCCCTTTGCGGTGAAGCGAAAATCGTCGGAGGTGTAGGGCTTGGTGTCGGTGTCGTGAAACGCGCCGCCCTCGACCTTGGTGGGGCCCTCGCCGAACGTCTTCCATGGCGTCGTCCCATAGATGGCTTCGCCGTTCAACTTGAGCCATGAGCCCATGGCGAGAAGGCGCTCGCGAATCTCGTCGGGAATGGTGCCATCTGATTTCGGTCCGAAGTTGAGCAACAGGTTGCCATTTTTGCTCACGATGTCGATGAGCTGATCGATGAGGAACTGCGGGGACTTGAAGGTATCGTTCTCGATGTAGCCCCAGCTCTTGTCGCTGATGGAGGTGTCGGTTTGCCAGTGATCGGCCACGATGTGGTCCTGCTGTCCGCGCTCGAAGTCGCGCACGCCCGCTTTCCAATTCAGCGAGTAATCTTTGAAATCGATGACGCCCGTGTAACCGTGGGCCGCGGCGTAGTTGTAGTAGAAGGCAGCAAACTCCGCGACAGCGCGGCGGAAATTGGGCTGGCCGATCCACCAGTCGAAGTAGACAATCTCGGGTTTGTACTTCTCGACGAGCTCGGTATCGCGGGCGAGCCAGTCGCGGGTCCAGGCCTCGCTCACCCAGGTCCAATCGTTGATGAGGCTGTGATCGTCGCCGCCGGCCTCGAACCACTGATGTGCCGGTCCATAAAGCGAGGCGTATTTTGGATCGTTGACATCGGAGCGGATGGAGCGGCCGCCGTCATAGAAGAAGTTGTGCTCGGCGCGATGGGAGCTGAGGCCGAAGTGCAGGCCTTCGCCGCGAATGGCTTTGGACAACTCACCAAGCGTATCGCGCTTCGGACCCATCTTGACGACGGTCCAGTCGCTCAAGCCGGAGTCGTACATCGAGAAGCCATCGTGGTGTTCGGCAACGGGGACGACGTACTGAGCGCCCGATTCTTTGAAAACGCGGGCCCAAGCGGCGGCATCGAAGTGTTCGGCACGAAAGAGCGGGATGAGATCTTTGTAGCCCTTTGCTGGATCGTCGCCGCCGTGGTGCTCATGGAAATTTTTGTAGGCGCCTTCGTCGGGACGATACATGTTGCGCGGATACCACTCGTTCTCAGCGGCGGGAACGGAGTAGACGCCCCAGTGAATGAAGATGCCGAACTTGGCGTCCCTGTACCACTGCGGCGGTTCGTATTGATTCAGCGTGGCCCAATCGGGACGAAAGGGGCCATCGTGCGCCTGCTTGTCCGCGTCGGCGAGCAGGCGAGTGCGCTCGGCATCGTATTTGCTTACCGATTGCTGCCATTCGCGATCGACGTCCTCGGCTGACTTGATGCCGAGAGTCGGAGCGAGCGGGTCGACGGGGGTCTGAGCTGAGAGTACGGAGGCAGAGGAGAGACAGAAGAAGGCAACGGAAAGAATCAGTTTTTGCATCACGAGGCATCGTAAATCGGGGAGGATGGACCTGCAAACGCTTTCATTGGATCTGTGCAAAAGTCCGAAAAGTTCTGCTTGACATATGCCAATATGGGAATATATTGGAAACATGGCGAGGGCAGCGACAACCTCCGATGCGTTCAATGCAGTGGCCGAGCCACGCAGGCGCGAGATTCTCACCCTGCTGGTGGTCCGGGAGCATGCGGTGAGCGAGATTGTCGACGTCTTGCGCATCGATCAGCCTTCGGTGTCGAAGCACCTGCGTGTGCTGCGCGACACTGGTTTGGTGCGGATGCGCTGCCAGGGACGGCAGAAGTTCTACCGGACCAACGCGGAGGCGATTCGTCCCATGCATGAGTGGACCGAAACTTTCGAACGCTATTGGAGCCATCAGCTGCTGCGCGTGAAAGAGCGCGCCGAAGCGAAGGCGAAGCAAATTTCCGAACACGATTCAGCGAAAAAGGAGAAACCATGACGACGACTCTTTCCGAAATCGACAGCCTTTCGCTGTCTGTCACCCAGGAGATCCGGGTGAACGCCCCCATCGATGTCACGTTTGACGCCCTGCTGGAGCAGTTGGGCCCAGCAAACGAGAAGCCGGACGGCACCCCTATGCCGATGAAGCTGGAGCCGCGCCCGGGCGGCCGGTGGTTCCGTGACATGGGCGGTGACAACGGGCACTTCTGGGCCAACGTGCAGGCTATTAACCGGCCAACGCTCATCGAATTTGCCGGGCCACTTTTCATGTCGTATCCGGTTGCGAACAACGTGCAGTATCGGCTGGAGGAAGAGGGCGACGTGACCGTGATCCACTTCCAGCACTCCGGCTTCGGCCTGATCCAGGAGCAGCACAGGAAGGGCGTTGTTGTGGGCTGGGGCTATATGAACGACCAAGCCCGCAAACGCGCGGAGAGCAAGGCTTCGAAGTAGACGACGGATCTCAATACAGGAGACATCTCATGGCAATCGCAGAAATTACGCAGTCGATCGCCCGGTCCTTGCTGGCCGAGTTCGAGGGGCAGGCACCGATCACCCGCCGGTTTTTGGAGCGCGTCCCCGAAGACCAGCTGACCTGGAAGCCGCATGAGAAATCGATGACGGCCGGGCAGCTTGCGTATCATCTGGCATCCGTTCCCGGTGGCGTGGCGCGTTTCGTGAGCACAAATCCAGCGACTGATCCCGACTTTAATTTCCCTCAGTCGGCGAGCCGCGACGAGATCCTGAAGGTTCACGACGAGGGAGTTGCAGCGGTGCGTGAGCTGCTGCCGCAGTTCGATGATGCGGCGATGCACGAGACGTGGCGGCTGATCGTGGGAGGCAAGGAGGTCGTGGCGGTACCGAGAGGCGCGTTTCTGCGCAACATTATGCTGAACCACTGGTACCAGCATCGCGGCCAATTCTGTGTGTATCTTCGACTGCTCAGTATTGCGGTTCCGGCAAGCTGGGGGCCGAGCGCGGACGAACCGCCGCCGTTCCTGCAGAACGTGCACGCGCAGGGTTGAAGAGTTCGCCATGTGCCCATTCTGTCTTGCCACGGCGGCGATGATTGCCGGCAGCATTGCTGGCACGGGCGGCCTTGCGGCTGCTTTGACCGGCGTCATCCTGACCCGAAGGTCCCCAAAATCAACCCAGTCTGACGTGAAGGAGGTTCAACATGGCAACAACAACGGCGACTGCAGCAATGCGGCCTGATGTGGTTTCGCACACGGAATGGATCGGGGCGCGCAAGAAGTTTCTCGCGCAAGAGAAGGAGTTTACGCGGCTGCGCGATGAGCTGAGCCGGCAGAGGCGCGAGCTGCCATGGGAGCGGGTCGAGAAGCCGTACGTCTTCGAAGGGCCGCAGGGACGGGAGACGTTTGCCGACCTGTTCGATCGCCGCAGCCAATTGGTGATCTATCACTTCATGCTGGGACCGGGCTGGGCAGAGGGCTGCAAGAGCTGTTCGTACCTTGCGGACCACTTCGACGGCATGACGATTCACCTGGCGCATCGCGATGTGACGTTTGTGGTTGTTTCGCATGCTCCCTATGCGGAGATTGCGGCATTCAAGGAGCGAATGGGATGGGAATTTCACTGGGTCTCATCGTTCGGCTCGGACTTCAACTACGACTACAACGTATCGTTCACTGCGGAACAGCGCGCGAAGGGTGAGATTCTCTACAACTACGCGATGACGCAGTTTCCGAGCGAAGAAGCGCCCGGCGCCAGCGTGTTCTACAAAGACGAAGGCGGAGCGATCTCTCACACGTACTCGGCGTATGCCCGCGGGCTTGATATTCTTGTCGGCACCTACAACTTTCTCGACCTAGTGCCCAAAGGACGCGATGAGGGTGCGCTGGCGCACACGATGGCGTGGGTGCGCCACCACGATAAATACGAGGGCGGCTACTTTGTCGATGCGAAGGCTGGATGGGAGCATCCGAAGGACGCGGCGAAGCCGACGTGCTGCTCCCACGAGTGAATCGCGTTCGTCGGCGACAAGGCCGGCACAAAGTCGGCAGCGGGATCAAACGATCCGGCTGCCGGAAACTCAGCGATCGGCTTGCTGCACCAGCTGTACAGCCTTGGCCACAGCGTCCATGCGGTTCTTCTTCTCTGTCTGGAGATCGATGCTGCGCAGAGTGCCGGCACTCATGTGCTTGCCGTAGTTGTCGAGCCGATCCGCAAAGTTTTGCTGGGTGCGGTCCACGGCTCGTTGGGCATCGATGAGCGCCATGTGAAAGTGTTCAATCTCTGCTTTCGCGTTTTCCGGATGATAGCCTAAGCGGTCGGCTGACTGCATGGCATCGATCAGCGCATCGGGCGGCGTTGCCACTGGCCAGGTTTTCTGCAGTGCATCGTACGCGCCGCGCAGCCGCGTCATGGTTCCGGCAAATCCATCCAGATCGTCACGCCGCGCGATGAGGCCCGTGGCGCGATGGATCTCAATGCTGATGCGGCTGTCCACGCTCGTGGTTGCAATCGGGATCACCGTTGTGAGCGTGTTGCCTTCAAAACTCCATCCGCCTTTGCCCGTGGCATCGCCGCGCTTTATCACCGTACCGTTCACAGTCACGCTTTCCGGAGGCCAGTCCGCCGGCAGGCGCAACTCGTAGCTACGCGACTTGAGCATGCCTGGATAGCTGCCTTCGAGGGGGCCAATCTCAACGTGCAGCGTGTCGCCGGTTTGCGAGGTTCTGATCGGCGTGCGTGCGAAGACGCCGCGTTGATATTCCTCGGCAACCCCGGAATCTTCGTAGACCGAGTAGCTCGAGTTCGCTCCCGGCCGTAATGGCCACACGTTCACGATGAGCGGATCAACGGGCTTTTGTCCCGTGTAGAGCATGGGCGGCTGCGTGGGCACGATCGCGCCGGTCTTCACATAGACCGGTGTCTGCTCGATGGAGAAGCTGCGATCGACGCTGATGGGGCCGGTGAAGTGCCTGCCCGACGGCCACTCGATCCACTCGCCTTCGGGCAGCCAAACGTGCTGGGTTGTCAGGCCGCTGGTTTTGTCTGCGGGTGAGACGACGGGTGCGACCAGCATCTGATCGCCGAAGAGATACTCGTTCTTGCTGGTATAGGATTCGTTCGCGTCTGGCCAGTCGTAGTAGAGCGGGCGCAGGAAGGCAACGCCGGTGTCATAGGTCTTGCGCGCCTCAGTGTAGATATACGGCTGGAGCGCATAGCGAAGCTGGAAGGCGGAACGCAGGATCGAAGAGTACGGTTCTGGATAAGCCCAGATGCGGCGTTCTGAGTCTGGATTCTTAGTGGTGTGGGTCCGCAGAATCGGGCTGAAGACACCGAACTGCACCCAGCGTGTGTAGAGTTCGGGATCGACTGCGCCGGGCATGTGGCCGCCGATGTCGTGGCTCCAGTAGGCATAGCCGACGTTGGCAGCGGTTGCGGTGAACCAGGGTTGAAAGGCGAGGGAGTCCCACACGGAAACGGTGTCACCGGAGAATCCGATCTGGTAGCGGTGATTGCCGAGTCCGCCCCAGCGATGGAAGAGCAGAGGACGTTTGCCCTCGCGCTGCTGATCGGTGAAGTGCACGTAGTTGAGCCACCATGTCGGATTCACGTTGGCCAACTTTGTTGTGGGCTCCTGCTGCCAGTCGAGCCACCAGAAGTCGATGCCTTGTTTCTCGAGCGAATGGTGGAGCAGGTTCATGTAATTGGTTGCGTACTTTTTGTCGGTGATGTCGAAGGGCACGTACTTTTTGGTCGAGGGGTCGATGCCCATAGCCCTGGCCATCGCAGGATAGGCTTCTTCCCACGCCTGAACACCGGAGGCGGGATGCATGTTGAGGCTTGTCTTCAGGCCGTCGGCATGCAGGCGCGTGAGGAACTGTGTGGGATCGGGGAACAGCAGCTTGTTCCAGGTGTAGCCTGTCCAGCCGAGCGACTGGTGGGCCTGGTCTTTTTCGCCCATGGCCTCAAGTTGTTCGCGATTGATGTGCCAGTCCATATCGATGACGAAGACGTCAAGGGGTGTGTCGTTCTCGTGGAAGTCACGGATGATCTCTTCGATCTCCTGATCGCTGTAGGCCCAGTAGCGCGACCACCAGGTGCCGAAGGCAAAGCGCGGCGGCAGCGGAATGCGGCCCGCCACGCGCACATAATCGCCGAGCGCTTTCTTGTAGTCGTGGCCGTATCCGAAGAAGTACCAGTCCTGCCGGTCGCCAGTGGGCCGCTGCGTCACCCATGGCCATGGGCTGTTCTCACCCTGAGCGAAGCGAAAATCGGCGGAGTCGAAGAGCGGACGCGTCGAGTCGTCTTCGACCGCCCATCCCGAGCGCGAAATGAATCCGTTGCCGATCGGCTCTTTGGTCTTGTCGCCAAGCGCGCCGTCGAGGGTCCGGGTAGTGCCCTTGAGATTTTGAGGGTCGATGGTTCCCGGACGCCAAACGGCGGGTTTGCCGTCGACGGTAAGCGAAATTGTCAGGTTGTCGGAGGTGAAGCGGCCGTCGCCCTTCCGGTTATAGCTCAAGGTGAGGGCATCGGTCTTGATGGTCAGCTTGCTGCCATTGGCGGTAATCTCGCGCGAATACTGCGGGATCGGCAGGCGGCGATTGATGAAGACGAAGGAAGCGTGATCCTCGAACTTGCCGTCCGCGGCCCACTCCATGCGGATGAGTTCGGGCGCGAGGACGGTGAAACGCGCATGGCCCAGGGTGACGACGGCTTTGGGATCGGCGACTGGATCGTTTGCGGAGTGTCCACGCGCGGTTTCTACGGCGGCTTCGGTGGTTGCCATCGCTACAGCGTTCGATGTGGCGTCGATGCGGGCGGATGCCGAGGGCTTGTGTTCCTGCGCCATGACGACGATGGTCCAACTTGCGACTACGGCGAATGCAGCAAAGTGATGCAAGGAAATATGCACGTTTTTCTCCCTTCTTTGAACTCACTGGAAGGCTACCACTTAGGAGGGTGAGCGACGGGTTAGAAGGAGAACGAGATCGGCACGATCTCTGCGGATTCTCGGAGTGCGCTCGAACCGCGGAGGTGAAGTTCTTTCCGGATTCGCCGTTTCATCGTGCAGAATCGAGGAGGAGCAGCAAGGCCACACTTATGTCGCAGAAGTTTCTCCTCGCAATTCTCTTTTTCGCCGGGTCTCACGTAGCGTCCGCGGCCTCGGTATTCGCGACGCGGATCGAGGATCCGAAAGCCGTCTATCTGACCGCACAGGAATTCGGCGCACAAGCGGATGGCGCGGCCGATGACAGCGCGGCAATCCAGGCAGCGATCGACAAAGCGGCGAGCCACGGGCGCGAAGGCATTGTTCTCGTTCCGTCCGGGCGTTATCGGCTGACGCGGACCATTTATGTCTGGCCGGGGATTCGCGTGTTTGGATATGGAGCGACTCGGCCGGTCTTTTATCTTGCGCCGAACACGCCGGGATTTCAGACAGGCATGGGCGTGATGGTGATCTTCACCGGGCTTGCGCCAGGCGAGGCACCGCGTGCGGGGATTCGCATTGCTTTTCCCCCACCGGGAAGTGTACCGCCGAATGACTCGATTGCTGACGCGAATCCCAACACCTTCTATTCGGCGATGAGCAATATCGATTTCGAGATTGCTGACGCGAATCCCGCAGCGGTCGCGATCCGATTTCATGTAGCGCAGCACTCGTACCTCAGCCACATGGACTTTCATATTGGGTCGGGGCTCGCGGCGCTGACACAGGTGGGCAACGAGGCCGAGGATCTGCACCTCTACGGCGGGCGTTACGGCATCCTGACCGGGAAGACGTCGCCGGCGTGGCAGTTCACGCTGATTGATTCGGTCTTTGACGGGCAGCGCGAAGCGGCGATTCGCGAGCACGAGGTAGGTCTCACGCTGATCCGCGACACAATCCGTAATGTACCGACGGGAATTGAAATTGATCCGGGCTACTCGGACGAGTTGTGGGTGAAGGATTGCCGATTTGAGAATGTTTTGGACCAGGCAGTGACGATTAGCAATGAGAAAAGCCCGCTGACGGAGGTGGGCTTTGAGGATGTGGTGCTGAGCCATGTGCCGACATTGGCATTGCTGCGCGAGAGCGGCAGAAAGATACCGGGTAAGGGAGCGGTGTATCGCGTCCACGGGTTCAACTACGGACTCATCGTGGCTGCGGAAGGTCAGATGGGAACGATCGGCGAGCGTTACGATGCAACTGCGTTGAGTGCGCTGCCCGAGCCGCTAACGCCTGCGATTCGTGTGCTGCCGACTACCGAGAATTGGGTCAACGTACACGACCTCGGCGTGAAAGGCGATGGCACCTCCGACGACACGGCGGCTATCCGAAGAGCTATCGACGCACATCGCGTGCTCTATTTTCCAAGCGGCCACTATGTTGTAAGCGACACGATCACCCTGAAGCCGGATACGGTGTTGATCGGGCTGCATCCGACGCTAACGCAGTTCGATCTGCTGGACTCGACGCCGGGGTATCAGGGTGTGGGTGCGCCGAAGGCCGTGCTGCTTGCGCCGCAGGATGGGACGAACATTGTCTCGGGCATTGGGGTCTTCGCCGGTGGTATCAATCCGCGTGCCGTGGCGTTGTGGTGGAAGGCCGGTGAGGATTCGTTGGTCGACGATGTGCGCTTTCTCGGCGGGCACGGCAGCGGGACCAATCCTTATAACAACAACCACACCGCCGACTCCGATCTGCACAAGCGATGGGATGCGCAATATCCGAGCCTGTGGGTGAGCGATGGCGGCGGGGGAACGTTCGCCGATATCTGGACGCCGAATACGTTCGCACAGGCAGGATTCGTCGTGTCGAATACGACGACGCCGGGCCATGTCTATGAACTGTCCACCGAACATCATGTGCGCAATGAGATCAAATTCGATCATGCAGAGAACTGGGATGTGAATGCGCCGCAGACCGAGGAAGAAGCGGGTGAGAGCCCGGAGTCGCTCTCGCTCGAATTCGACTGGTCGAAGAACATCACCATCGCCAACTATCACGGCTACCGCGTGACGCGTTCGCGCGCGCCGTTCCAGGCCGCGGTGCGTCAGTATAACTCCAGCAGTATTCATTTCCGCAATGTACAGGTGAATGCCGAGAGCGGTTACGGCATTGTGGACGAGAACGGGCGTGGCACGTTTTTGCGCGTGAGCAAGTTTCCGTATGAAAACTCGATTCAAGATGTGACGCATTATCTGGAAGTGCGCGAGCGCGAGTTCGCGGTGCTGGATGTGCCCGAGAAGCCGCCGCCGGTGCGGGCGCCCGATGCGCCGGCTGTGTTGAACGCGGTTGCAAAGGTCGAGAAACTGGAAGACGGATTCTTTTCGATTTCGGGCGCCGCGGTCGATGCCAAGGGCAAGCTCTACTTTGTCGATCATCACCAGCAGCGGATCTACGGCTGGTCGCAGACAGAGGGGTTGACCATCGAACGCGACAATGCGCTCGATCCGGTGAATCTCGCGATCGATAGGAGCGGAGATCTACTTGTGGTTTCGTCGGCGGGGCCGGAGAGCACGGTGTATGCGTTTCGCCCTGGATCACCGGATGCTGCGATTGACGTGCTCGCACCGAAGGCTGTTGCTACGCATCCGGATGCTTCATTTCTCTTTCCGGTGAACTACTGGAACAACGGCGAGTTTAAGGATCAACTCGATCTGAGCACGATGCGCTATAAGACGCTCGCCGAAATGTTTACGGAAGACGTGAGCACGCCGAAGGCCCGCGAGTATGTGTCGCCGGACAGCAGTCTCGTCCTGCCCGCTGGCCGCGTGTTTCAGCAGGGAGCGGCGGACGACACTTCGGGCTGGCGATTCTCCGACAATCTCGATGCCTATGGGCTCATCCAGGCGAAGCCCGGACAGCGGGTCTACGTGAGCAGTGCGTCGGAGGACCGAACGTACTCGGCGACGGTTGCGCCCGGCGGGACGCTTCAGGATCTGAAACCGTTTGCGGAGCGCGGTGGAGAGTGTGTCGCGGTTGACGAGGCAGGCAACGTGTATGTCGTGAACGGCGAGATCTTCGTCTACGACCCGACGGGGAAGCAGGTTAGAGGGATAGATGTGCCGGAAAGGCCGATCGACATCGTGTTTGGCGGGCCCGATCGGCGTACCCTGTTCGTCCTGTCGCATCATGCGTTGTTTTCGGTCAAGATTGCGGCGGCACCTCATTGATGAGAGCGAGGCCCGAAGTCGGCCTTGCTGCATGGCTGCGCCTGTTCCCTGCACAAACAGGGGCGTAGACTGGCAAAGACTGGCTTCCCCGGTTGTGTTGCGTCATTCTGAGCTATCCGGATTGCCCATCAGCCCTGCCCGCAGATCAGCTCGTAGTTGGGCGACCTGAAGGGCCGACCAAAACTCGAGTGGCGCGTCCGAGCCAAGGAGGGAACTTCGTGAGCTCACATGCTGCAGTATCCACATTCATCCAAGCCAAGGCTTCTTCCTGTGCGGAGTACAAGCTGCCTGCTGAGCCCGGAGCTCGGACTCGCGCTATCGGATTGCTTGCGATCGGGCTGAGTTCAATACTGCTTGCACTTGCCACAGCCAACGAGTGCCACTCCATCTTCTATCCACCGTCACTGCTGTATGGTTTCGTCTTGTGGGGTTGGTGGGGCTGCATTGGGAGTGCGCTGTGGACGGGCGGCTTCCGCCGGCCGGGCATTGTCGGCTTCGCTCCAGCGGCAGTTACGATTCATCTCGTGATCGGCTGTGCTTTGGGTGTCGCTCATCTGTTGCTTCTCGGCAGCACGGGCTTTATCAACGCCGATTGGTCGGCTCATGCCACGGCGTATCAGGTGTGGATGGGTGTGATGAACATAAACCGCTTCGGGATGGAGATTCTGATCTACGGATTCGTTTTGGGGATCATCGGGATCGTACAGTTCCAGATGCGGGCACAACGGGACGCCATGAGGGCCCTTGAACTGCAGAAGCAGCTCTCGGAGGCGCAGCTGCGCGCGCTCCAGATGCAACTCGAGCCGCACTTCCTGTTCAACACGCTGAACGCAATCACGACGCTTGTCGAACTGAACCGTCCGCAGCAGGCCGCTGAGATGCTGGAGCACTTGAATACGATCCTGAAAAGCACGCTGAAGAGAACGACTCCAGAGAAGGTGCGGCTGTCGGAAGAGTTGGAGGTTGTCGAGAACTATCTGGCAATTGAGCAGGTGCGCTTCGCAGACCGCCTACGCATCGAGATCAAGGTGGAGCCAGCAGCGCTCGACAGTCTCGTGCCGTGTTTCCTGCTGCAGCCAATTGTGGAGAACGCGATTCGTCACGGCATTGCGCATTGCGAGAGCGAGGGCGTGGTGGAAGCGATCGCGCGCCGCGATGGCAATCTGCTCCGGCTTCAAGTGCGGGACACCGGGGCCAGCCGCAACGGCCGCGCCAAGCCCGGCAACGGCATCGGTCTCAGAAACACCCGCGATCGGCTTGCGCACTTTTATCAAGATGACTACGCAATGCGGGCAGAGCCGCTGGCGGCAGGCGGATTCGAAGTGGCAATTGCGATTCCTTACGAACGAGGGTGAATGCGGCTGAGCGCGCTGATCGCCGACGACGAGCCCCTCGCGCGCGAGCGGTTGCGGATGCTGCTGGCCGAGGACGGCGAGATCGATATTGCTGGCGAGTGCCGCAATGGCCGCGAGGTCGTCGCTGCTCTCAAGCAGAAGCGGCACGATGTGCTCTTCCTCGACATCGAAATGCCGGGCAGCAATGGGTTCGATGTGGTCGAACAGATTGGTGCGGCGCACATGCCAGTCACTGTCTTCGTCACGGCGCACAATCACTATGCGGTGAAGGCGTTCGATGTGCATGCACTCGACTACCTTACGAAGCCAGTTGAACCGGCACGGCTCAAGTCTGCACTGCTGCGCGTGAAGGAGCGCATTGCCTCACGCGAGGCGCTGATGACCCAGGAGCAGTTGAAGTCGATGCTGGCGGCGCTGGGCTCGGGTGCAGTGGAGCGCAAGGAGTATCCCAAAAGGCTTGTGGTGCCCAACGCGGCGAAGGATTCGTTCGTCAACGTGGATGAGATCGAGTGGATCGAAGCCGCGGACTACTATTCCTGCATTCATGCGGGATCGAGAAACCTGATGCTGCGCGAGACGATCAAGCAGCTTGCCGAAACGCTCGATCCGCGCAAGTTCGTCCGCGTGCATCGCTCCGCGATTGTGAATATCGATCAGGTGCGCGAGATTCTGCGCGAAGGCCGCAGCGATGGGTGGGTCCTGCTATCGAATGGCCGGAAGCTGAAGATGAGCAAGACTGGGTGGCAGTCGCTGCTGGATGCAACGAAAGCCCCACGAGTCTAATGTCCAGGCCGCGGGGCTCGCTCTCTGCCGCGAATGCCGGTAGTTGTAGTTTGAGCAGCTAGATGTCCAGGTTCTTCACGTCGAGCGCGTTGTCTTCGATGAATTTGCGGCGCGCCTCGACATCCTCGCCCATGAGCGTAGTGAAGATGCTTTCGGTTTCCGCGAGATCTTCGAGCTTGACCTGCAGCAGAGTGCGGCGTTCGGGATCCATAGTCGTTTCCCAGAGCTGGGGAGCGGTCATCTCCCCCAGACCCTTGTAGCGCTGGACCTGGTAGTCTTTCTTGCCCTGCTCGACGATGTACTCGAAGAGTTCGCGGGCGGTCTGCTTTTCTACAGGCTCCCGAGGAATCTTCGAGGATTTCGCGGCCTTGGTCTCGGGCTTGGCATCTGTTCCGCCTTCGACCTCGGTTTCTTCTTCCTCTGCTGCCGCTGCCTGTTTGGTAATAAATTCGATCAGGAAGGGCGGCTCGAGATAGTTCTTGATCTGGTTGTACTTCGCCATCATCTGGCGGAACTCCGGACTCGAGGCGAGCGTCCAATCGATCTTGCGCTCGGCGCCCTGCGAGTCGACGAAGGTGACCGACCAGGTGTGATGCTCTTCGTCTTCGAGGGGCTTGTCCAGTCTCTTGAAGCCGAACTCGTCGGACAGCTCTTTGAGCTGCTTGTGCAGATCGACCAGCTTTTCCGGCGCCGCGCTGCTACCTTGCTTCGAGGCGAAGTCGGTACGGTGAGTCAGTTCGGTGCGGGCCAGGAGCTCGGTCAGGGCCTCGTTGCGCAGGCGCTTGTCCACCTTGTCGACGAAGCCGAGGTACTCGCCGAGCGTGCTCATGAAGCGTACGCGGTCCGAGCCCTCGATCCTGCTGGCGTTTTCACCATGACGGATGACGGTGCCTTCAGCGGCGCGCTTCACCATCACCTTCACGAATTCGTGATCGTCCTTGATGTACTGCTCGAACTTGCCCTTCTTGATCTTGTAGAGGGGCGGCTGCGCGATGAAGACGTTGTCGCGCTTGATCAGCTCCGTCATGTGGCGGAAGAAGAACGTGAGCAGCAGCGTGCGGATGTGCGAGCCGTCGACGTCGGCGTCGGTCATCAGGATGATTTTGCCGTAGCGGAGCTTGGCGGGGTCGAAGTCGTCTTTGCCGATACCGGTGCCGAGCGCGGTGATCATGGCGCGAATTTCTTCGTGCCCGAGCATCTTGTCGTAGCGCGCTTTTTCGACGTTGAGAATCTTGCCTTTCAGGGGCAGAATCGCCTGGAAGCGGCGATTACGACCCTGCTTAGCCGTTCCGCCGGCGCTCTCGCCCTCGACGAGGTAGAGTTCGCAGCGATCTGGATCGCGTTCACTGCAGTCGGCCAGTTTGCCCGGCAGGCCGCCGCCGTCGAGCGCACCCTTGCGGCGAGTGAGATCGCGCGCTTTACGGGCAGCTTCGCGGGCGCGAGCGGCTTCAATGGCTTTGTTGATGATGCGCTTGGCGGTGGGAACGTTCTGCTCGAGGAATGCGCCGAGGCGCTCGTTGACGAAGGCCTGCACGGTGCCGGCGATGTCGGAGTTGAGCTTGCCCTTGGTTTGGCCCTCGAACTGCGGCTGCGAAAGCTTGACGCTGACGACGGCCACCAGGCCTTCGCGGACGTCGTCGCCCGAGAGCGATTCCTTCATGTCTTTGAACAGGCCCATTTGCTGGCCGATGAAGTTGATGGTGCGGGTGAGAGCCGCGCGGAAGCCGGAGAGATGCGAGCCGCCGTCGACGGTGTTGATGTTGTTGGCGAAGCTGAAGACGGTCTCGGAGTAGCTGTCGTTGTATTGCAGGGCGATCTCGATCTCGACCTTGTCGCGCGTCGCTTCCATCATGATCGGCTTGTCGTGGAGGACGGACTTGCCTTTGTTCAAGTGCTTTACGAATTCGGCGATGCCGCCGGCGTACTTGAACTCGGCGCGCTTCGACTCGCCAGTCTTTGAGTCGGCGGTGCGCTCGTCAGTCAGCGTGATCTCGAGTCCCTTGTTCAGGAAAGCCAGTTCGCGCAGCCTCTGCGCCAGCGTGTCATAGTTGTACTCGGTGGTGGTGAAGATGGTCTTGTCGGGGAGGAAATGGACCTTCGTCCCGCGTCTCTTGCTGGTGCCGGTCTGGCGCAGCTCAGTGGTTGGAATGCCACAGCTGAAATCCATCTCCCAGGTGTGGTTGTCGCGCCAAATCTCGACGTTGAACTCCTGCGAGAGAGCGTTGACGCAGCTCACGCCCACGCCGTGCAGGCCTCCGGAGACTTTGTAGGTAGAGGCATCGAACTTGCCGCCCGCGTGCAGCTTGGTGAGCACCACCTCGACGGAGGACATCTTCTCGCCGTTAGGCAGAGTCTTCATGTCGGTAGGGATGCCACGGCCGTCATCGATCACGGTGATGGAGTTGTCGACGTGGATGATGACGTCGATCTTTTTGGCGTAGCCGGCAAGGGCTTCATCGACGGAGTTGTCGACGACCTCGTACACAAGGTGGTGCAAACCCATCTCGCCGGTCGAGCCAATGTACATCGCGGGACGAAGGCGGACGGCCTCCAACCCTTCGAGAATCTTGATGTTTTCGCCTGTGTAGTTGCCGTTATCGGTCATAGTTTCAGCTGCAAAGGTCGCCATGGGGGGGGTTCCGTTCGCGAGGTTTTCGCTTCCTGGTGCACGAAGGTGAGGGTGCCGATCGCTCTCTGACGGGATTTGGGGCAAGGATTAACCGCTTGAAATACGTGGGCTTTGAGTCAATTCTACTGTCCTAATTTTACCATGTAGAAACGAGGAAAAGAGGGAGGGCGGGCACGGGGGAAAGTTACGCCTCAAGCGATTACTTGCAGCTGGATTACCATCGTGATATGTTACTGTAGTACTCTTGCACTGGGGACTATTGAAAGTTACTGAAAGGGGTAGACTTAACTGCGAGATCCCACTACGATCCTTGGTGTTCAGCGACCCGCAGTTTTTGTCAATTGCTTTTGGTTCAGGGGTAACCAACTATGCAACTGGCCGTTCGGATCTTTGCGCTTGCTGCAATTGTTGCCGGTGCGACCGCAGCTTCGTTTTCATCGTCCACATCTGCTGTCACGGTGAGTCATCTCTCGGCGACGTCAAGCCTTCCGTCTCCAGGTTGTGGACCAGGAATGGGTTGTCCTGCGACCGGTAAGTAGCATTCGTTTTTAGCACTAAAGTGCTACTGCCTTGGTTCGGGTGGCCTTTCAAGCGAGGGCTATAGGCGATATTCTGGGAGAACTCTCAGGACGAAGGGACGCCTATGCCTTTGAATACTGCGATGTCGCTGATGAGCACGGGGGAGTTCCTGCTCTGGGCGGTACTCGGTTTTCTCTTCTGGTCCAAAGGGCTTCATCGCCGCTTTCCCGCGATGCATTCGTATCTGCTCCTCCGGGTCGGCTCCATGCCGATTCTGTTGGGCCTGCTCTTCATCCAGGCGCAGCCGTTGGTTCGGCAGGACGTCTTTTTCCCGATGTACTTCTACTCCTACTGGGGGGTGTACATCGCAAGCGCGATTTCTCTCTTCTTCATCTGTATTGAAGTCTTTCGTTCCGTTCTCTCTTCTTTTGCCGGCCTGATGAAGCTCGGCACGGTGGTGTTCCGCTGGGCGACGCTGGCTTCGCTGATCGTAAGCATGACGACGCTGCCTTTCTCGCACCGCGGAGCGCTGATCATTCCCGATGTGGCCTATGCCCTGATGCGCTCGGTCAGCATCCTCGAGTTGTGCCTGGTGGCCTTCCTCTGCCTGAGCATGAATGCGCTGCATCTTTCGGGGCGCGATAAAGCGTTTGGGATCGCGGTCGGCTTCGGTCTGCTCTCGGCCAACGACTTTATCCTGTCGTCGTTCTGGTCGCGAAATACCTCACTGACTTCGCCGCTGCAGTTTCTGAATGAATCCCTGATCCTGTTAACGCTCGGGGTCTGGGTTGTGTACACCGCTCTGCCCGAACCAGCGCGCAAGCCGGTGGTGCTGGCGGCGAACTCGACGATCTATCGCTGGAACGAGATTGCCGCAGCCCTGGGCCACGGCACCAAGGTTGCCGTGCAGCAGCCGGCCAACAGCTTCTTCCTCACCGATGTGGAGAAGGTGGTGGACAAGGTGCTGACCCGGACGAGCCTGCGGGGCAGCGAGTCGAAGTCGTAGGTCGGTGTAGTCGGTTTCAAATCAAAGGCCCTGTCGTCAGACGACAGGGCCTTTGATTTGAAACCATGGCTGTTTGGATTCTCAGAAGCGAGACCGGGCTGGGATTAGGGTTTCTTCTGAGAATCCAAACAGCGGCAGGATCGCAAAGGAAGAGGCCACGGCGATTGCCGTGGCCTCTTCTTTTGCGATCTAACTCGAAATTACTCTGCGATAGGCTCGACCGACGCGAACCGCCCGCGATTGCCGTGGTCGGAGAACTTGACGCGCCCGCTGACCTTGGCAAACAAGGTGTCATCGGACCCGCGCCCCACGTTTACGCCTGCCTTGATCTTGGTGCCGCGCTGCCGAATGATGATCGAACCACCCGTGACAAGCTCGCCGGCGAAGGCCTTCACACCGAGCCGTTGTGCATTCGAATCGCGTCCGTTTGTTGAACTGCCGCCACCTTTTTTATGTGCCATTGCTCAATCCCCTTCGGATGTTCTGTCCGCTTTACTTCGCGGTGTAGGTCACGCCGTCGGCCTCGATGGCCTTGATGCGCACCTCGGTAAAGTTCTGCCGATGTCCCTGCAGCTTCTTGTACTGCTTCTTGCGCTTGAGGTGGAACACCAGAATCTTGTCGCCGCGGCCTTCCTTGAGCACTTCGGCAGTCACCTTTGCCGTCGACGGCTTGGTGACTGATCCGGGCTCGCCTGAGACGGCCAGCACATCGCTGAACTCCACCGTCTGCTTCTCCGACGGAATGCTTTCAATCTTGACCACATCGCCGGGAGCGACCCGGTATTGCTTGCCACCAGTGCGAATCACCGCGTACATAAACCCTCCAGAGCGGCACGCAAAACAGTGCGCTCAATCACAAGAAACTAGCTCGGGCGGAAACTTCTGCGCCTCGGCAGAACACTCAAGCGCCAACCAGCAGGGCGAGCGTCACGCTCCAGGGCGACAGGCAGGAATCGCCAAACTAAGGTAGTTTACTGGTTTTGCGGGGTCTGGTCAATCCAGCCATTGGGGCGGCTTCGCCCGCTGGCGCTGTCGTCCTTGGGCTCGAGTGTCAGGGTTCTGGCCCAGGCAGCTTACACTGGCTTCGCTGAGGAGGGCCCATTGCGATGATCAACCGGCGCGAATTCCTGAAGACAGGACTGGCGGTTGTACCCCTGGCGCAGAGCGCCGCTGCCGTGAACCTCGCGCACGCCGGGAGCTTGCCGGAGACTCCCTTATCCGCCGATCCAAGGATTCCCTGGCAGCGGAAGCTGCGCCGCATCGGCCAGACCAACTTCACTGAGCGTGATCCGGCGGTATTTGACATAGAGGGCTGGGCCGACTACTGGTCGAGCGTGAAAGCCGGCGCTGTCTACATCAGCGTCACTGGCATCCTTGCCTACTACCCGAGCAAGGTCCCGTTTCATCGCCACGGAAAGTACTTGAACGGCCGCGATTTCTTCGGCGAACTCTTCGAAGCGGCAAAGAAGCGCGGCATGCGCACCGTTGCGCGCTACAGTCCCGACCTGAACTGGGCCGAAGCTCTCGCCGCGCATCCTGAGTGGTTCATGCGCGACGAGGCAGGGCAGCCGCTCGAGACGCCGGACACTCCAGAACTGTTCCAGACCTGCATGTTCTCGACGTACATGACGGACTACTTTCCGGCGGTGATGCGCGAGGTGATGAGCCGTTACGATGTCGACGCCCACTACTCGAATGGCTGGCCCTCGTTCACGCTACCGGTTTGCTTTTGCAAGATCTGCCGCGAGCTTCCAGCTCCTCATACGCCGGCCTACTGGGGCAAGTTCAACCAGCGCGTGACAGATCTGTGGAAGCTCTACAACTCGATTGCGCAGGAGAAGAAGGCCGAGAGCTTCTATTTCCTCAACATGGGCGGCGGAATTCACGCGACGCCGAACCTTGCGCAACTGGGCGAAAACTGCCACTGGTTCCAGGCCGACAATCAAGGCCGAGGCGGACAGGACGAGCCGATCTGGGGCGCGGCGCAACAGGGGCGTGTGTGCAACGCGGTGCTCGACGGCAAGATGGCGACCAACATCACCGGCGCGTGGTCTACCGGGCCAATCCGCTGGCGCCAAGTGACGAAGACGCCGGCCGAGGCACAGTCCTGGTTCGAGCAAACGTTGGCGAGCGGTCTCGTGCCTTACTACCACGTCATCGGAGGAGAAACGGGGCTGGGCGAAGATCTGCGCTGGAAGAAGATCGGTCGCGACTTCTTTGATTGGACTGCACGCCACGACGGGCACTTCGTCAACAAAGCGAGCATTGCGAACATCGGCGTGGTGTTTGGGCAACGCACACAGCTCTTCTACAAGGCGCCGTACAAAGCGTCAATGCAGCAGACCATCGATGCGATCTACTACGCGTTGCTCGAAGGAAGATTCCTCTTCGATTTCGTGCACGAAGATCGCCTGCAGTTGGAGCGAATCGAGAAATACTCGGCTCTGATCTTGCCCAATATAGCACTTCTCAGCGACGAGCAATGCCGGCAGTTGCGCGTGTACGTCGATCGGGGTGGCTCGCTTCTTGCGACGTTCGAGACCAGCATGTATACCGAGCGCAACGAACGCCGCTCGGACTTCGGGCTTGCGGATGTGTTCGGGATCCATTCGGCCGGCGCAGTGATTGGCCGGCATGGGAATGCCAATCCCTATCTCGCGCGCATCGAACGCCAACATGAGATCGTTGCGGGGTTCAACGACACGCATTGGATTCCAGGCTCGGAGTTCCGTGTACCGCTGGCGCCGGTCGAGAATCCGATACTCTCGGTTGTGCCTGGTTACGTGGCGTATCCACCTGAGCTTTCCTATCCGCCGACGTCGCGGACGAACGAGTCGGCGATCGTCGTGCGCGACGTCGGCAAGAGCCGACTAGTCTATATCCCCGGCAACATCGAAGCCACGATGTGGCTCTCGGGCCACACCGATTTGAGTCAGCTCCTACAGAATTCAATTCGCTGGGTGGCGGGGGAGACGGTACCGCTCCGTATCGAAGGTAAGGGCTTCGTTGAGGCCTTTGGCTGGGCGACCGAACCGGGTTTCGCGATCCATATATTGAATTACACGAATCCCAACGTGCATCGGGGCTGGGTGCGCGAGTTTTATCCCATCGGCGAACAGAAGGTGAGCTTCCGCTTGCCTGCCGGCAAACGCATTGCGCGCGTGGAGTTGCTGCGTGCCGAGCGAACTGTCCCGTTCCATGCGGCAGGCGACACGATCGAGTTCACGATCCCTTCGATCGAGAGCTACGAAGTTGCTGCACTCACGGTAGCCTGAGCTGCGCTAGTTCGGCGCCACCAGCAATGTGATCGATTGCGCCGGAAAGGTTGTCGCGATTGTGCTCGTTGTGCTGCCGGACGCTGGTGGTGCGATCGCGACCGCGGGTTGGGCGACGATCGCAGCGAGGTTGGCGCTGCTGTAGAGCCATGCCTGCGCGGTTGTGCTCGTCGATGCAAGGTTTGCGAGGGACACAGTCGCTGTCAGGTCTCCGTAGGTCTTGTTGATCGCGACGATCGTGATCGCGTTGTCTGCACTGCGCAGGGCACCATAGACGGAGAGCTGGCTCTGGTCGGCGCTGGTTGAGGCGAGAGCCGTGTCGCCGAAGGCAGAATTCTTTCCATCGTAGTTGCGATAGACCTCGAAGGCCATCAATCCCGGAACCTGCGCGCTGGGATCGGGCGGGCCCCACAGCGTGCCCAGATCGAGGCCCTCGCGGCCAAAGATGCCGAGAATGTCTGCCTGTGCCAGCGCGCCATTGATATGCTCCTGCCCGCCCCAGTTGTATTCGGTGATGGCCGTCTTCGTTCCTGGGTAATCGTTTGCCACCCAGGTCTTCATCATGCGGATCAACTGCGGAGCCTGAGCGGGCGGATTGCAACTGCTCGTGTAGTTGGAGTCCGTGGTGTAGTTTGGCTGCGCGTAATTCGGATCGGTGTAGGTCGGATCCCAGAACACGCGCGTCGAATTGAGCCGAGCCTGCTGTTCTCCGGTGTCCCCAGCGGTGGCGAACGCTACAGAGACTCCGTTGTAATCGGCAGCGAAGTAGGTGTGCAGATCGAGGTAGTCCAGCAGCCGCTTCCCGTTCGTTGTCTCAGCCCCTTTGAATTGCTGCAGGTAGTACTCGATGAACGGCACGCCGCCATGCGCAGTTCGGTCGATGGGGCTGCTCCATGGCTGATAGCACGGGCCGCTGCTCCAGCCTGACTCGATATCTTTCTTTGAGTAGAAGTAATCCCACCAATAGTCGACAACCGGCCCGCTCACCGCGGCGGTCGCATCCGCCTGCTTGATTGCGAGCGCCGTCGCAATGCCGTTGTTCGTCACTTCGTCATAGGTCGCGGGAGAAGGATGTACATCGCGATGCAATGCGTCCCACCATGTCGGCTCGTTATCCAGGTCATAAACCGCCACGCCGCCGCTGGCCGCCGTACCGAATGTGCTTACGAGCGACGCGATCCAGGCGCCCACCCACGGCGGACCCTGCGCAACGCTCGTTGTTGTCGCGTTGACGCCCGTAATATTGCATCCTCCGGAGCTTGTGCAGCCGTTCACGCCGTTGGGATAAACACCATTCCCGCAACCGCGCGTTGCGTCAATCGACTGTTGATTGGGATACGTCGCGATGGGATAACTGCACGAGGCAGTATCTTTTGCAACCCATCCGAGCACAGGCACGGTGCCGAGCGTCTTCGCCCCAGCGCCTTCGGCGCTTGTCACCAGGTCGTTGAAGTACCCGCTGGGCCAAATCCCAGGGGCGCCATTCTGATTCTCGAAGTAGTAGTCGCTCGCACTGTTTGTCGCTTTGAGCTGGTAGTTGTAGCGCGAGGTGTTGTCGCCACCCCATCGAACGATTGGAATATTCGCGCCCTTGGCTGTTGTTGTAGTCAACGCGTAGGCATTCATTCCGTAGATGTCCGAGCTAATCGCGTGCGTCTGGTTGGCGGCATCGACCGTGAGCACCGGGCCTGGAGCCACAGCCGGTGGGCTCAGAGTTACGACTGCACTGCCGCTCCTGGTTGTATCCTGCGTGCTGGTTGCAGTCACCGTGACGGTTGGCGGCGCTGGATACGGCGTTGTGTAGAGGCCGGTCGAATCGATTGTCCCCGGGCTCAGTGCGCTGCCGTTTGGAGCGGCGACTGACCAGGTAACTGCATTGCTGAAGCTGCCTGTCCCCGTGACGGTGGCCGTGAATTGCACTTGTGTGCCGATCGTCGCCGCATTCGGCGAAACGGCGATAGAGCTAATCGATGCCGAACTGAACATCGCAGTGACTTTCGCGCTGGAACTCATCACGACAGCGCAGACGTTGGAGTTCGATGTCGATGTGCATCCGGACCAGGAAGAGAAGACGTTGCCGCCGGCCGAAGACGGAGCGGTGAGCGTCACCGTCGTTCCTGCCGCGTAACTGCGCGTAAAGGAAGTCACTCCATTGCCTGCGCCGTTGTTGTCTGCCGGGGACACGCTAATCGACACGCCGGAAGCGGGACTCGCCGAGCCGACCGTCAGCGTGTAGACAGTAGCCGGAGGAGAAGAACTCTTGCTTCCGCTCGTGCAGCCCGCAACGAGCACAAAGGCAAGGCCGAACAGGCAGACCAATGACCGCGGACAACGCACTGCAGGGAAGTTTTTCGATGTGGGAGTGGCCGTCTCATCGCCCCAAACGACGGCTCCAGAAGATGACTCGGTACGCATAGATTCCGATGGCGTATGATCTCACAGCCCGTCCTTTGGGTACTAAAGGCGAAGGGATGACGAACCTCAAGCCGTTCATTTCAATGGACATCTCGCCGATCTCATGGTTGAATCAAACCTGTCACAGGAGTTTTCCCCATGGCGCGTCCATACTGGTCAGGGCCCATCCAGATCTCGCTTGTCTCTTTCGGCGTCAGCCTCTACGTTGCGACCGAAAGCAAGAGCCGCATCAGCTTCCACCAGATCAGCCGCAGCACCGGCGAGCGTGTTCGCCACCAGAAGGTGCTCGAGAGCAGCGTAGACGCAGAGGAAGCGGCGGTGGTGCAGAAAGACGAGATAGTCAAAGGCTACGAGTACCGCAAGGGCCAGTACGTAATCATCGAGCCCAGCGAACTTGAAAATCTGCGGGTTCCGTCGAAGCACACCATCGAGGTCTCGCAGTTTGTCGACGTCGACGAGATTAACCCCGAGTTCATTGACAAGCCGTACTTCATTACACCGGAGAATGACGCGCAGGCCGAAGCATTTGCCACGGTGCGCGAGGCCCTGGTGAAAACCGGCAAGGCTGCCATCGGCAAGGTCGCCTTTTCCGGCCGCGAGCACATCATTGCCGTAAAGCCTGCGGAGGGCAGCCGCGGCATGATCGGCTACACCCTGCGCTATGCGTATGAACTGCGCAACCAGGAAGAGTACTTCCGGGATATCAAGCCGGCGGAGATCAATGAGGACTCGCTACAACTGGCCGAGACCTTGATTGCTAAGCGGTCCGCGAAGTTCGATCTGAACAAATTCGAAGATGGCTATGAAGTCGCCGTCAAGGAACTTGTTGAGGCCAAGGTGAATCAGCAGCCCGCACCAAGGGATGAAGAACCGACGGCCAATCGCGGCAACGTGGTCAATCTTATGGACGCTTTACGCCAGAGTCTGGGCAGCGACGTTGCGACGAAGCGCGCGACCAAGAAGCCGCCGAAGAGCGAGAAGGAACCTGCCGCAGCACGCCGCGGCATCGGCCTTGTGAAGGCGCCCGCGAAGACAACCGCGAAGCGCAAGTCTGCTTAACGGTCTCGGAAACGTCTAACTTCACAAGATGCCGCAGTCGTTCGATCGCCTTGCACTGGGATTGGTTCTGTGCGCAACAGGATGCTCGTCTTCGGCCGCGCAGACGCCGCACACGCTAACCTATGCGCCGGGTAAGTCGATCACTCTCACCCTTCCCAACGAACTCGACATCCACGTTGCGGCCAGTGGTCTGCGCCGCGTCCGCTTCTTCGCGCAATCGCCAGACGGACGTATCTTCGTCACTGGCATGCACGACCTCAGCGACAACCGGCTGGGCTCTGTATTCGTCCTCGATGGCTGGGACGAGAAGACGCATCGCTTTACCCGGGTTATTCACTATCTCGATCATCTGCGCAATCCCAACAGTCTCGCCTTCTGGACGGATCCGTCAACGAAACAGAGCTGGCTCTATCTGGCTCTGACCGACAAACTCGTCCGCTACGAGTACGACGCTGGTGCCGCAGCGCCGCACTCCGAGCCCGAGACGTTGATCCGTTTTCCCGACTACGGCCTCAGCTACAAATACGGCGGCTGGCACCTCACCCGTACAGTGGCCGTCGCGCAGGCGCACGGTGCCACTCGCATTGTTGTGGCGAGCGGTTCGTCCTGCAATTACTGCCAGGAGCATGAAGTGTTGCGCGCGGCGATCGTCAGTATGGACCCGGACGGCAAGAATCCTTCCGTTCTAGCGCAAGGTATGCGCAATGCCGTCGATCTCCATGAGGTGCCCGCGCTCGATGGCGCGCTGTTTGCGACGAATATGGGGGACGATCATCTGGGCGATCGACTCCCCGAGGATACGTTCTTTGCCATCGACACGGCATCGACCTCGCCGCGGAACTACGGCTGGCCCACCTGCTATTTCGCACACGGAACGCCGGTGCACGACGCGACGCCGCTGCCCGCGCTCGACGACGAGCATAAGATTGCCGAAGTTCCGGCGGACGACTCTGTCTATGGCAAGCAGGCCGGCGTCGCCGCAGCAGGAACGAATCTTGCTGCGGGCGGAGGACACGTGGTCGGGGCTGACCCCAATGCACCGCTCGGTCAGCAGCCTGAACCGCTTCGCTCCTGCGAGGAGGTTCCTGCGGCCTACACGACATTCGCCGCACATAGTTCGCCGCTTGGATTTGAATACTTCGGGGACGCCGACGTTTCGTTGCGTCGGAGCTTTCTCGTCTCGTTGCATGGGGCGAGCCATCCACACATTGGCACGGGCTATCGTGTCGTGCGCTTCTCGCCAGCCGATCGCAATCCACGCGATTTCATTACTGGGTTTCTTACGGTCGTCAACGGTAAGGCGATAGTGCACGGCCGTCCTTGCGGGATCCTGCGCGTCGGGCCGGACCGCTTCTTTCTGAGCGACGACTACCTCGGGCTCGTTTACTTCATTCATCCGCGCTCCTGAGCATGGAACGTGGATGTTGCGTTCCGATCACGGTGCAATGCAATCTTGTTTGTTGTCCGCAGGTGCGGCTACTCGCGTATTTGGTCAGTTAGGGGCCGGCCCGCACTGGCTGCTCTAGAGCACGACCGACGCGGTCAGGGTGAAGAGCAACGCGGCAACCGCAATGATCGTCTCGCAAATCGACCATGTTTTGAGGGTTTCGGCCACACTCATGTTGAAGTACTCTTTGACGAGCCAGAAGCCTCCATCGTTGACATGCGAGAAGATGAGCGAGCCGGCACCGGTGGCGATGGCGAGCAGTTCGGGTCGAACGCCAGTGGAGTGAAGCGCAATGGGGGCAACGATGCCTGCCGCGGTGCTCATGGCGACGGTGGCCGAGCCTGTGGCAAGGCGCATCAAGGCGGCCAGCGTCCACGCCAGAAGCAAGAGCGGCACGTGGATCGACAGAGCGATGTGAACGATGGCATGCGAGACGCCGCTATCCTGCAGGACTCTGCCGAAACCTCCTCCAGCACCGACTAGAAGAGTGATCGTCGCGGTGGGAGCGAGGCATTCGTTGGAGAAACGCAGGATAGTGTCGCGCGTAAAACCGCGCAGCCGGCCCAGCGTGAAGAAGCTGAGCAGGACGCCGATCAGCAGGGCCATGTCGTCGTTGCCGGCAAGATGCAGAGCTTGATTCATGATGCTGCCGGACGCGGCGATTGAGTCCGCCCAACTGCCGATGAGCATGAGGAAGACAGGCAGCAGAATGGTGAATAGCGTAAGGCCAAACCCTGGCAGGCTGCGCTCGGCTCCATGCTCGACAAACTCGGCGGCCATCGGATTGTCGCTCGGCAACGGGACTCGTGGTGCGATGAACTTGGCAAAGAGTGGGCCTGCAAGAACGGCGGTGGGCAGGCCAATCAGCAGCGCGTAGAGGATCGTGCGGCCAACGTCGGCCTTATAGATGGTGACGGCGAGCAGTGCAGCGGGATGCGGCGGGACGAGCCCGTGCACGACCGAAAGCCCGGCCACCATGGGAATGCCGACGAGGAGGAGCGAGGTCTGCGTGCGACGGGCGACGGTGAAGGCGATGGGGATGAGCAGGACGAAGCCCACCTCGAAGAACGCGGGCAAGCCGACGACGAGGCCGATGACCATCATGGCCCAGTGCACCCGCTTTTCGCCGAAGAAGCCGATCAGCGTTTGTGCAATTTGATCGGCACCGCCGGACTCGGCCATCATCTTTCCCAGCATGGTGCCGAGGGCGACGACGATGGCGATGTGGCCGAGGGTCGCACCCATCCCACTCTCAAAGGAATGCATCACCGAGGCGGGCGGCATACCGATGCCGATGGCCAGCCCCAGCGAGACGAGAAAGAGCGTGATGAATGGGTTGAGCTTAAAGACCGCGATGAGCACGATGAGACAAACGACCGCGGCGAGCGTGGCGGCAAGCAAGAAGATGCTGTGAGGATCAACCATGGTCGCTGGCTTCCTGAAGTTCTCTGAGTGCAGCGTGCGCAAAAAAGGAAGAGTGTTATGTCGTGCGGGGCTTGTAGGCAACGCAATCGATCTCGACCTTGCAGTCGACGACCATGCTGGAGACGACGCAGGAGCGGGCAGGCGGATGGTCGCCGAAATACTGTTTGAAGACTGAATTGAACGAAGAGAAATCACGCGGATCGTCGAGCCAGACGCCACAGCGCACGACATGCTCGGGGCCATAGCCGGCTTCGTTCAGAACGGCGAGTAGATTCTTGATGGCCTGATGTGCCTGCACGGTCACATTGCCGGCAACCAGTTCCCCGTTCACCATGGGCACCTGGCCTGAAACATAGAGCCAACCATGTGCTTCGACCGCGCGCGCAAAAGGCAGATCCTGACCCCCCGTGCCCTTGCCGCCTTCCACTCCATAACGCTTGATGGTCATGTTGTTCCTTTGTTCAGTTATTGAATCCAGCTTGTGCGAGCACGCGGAAGGAACTGTCCGGGGCGTTCGCCTGTGGCGCCAGCCGCCGTGTAGGTGACTGTTCCATTAACCCAGACGCTATGAATGCCTTGCGCGGGACGCATGGGATCGGCGAAGGTTGCCGTGTCGAGAATCGTTGCGGGATCGAAGAGTACGAGATCGGCATGGAAACCGGGGCGAACCCAGCCACGCTCCGCAAGACCGAAGCGCTGTGCGGGCATTGCGGTCATCTTGCGGACCGCAGCAGGTAGAGAAAGGAGCTTCTCGTCGCGGCTGTAGCGGCCAAGCACGCGAGGGAAGGTTCCCCAGAGACGCGGATGGGGGCGCGGATCCTGCGGCAGGCCATCGGAGCCGATCATGGTTGCAGGATGCGCGAGGATACGGCGCATGTCGGCCTCAGAGATGCTGTGATAGATTGCGCCGGCGGGCTGCAGCCGTCGCGCCGCTTCAAGTTGCGTCACCTGCCAACGTTCGGCGATGGAAGCAAGAGAGCGGCCGCCTACTTGAGGATGCGGGTCACTCCAAGTGATGGTGATTTCGATGCGAGGATCAACCTGGCCCAAGTCGAGGGTGCTGGATCCCGCGGCGTAGGGGTAGCAATCGCAAGCTGCCAACTGCGTCGAGCGAGCGCTGTCGAGGGTATGGAGAACTTCATTGGCGCGGCCCCAGTTGGCGATGCCGGCGCATTTCAAATGCGAGATCACAACCGGCACGCGGCTCTTGCGTCCGATCGTGAAGCTTTCTTCCATCGCATCGAGGATCGCGTCGGTCTCGGTGCGCATGTGCGTCGTGTAGAGAGCGCCCGCCTCCGCGAGTGGCTCAGCGAGGCCCAGAACTTCGTCCGTGGTGGCAGAGCGTGCCGATGCGTATGCCAGGCCCGTGCTGAGGCCGAGCGCGCCAGCGGCAAGCGCGTCGGCCAACTCGGCGCGCATCGCGGCAATCTCAGTAGAGGTTGCGGCGCGGTCGAGGCGATCCAGATGGTTGTTGCGCAGGGTCGTGTGGCCGATGAGGACACTGACATTTACCGCGGGCTGGGCGGCGCGGATCGCATCAATATAGGAGGTAAAAGTTGGGTAGCGAAAGTCGCCGGAGGCTCCGAGCAGGTTCATCGGGTCGGGGAGGGTACCTTTCAGCCGCACAGGCGAGGCACTGATGCCGCAGTTGCCGACGATGACGGTGGTGACCCCCTGCGTAAGCTTTGGCAGCATGGCCGGGTTCTGCAGGACGTAGAGGTCGTCGTGCGTGTGTACATCGATGAAGCCGGGCGCGAGGGCGAGCGCGCCTGCGTCGACGATCTGGGATGAGTGGTGCGAAAGCGCCGGGCCAACTGCAGAAATCCGGCCTTGGTCGAGCGCAACATCGAGGAGTTGAGGTTCCTCGCCGCTACCGTCGAACACGAGTGCGTTCCGGATAAGAGTGTCGCAGTTCGGCATCGCGCTGATTCAAACTATAGACTATTTCTAACGCGTGTTTGTGCAGGAAATGCGCACGGTTTGTCGATATTGGAGATGGTCGAAGAGATGAATCAGCAGGGCACAATCCCGGCGGTGGATGAGGCGATTTCGCCGCTGAACAAGGGGCTCGGGGCACTGGAGCGCCCAACAGGGGCAGGCAAGATCGCGTCTCTCGGATGGAGCCTCTTGCGCGAGGACCTGAGCCTTCCGGCCGCGGTCTTGTACCAGGAAAAACTCGAGCACAATCTTAGCTGGATGCAACGCTTCATCGCGGCATACGGGATGAAGCTCGCACCACATGGCAAGACGACGATGGCGCCGGTTCTATTTGAGATGCAGCTGCAGTCGGGAGCCTGGGGCATTACACTCGCGACGGCACATCAGACCCACGTGGCTCATGCGCACGGTGTCCGGCGCGTTCTGATGGCGAATCAGCTGGTCGGCAAGGAGAATATGGCCATCGTCGGGCGGCTGCTGCGCGACCCGAACTTCGAGTACTACTGCCTGGTGGATTCTGCGGAGCAGGTGGAGCAGGTTGGCCGGTACTTCAGCGCACTGGGGCTGCGGCTTAATGTCCTGTTGGAGATCGGCGTGGCAGGGGGTCGGGCGGGCGTGCGGGATGATGCGCAGCTTGAAGCATTGCTGCAAGCCATCGTGAAATGGCGGAGTTCGGTCGCCCTCAGTGGTGTCGAGGTTTACGAAGGTGTCCTCGCGGACGAGACGTCGATACGGAGTTTTCTTGGCCATGCTATTGACATCATGCGGAGCCTGCTCACGGAGAAGCGGTTCGACCGCAGCCCCGCGATTCTGACTGGAGCCGGATCGGCATGGTACGACGTTGTGGCGGATGTGTTTTCGACGGCTGGATTCGGCGACGCTGCTGAACTTGTGCTGCGACCCGGCTGCTATCTGACGCACGATGTGGGCGCGTACCGCGAGGCCCAGACGAAGATCCTGGAGCGTAACCCGATTGCGCGCGAGATGAAGTCGGGGCTGGTGCCGGCATTGCAGGTTTGGGCCTACGTGCAGTCGATCCCCGAGGAAGAAAAAGCGATCGTCGGCATGGGCAAGCGTGATGCGGCATTCGACTCGGGGCTGCCGGTTCCAGCGCTGCACTTTCGGCGCGGGAATGCGAATCCTAAGCCGGCGCCGCCGCACTGGAGCGTGACCAAAATGATGGACCAGCATGCGTTTCTGCAGATTGCCTCGGGCGATGACGTGCGGGTTGGCGACATGATCGGGTTCGACATTGCGCATCCGTGCCTGACATTTGACAAGTGGCGCACACTCGCGGTGGTAAATGCTGCCTACGATGTAGTGGACATAGTACAGACCTTCTTCTGAGAACAGGACATAGTACCGATGCGTCTTCGAATCGAGTGCGGGCTCTGTGTTGCACTGGCCATTGCCGCTGCGGCTTGGCAAGGAGCAGCGTGTGCGCAGGAAGACCCGCGACAGGCTGCAATGGCGCTGGAGCGAGAGGGAAAGATCGCGGAAGCCGAGGCTGCCTGGAAGGCGTTGGCAAAGCAGTATCCGGGAAGGCCCGAGCCGCTGGCCGAGTTGGGCCTGCTCGAAGCGAAGCAACAGCACTACGCAGAAGCCATTGCCTGGTACAAGAAGGCGATGGCCCGCAATCCAGAGATGCCTCGCTTGCGTTTCAACCTTGGTCTTGCGTACTTCAAAGCGGGCGAATACACAGAAGCTCTTCAGCAGTTCAAGCCTTTGCTCAAAACTGAGCCGCCTGGTTCAGAGGAGGCGCAGCGGCTGACGATTCTGATCGGTATGTCGCACTATGGGCTGGCGGAGTTTTCGGCAGCGACTCCATATCTGAAACAGGCGGCGGATCGCGACGCACAGAATCTTTCGCTGCTTCTGACTCTGGCACACAGTTGTCTGTTATCCAACCAATACCAATGTGTCCTCGACGAATTTCACCGGATTATGTCTCTAAATCCTGACTCTGCCGAGGCTCACATGCTGGCCGGAGAGGCGCTGGATGAAATGAAAGAACCCGTAGAAGCCATCCGGGAGTTACGGGCCGCCGTCCAGGCCGATCCCAAGCAGCCGAATGTGCACTTCGCGCTGGGCTATCTCTTGTGGACGCAAGGCCACAGCGAGGAGGCCGCGCAGGAGCTTCAGGCCGAGCTCGACAACGTTCCAGAGCACGCTCTGGCTATGCTGTATTTGGCCGATGCCGAGCTTCAAATGAACCAACTGGAACGCGCCCGCCCGCTGCTCGAGAAAGTTGTCAGAATCGATTCCGTCAATTCCATGGGACATCTCGATCTGGGCATTCTCGATGAAGAAACTGGCCAGCGTGAGGCTGCGCTGCATGAGCTAATGGAAGCAGCTGCTCTTAAGCCCGACGATGTGAAGGCTCATTGGCGGCTGGGCCAACTCTACCGTTCTATGGGAAAGACCTCCGAAGCGAAAGCTGAAATTGAGAAATCCAAAAGCCTGAACAAGACTGCCGATGAGCGGCTCCTCAAGATTATGTCTATCGTCCCGCAGCAGAAGAGCGCATCCGACAGTGGTTCGGCCACACCGGCCGCACCTGCGGATCAGAATAGATGAGCTTTCTTCGACTCAAAAGTAAAAGGCCGGAGCGAATGCTCCGGCCTTTGAGAAAGAAGAGAAAGATCTAGAAGCGGATCTTTCCGCCCATCTGCAGGATGCGGGGTTCGTGGTCAGAAGTGACCGCCCCGAAGTTAGATGCGTCGATATTATTGCTGATGCCGCTGGTGCCGCCGAGACCGCTCGAGCTGGGGCTTCCGAAGATCGGATGGTTGAATATATTGAATGCCTCAACTCTGAGCTGGAAGCTCACATGTTCGGCAATCGCAGTGTTCTTGGCCAGAGCCATATCCCACTTGTCGATTCCAGGCCCAAGAAGCGAACCCGGCCCCAGGGTGCTGAACCCGCCGACAGTCTGAGTGAACGAGCCGGGAGTAAACCACTGTCCGGGCTTCTTGGTCATGTGCACCGCGCTGGTCTGCGTGACGAGAGAGGCATTGTCGGGGTCAACGATGCCGATGCCCAGGCCGCGTCCCCCATACGTTGTCGCGAATGGATCTTCGGACTGAATGAGAGAGAAGCTGGAGCCGGACATCAGTGAGGTGATACCGGACAGCTCCCAGCCGCCTAGCAGTCTACCTACTCCGTCCACCTGGTTCCTGTAGAACGGAAGGGTATAGACGTAGTTGAAGATCAGCACCTGCGGCGTGTTGAACGTCGTCGGACCGTAGTCCTGCCTCAGGTCATACGTGTTGGTGGCGGCAGTGCCGCGGTCATTCGAGTTGGTGCTTAGGACCTTGGACCAGGTGTAGGCCAGGTTGAAGGTCAGGTCCCTCGACCGGTGGGTGAAGTCGAGCTGAAGCGCGTTGTAGTTGCTCGTGAAGATGGGCGACTTTGTGCGCATGTAGCTGTAGCCCAAGAAAGGACGGATGGCGTTGACGTCGGTCCCTGCAGGCGCTGCCGCTCTGGCCGCCGCCGTAGGCTGGTTGCCGTCGTACTCGCCCAGGAGATGACGAGACTCGTTCGCTACCCACGCCACGGAAAGAACCGTGGTGGGCAGAATCTGGCGCTCCACAGTGAAGTTCCAGTCGGCATAGTTAGGAGCACGGAAGGTCGGAGTACCTGTGGTCCAGAGAAGGTTGGGCCCAAGATTGACAGCTCCTGCGGCGCCGCCGGCCGTGTCAAAGTAGGCATCGTTAACCGTGATCGTCTGCACAACAGGTGGATCGTAGAACGCGTTCTGCTCATAGATGCCGTTGAGCAGGCGATCGTAGAAGATTCCGAAGCCGCCGCGGATGGAGGTCAGCCCGCGACCGTCGGGGTTGTAGGCAAAGCCGATGCGTGGCGCGAAGTTCGCATTGTCGTTCGGATTGATGGTACCGCCATAGGGCGAGCACTGTACCTGCGCGGAGAAGATCTTCGCCTTGGCGCAGGCCGCTCCTGTGGGAAAGATGATGCCATTGGCGTAGGTGGCCGGAATCAGCGCAACACCGCCCAGCGTCTGGTTGGCGACAAAGTTGCCAGTCGAAGGATCAATGGCCGGAGCTGCCGCTCCGCTGAAGAGTAGCGAATCGAAGTTGGTGAGAGTGTTGTTCTTGTCAGTCGCCGATGGGAAGCTGCTCCAGCGGAGGCCAACGTTCAGGGTCAGCTTCTTGTTGAGCTTGAAGTCGTCCTGAGCGTAGACCTCGCGGTTGTAGTAGTTGAGATCGGGGATCGTATCTTCGTTCTGCTGGCTATAAGTGGAGACATTGCCGAGCAGGAAGTTGGTGAAGGGATTGTACTGCTGGGTGAAAGTGAAGTTGGCTTCGCCAGCAACCGCATTTTCGCTCTTCAGCATCTGCTGAATCTGGAATCCGAAGCGCAGAGTATTTTTGCCCGCCGAAATGGACAGGTTGTCAAAGTACGTGCGATCCAGGTTGCGCTCTTTCCAGGGAGTGGAGCCGGCGGAGAAGCTCTGGATGTTATTGATGGCGACGCCGGGAACGCGCCCGTAGGGATCCTGATACTTCTGAGTCTGCGGTGACAGCGTGCTGAGCGCGCTGGCGGAATCGGCAAAGGGAGAGCCGATGAACGAGGAGTGATAGGTTCCTTGCGAGTAGACGAACTCAAGCTCGTTCACGATGGTTGGGGAGATGGCGTAGCTGAGGTTACCCACCACGTTCTTGCCGGGCGAGTCGACCGCAGCGGCGGCTAGTTTCGGAAAGTTGTTCCCCGCCCACAGGCCGAGCGGCTCGGTCACAGGCATGATGTCATTCATGCCGCGCGCATAAAAGTGCACCTTGTCGTTGAAGTAGTGGTCGATGCGCACGATATCGTCGCGGTAATCGCTTTGCGCAGGGACGTTGACGACTTCCACTCCGGATGCGTTCGCATTGGGAGCGAAAACGTTGGTCACGTAAACCTGTGCATCGGCGCTCACGCAGCCCGCTTGGTTGACATTGACGGTTCCCTGACCGCTTCCGTCGACATTGCGGGTGAACGTCTCGCAACTGGGAGACACGCCCGCAGGCAGCGCCGGCGGAGCGATGAGAGCGCCTCCCGGAGCGGGCGCCGGAACGATGAAGTTGCCCGCCAGTTGGTCAGGAGTGGGAGTGTTCAAGGTTATGCTGGAGCCGGCTTGATTGATCTTGTGCCAGTCCTCTGACCAGAAGAAGAACGTCTTCTTTTTGTTCTCGTTGTAGACCTTCGGAATGTAAATGGGACCACCAAAGGTGAAGCCGTACACGTTCTGATGATAGACGCCCGCTTCATTGGGCAGGCCATTCGTGATTTGGCTCTGCTTATTGAGCCAGTCGTTCGCGTTGAAATTCGTTGTGCGGACGTACTCGTAGGCGTTGGCGTGGAAGGAGCTCGAGCCACTCTTGGTGGCTACCAGCACCTGACCGCCGCCGGAGCGTCCATAGCCGGCGTCGTAGCTGCCCCTTTCGAGGGTAATCTCCTGAATGGCTTCCATACTGGGCTCGCTCACCGCAGTGCCGTTGGAGCCGGAGTCATTGATGTCGGCGCCGTCCACGGTCCAGTTGTTGGCCGTCGTGCGCGCGCCGTTGACAGAAATGGCCGTGCTGCCGGAGTTGGCTTCATCGCCGAGTTGGTTCACAACGCCGGGCTGCAGAGTGATCAACTGCTCGAAGTTGCGGCTGTTGATTTCGAGTTCCTCGACCTGCTGGCTCGAGATGGTGCCGGCCTGAGCGCTGCTCTCCGTATCGACCGAAACAGGATTGTCTTCGACGGTCACGGTGGTCGTCACAGAACCGGCTTTGAGCTGGATGTTGAACGTGTGCTTCTCGGCAACGTCGAGCACGATGTTCTTACCGTCGTAGGTCTCGAATCCCTGGGCGACAACCTTCACACTGTAGGTGCCAGCGGGCAGATTGGTTGCCGTATAGAACCCCGACGCATTCGACTCCACGAGACGGCCGGACGCATTGACGCCGTTGAGTGTGACCGTGACAGCAGCGCGGGGAATCACCGCTCCACTGCTATCTGTCACCGTTCCACTGAGGGTTGCCGACAGCTCTTGCGCAGAGCTGGCGAGCGGAGACAAGAGCAACGGAAGGAGCCACAAGAGTTGAGCGAACCTGCGTACGGAGCTCTTCCACGTGCCAGCGCCGTCGTTGGTCGGATGAAGACGTTGCGAAAGGGAGATCTGGTGTAGGACCTGTAGTGAATCAATCATTGCCAACGCACCTTTCATTGAAATCCGGTGGTGTCCAACCGCGGGGTGTTTTGGACGGGGTGAATTCAAGCGTGTTGAGCAGGCAGCTTTGTGTCGAACCGGTTCACCCTGGGATTTACAGAAAAGAGCACGTCCGGTCCAGTCGATCGCGCATTGGGCTGTTGCGAGGACTGCGGCATCCAACCCGACTGTGGCTGACGCGATGGAACTTTCCGGCATCGGATCACTGTTCTCTCCCAAGGTGGAGCAAGTGCTGGCCAGATTCTGGCCTCCCTGATCGCAATCGAAGTCTGATTCGAGTCGTTCTTCGCTTTGCGAAAAGTGCAGGGCTGTTCTTCGTTCTGAAACAATAGGGCGAGCGGACATAAATTGCAAGAGAGAATTGAACAAATTGGCAGAAAATGATCAAGTCGATGAGCTGAGAAGGGTTGGTTTGGCCAGATCAGAGTTCGGCAATGGGCAGAAACGTCTCAAATGGCACGACTTGTGAGCGTCATACCTCTGCGAGTGAGATCCTTGTGAGATTGGGGGAAAGTGTTCTAAATAAGCGAGTTAGCGCTGCAAGAAGCGTCCTGGAGCCGATGATCCGTAAGGCAAACCAGTGAGGAGTTGTCAGGGCAAAGGAAGGCCGACTCAGGCCAGAATCACCCGAACACCTTGTCGTTCGAACGGCGCCAGAGACTGAGGCGAAGCGCCTGTATTGGTGATCAGGACATGGATGTCGCTGGCTGGGCAGATGAAAGCCGGACTCACATGTCCCAATTTGCTCGAATCTGTGACAACGATGACCTGCTTTGCCTGCTTAACCATCTTGCGATAAACCAGGGCTTCGTCGGTTTCGAGCGTCGTGGCGCCTCGCTCGAAGTCAAGACCGGTCACGCTGAGGAACACCTTGTCCATGTACACATCGTTCAAGAAAGTCAGGGCGGCGTTTCCAGTGAGAGAAAAAGACCAGGCCCAGGGCACACCGCCGCCGGTCAGAACGGTACGCACACCGGGCTGATTGCACAGCTCCATGCCAATGTTGATGGCATTGGTGATGACCTGGATCTTCTCCCTGTGGCGCAAACTACGGCCGATGTGGGTGGTTGTTGTGCCTGCGGTGAGTCCGATGGTTTCGTTGGGCTGCACCAGTTCGGCAGCCGCCAGGCCGATGCGGCGCTTTTCCACCTGGAAGCGCTGCTCGCGAGCCAGAAAAGAGCTGTCGTAACGAAAGGGCTCGTAAAGCAAGGGCTCGACCAGCGTGGCACCGCCGTGCGTGCGGCGGATGAGTCCGCGGTTCTCGAGGCGAGCCAGATCGCGACGAATGCTGGGTGCGGAAGAACCGGCTACGGCGAGGATTTCTTCGACGGAAGCGTTCCCAACCGACAGCAGAAACTTGATGATCTGTTCGGAGCGCTGGTTAATCTTGTCCGACATGTCGGACCGATTCTACATGCGTCAGGCAACTTCCTTCTAGGCCATGCACAGATTTTTTATTAGTTTGGGCTGAATGTCCCCATCAAATTCTCATGTCGATGATTGTTTTTCTCATAAACGATCATGGCAAGAAGGGATCGGATTCGTCCCTGGAGGAGCACCCAAGCTTCCCTCCGACAACGAGACATGGAACGTACACTTTTCTCAGTGAGATATTCCCGCCGACTTTTTCTCCGCTCTGTCGCCGGGGCGAGTCTTCTACTCGTTCTGATTCAGGTTTCTGCGCAGAACTCCACAGACGGACAGCTCCGCGTCGCTCATCTTGGCGACTGTCCTCTGCAGAGCGGGCAGGTCCTCCATGAATGCCGCATCGGGTATCGCACCTTTGGTCGACTCAACGCTGTTGGCGACAACGCCGTGCTGATGCCCACCTGGCTCTACGGGACCTCAGCCGATCTCACCGGATTCTTTGGCAACGTGCCGTCGGCGCAGCAGCTGGTCGACACGAGCCGCTTCTTTGGCATCGCGGTCGATGCTCTCGGCAATGGAGTCTCCTCATCGCCGTCGAATACGCCGGTCCCGCAGCACGGCCCCGACTTTCCCGCCATCACCACACGCGACATGGTCCAGGCCGAGTACCGCCTCGTCACTGAGGTCCTTCATCTGCAGCATCTGCACGCGGTGGTCGGTCTTTCGATGGGTGGAGAGCAGACCTTCGTTTGGGCTGTCGACTATCCACATTTCTTCGATCTGGCCATCCCTATTCTCGGCACGCCGCGGCTCACATCGTACGACCTGCAAGTCAAGCACATCATGATCGAATCGATTGTCTCCGATCCGGACTTCAAGGGCGGTCGCTATACCTCGGAACCACCATTGAAGCTGGCGAATCTCTTCGGCAATCTCACGGTCACGAGCCCGGAGGAACGCAATGCGGACACTCCGCCTTCAGGTCTAAACGCGTTCTTCGCCCAGGCGGAGGCGCCTCTTTCCATCGATGCCAACGATCGTCTCGCCCAGCTGAAGGCCATCACCCACCAGGACGTAATCGGCAGCCGCAGCATTGCGGAAGCAGCCAGAGCCACGACTGCTCGCTTTCTGGTGATCGTCAGCGCCCGCGACCACCTGGTGAATCCGCAGCCCGCCCTCGATTGGGCTGCAGCGCTGCAGGCTCCGAGCTATATCTCACAGGGGACATGCGCTCACCTGATCATGAACTGCGATTCAGCTGCAGTCTCAGCCCGCGTGCGCGATTTTCTTTTGAACGGCGTGCTCGCCCAGGCTCAATGATTTTGCGGGATTCTCTAAACTAACAAGGAATCGACATGTCTTATTTTCTTGGCGTAGATGCCGGCGGCACCAAGGCAGAATTCCTGCTCGGCGACGAGTCGCGCGAACTGGCCAGGGTGCGCACCGGCACCATCAAACGGATGCGCGCCGACGCGAGCACGGTCGAGGCCAACCTCGACGAGGGAATGCGCCAGCTGACTGCAATCAGCGGCGTTTCGATGGAGTCGATCGCGCGTTGCCGCATCGGCACAGCCGGCAATACGGTGGCTCTGGTCACCGACTGGCTGCGTGAGGCCTTCAGCAAGCGCGTTGGCGGCGAACTGGAGATTGTTGGCGACGTCGAGATCGCGGTCGATGCTGCGTTCTACGGTCAGCGTGGCGTGCTCGTGCTGGCAGGCACGGGATCGAACCTCGCTGGACGGGCCGCGGACGGCACCATCGTGACTGCTGGAGGCTGGGGGCCAGTGCTGGCTGACCAGGGCTCGGCACACTTCATCGGCGTCGAAGGACTCCGCCGCGGATTTCTCGCCATCGATCAACAGCGTCCGACACGGCTGCTCGATCTCGCGATGCAGCATTGGCACCTTGACTCGCTCGGTGCATTGATTGGACACGCCAATGCTCGCCCCAGCCCAGACTACTCGAAGCTCGCTCCGCTCTTCGCCGCGGCGGCGGAAGAAGGCGACGCCGTCGCTCTGGAAGTGATCAAGCAGGGGGGCGCAGATCTGGCTTATCTTGCCAGCCTGGTCATTACGCGTATCTGGGGCATCGAGGCGGCCACTTCGCCTGGCCTGTTCATGCCTCCTGCCGTCGCCATCACCGGCAGCGTCCTCGAACGCGTCACTCTTCTGCGCGAAGCGATGCACGCCGAACTGCGGTGTCTGTATCCCGGGATCGCCTTCATCGACAAGCCTGCCGATCCGCCTGCTGGAGCGCTGTGGGGTGCGCGCGGAGCAAAGAGTCCTGCGACGGTCTGACAGAGTCGACACTTTCTTCTGCAGACTGTGCACCCGGCAAAGTTTCAATCGACACTTCGGCCACAAACAACTCCGAGACCCATAGAATAAAGTTGTATCTGCTTCGCTAAATCTCGCCCGTCGCCCCTCTCCCGGCGGAGTCAAACTCTTTGAGGAATGCAAACTGCATGCCTGCAGCGCCTGTTCCCACCTCCGGTTCGATCGCAGAAAACAGCCCCGCGGGAAAACGCGGCTATAACTTCCTCCTCTTGATGGTTGCGGGCTTCGGCGGCCTGCTCTATGGCGTGGACGTCGGCATCATCGGCGGCGCCTATCCCTACCTTGAGGCCACGTCGCATCTCACTGCCGGAGAGTTGTCGACCATTGTTGCGGCGGTGCTGCTGGGCAGCGTATTCTCCACTCTCTTTGCCGGCATTTTGGCCGACTGGATGGGTCGCAAGCCACTGATGATTGTCAGCGGCGCAGCCTTCATCGTCAGCATTCCCGTCATCGCTCTGTCACAGGGTTTCACGCCACTATTCCTAGGCCGCTTGCTGCAGGGCATGAGCGCCGGACTCATCGGCGTGGTTGTGCCGCTCTATCTCGCCGAGTGTCTCACCGCTTCGCAGCGCGGCCGCGGCACGGCGGTTTTCCAATGGCTTCTGACCGCAGGCATCGTTGTCGCGGCTCTGGTCGGCATCTATTACAGCTACCGCGTCGCGGCTGTCGAACGAATTGCCAATCCAGATGCGCTCTTCCACTACAAAGACCAGGCGTGGCGGCAAATCTTCTGGGTCTCGCTGCCGGCCGGCGCTGTCTTCGTTCTGGGCTGTTTTTTCGTCTCCGAGTCTCCACGATGGCTCTTCCGCCGAGGCAAGATCGAACTGGCGCGCACCGCTCTTCTGCGCTCGCGCACTGCCGATCAGGCCACGCTCGAGATCCATGAGATGGAACAGACTGCAAGCAGGGCGACAGACGCCGCAAAGCAGGTTGCGCAGTCCGCGGGTTCACTCTTGCGTCGCAAATACATCGTTCCTTTTCTGCTGGCCTGCGTCATTCTCGCCACCAACACTGCGACTGGCATCAACTCCGTCATCGGCTACAACACTGGCATCCTCCTACAGAGCGGTCTCTCCGACCTCTGGGCTCATTGGGGATACGTCGGATTCACCACGGTGAACTTCCTGATGACCATGGTCGGCATGACACTCGTCGACCGCAAGGGACGACGGTTCCTTCTGATGATTGGAACCAGCGGAATCATCCTCTCGATGATTTATGTGGGTGTGCTCTTTCTCAGGACAGAGAAGAATTCCATCGATGCCGCGGCGAGCCTCCAGGCCATGGTCGCCCAGGACCAGACGCTGAATCTGCACTTTGATCCTGCGCAGGCGGCGCGGCTGCTGAGCGCGCAGAATCAGACCGCAACACCTATCGATCCCGCGCACGCTTCGCTTGACGTTATCTATTCGTATGGCGACTTCACCGCAGCCAGCAACGTCACTCGATCCGACGACCCATCTGCGGCGCCGCTTTCCATCGATCGCTCCAGCGCCGTTCCGCTGGACGGTGTGCAGGCCTTCTTTAAGGACCCCCTCGCGAGTCTCGATGCCGCTCGTTTCGCGCCGCTCAGAATAGAGAAGGCCGTCGTGAGCGCCGTGCCTTCCACCGGCAACGGACTTCTGGTCGCACTCGGCCTCTACGCCTTCGTCGCCAGCTATGCGATGGGCCCCGGCGTCTGTGTCTGGCTCGCGCTCTCGGAGCTGATGCCCACGCGGATTCGCTCCAATGGAATGAGCGTGGCCCTCGTGCTCAACCAGCTCGTCTCAACAACCCTGGCGGCGATTTTCCTGCCATTCGTGAGCAAGCACGGCTACTCGTCGATCTTCTTTCTTTTCGCGGGATTCACGCTGGTCTATCTTGCGACGGTCGCATTTTTCCTGCCGGAGACCAAGGGGAAGACGCTCGAAGAGATCGAGGCCTACTTCGAATCGCGCGGAGCGAAAGCCTGAACGGCAGCGCCTGTTACCTGTCCGGGCTTGTTGACTACGCTCGGATCACTTCGATGCCGCTCTTGCAGAAGGCGCTGACGGCTTCATCGGAGATGCCGTCATCCGTGATTAGCATGTCGATGTCGGTGACCGGACAGATGACCGCCGGACTCACCATGCCCACTTTGCTGGAGTCCGCAACGACGATAACCTGCTTGCCCTGACGCGTCATGGCGCGGAACACGGCAGCTTCGTCGGCCTCGATCGTGGTGGCTCCGCGCTCGGGGTCCACACCGCAAACACCGACAAACACCCGATCCATCACCACCACGTTGAGGCTCTCGATGGCCGCCGGGCCGATCAGAGTGAAGGCATCCGTGAAGCGCATCGAGCCGCCGGTGAGCATGGTTTCCAGTCCCTTGCTCCCGCTGAGTTCCATGCCGATGTTGACCGCGTTGGTGATGATGTGCAGATTCTTGCGGTGACGCAGGCTGCGTGCCACCTGCGTCGTAGTCGTGCCGGCGGTCAGGCCGATCGTTTCATGATCCTGCACAAGCTGCGCCGCGGCTCTCGCAATGCGCTGCTTCTCGGCGGCAAAGCGGTCTTCACGAATTTGGAAGGAAGCATCGAACCGAAATGGCTCATAGACCGCCGCTTCTGCCAACACCGCGCCGCCGTGCGTGCGATGCACGAGGCCGCGCTCTTCCAGGCGTACCAGATCGCGGCGCACGCTCGCGGGCGATGCGCCAAAGAGCGTGGTGAGATCTTCGACGGAGGTCTTTCCGTGGCTCAGAAGCTGACGAAGAATCTGTTTGGCACGTTCATCTGTTTTGACGGACATGGTTGTGCAGAGCGGCTATAACGCTATTGTACGGATTCGCCGCGTCCAGCCAGCTGAACCGTATCGTCGAGCGCATTTCTAAGGGCACGAACTTCCTCCTCGAGCAATTGATAGCGAAAGAACTCATCGTCTTTCTGTGCGCCCATTGAAAGTGCATAGTTGCGATAGGTGACTGGACTCGGAGTACGCTTGCGAAGCGAACCGTGAAACTCCTGAGCGCCCGTAGCTCGCGCGATCTCCTGTACGTTATGGGCTCGAATACCGCTGCCGACCATCACGCCGATTCGCCCGTTTGCGACTTTGACCAGACGTGCGATCTGTTCGGCGCCCAACTGTGCGGTCTGCTTACCCCCGGAAGTCAGGATGCGGTGTGCGCCGGTGCTCACAATGTCTTCGCAGGCTCGTTCCATGTCCGGGGCCATGTCGATGGCGCGATGGAAGGTGACCTGCAGAGGGTAGGCCAACTCCACAAGCCGGGATGTCCGTTCGAGGTCGACCTGACCGTCGATCGTGAGCAGTCCAAGCACAACGCCGTCGGCGCCCAGGCGCTTGGCTTCGAGCAGGTCGGAGACCATGATGTCGAACTCCGGCGCGGAGTAATAGAGATCGCCGCCGCGTGGGCGGATCATCACAAAAACCGGAATATCGATCTTCGACCGGACCGCTTGAATGAGGCCGGAACTGGGAGTAATGCCGCCCTCGATCAGATCGCTGCACAACTCGATCCGGTCCGCCCCTCCCTCTTCGGCCGTCACTGCCGAAGCCAGGGAATCCACACAGATTTCTAGCACCATAATGAACGAATCCCGTTATACCTCAAAAAGCCGGATTCCCTATGAAAAGTCTGAATTTCCATAAAGGAATCCGGGAGTAAGCAAAAACGAGCGAGGGCCGCGTGACCGTTCCGCGGTCCTGCATTAGAACGTGTACCGAGCCGAGAACTGCAGGTGACGTTCTGCCGACCGAATCGAGTTCTGGCTCGCGATCTGGCCAAAGGTCGAATCGGTAATGCTCGTATCCGGGTTCCCGTAGCTCACAATATTGAACACGTTGAACGCATCGAAACGGAAACTGAAGGTTCGATGCTCGGTGATGTGGAAGTCCTTGAAGGCTGACGAGTCCACGTTGAAGTAGCCCGGGCCGCGCACCGCGCCGTTGCTCGACGTGCCGAAGGTGTTGGGTGCCGGCGCTCCGAAGGCGCAGACACCGTTGTCGACACCGGCCGTTGTGCAGGGCTGCGCCGAAGGATCGTCGCCGAACCATTGATTGATATTGCGGTGCACGATCTTCAGTTTGCGATATTGGTTCGGACGCGAGACTCCGTAGCTGTTCGAGTTGTCGCTCGGGCCGGTCAGTGTTTCAGGGAAGCCGGAGTAGGCGACGCCGGCCACCGAAATCTTCCAGCCGCCGATCGCTTCATCGAGCGCGCGATTAACGTGCGACAGATAGAGCTGGTTGCGGCCCACGGGCAGTGCGTAGACCGAGGTCCACGACAAGTTATGCGTGACGTCGTAGCCGGACGGGCCGTAGTCTGCTTTGCTGTTGTAGTAGTTCTGGAACGCGCCGCTGTAGCCGTTAACGTTTAGCGCGTAGTTGCCCAGGCTATTCGTCATCGCCTTGCCGTACGTGTAGTTCAGCGTGAACTCCAGACCATGATCGAGCCGCTGGCGCAACACCGCCTGTAGTGCGTTGTAGTTCATCATCGCCCGCGACTCGGTGATCATAAGAATCTGCGAGCCAACCGACGAGCCAAGGTATTGGTTGCTGTAGTAGCGAGCCGTCGTGGGATCGCCGGGTGTCAAATACTGGTTAAGGTTGCCGTAGTCTTCGATGTGCTGTCCCTGCTCGCCGAGATATCCCACCTGCAGCGAGGCAGTGTTGGTCAGCGCGTACTCGGTGGTCAGGTTCCACTCCTGGATGTAGGCCGGCTGCTGGTTTTGCGGATAGACCTGGGTCACCGAGCCGCTGGCCGGACCGGTGAATCCGTCTTCCACAGTCCTTGGGGTACCGCCCGGATCGGTTGCGGCGCCCGGCGTCGGTGAGACTGCATTGATTGCGACGCCTTCGATGAACGGCGTCTGCGCAGTCAGGCGCTGGTTCGAAGAGTTGCCTTCATAAAAACTGGTTGTGCCGTAACCGGCACGCACGACCAGCTTATCGTTGACCTGGAAGTCAAAGCCCAACCGCGGCATAAACTGGCGGAAGTTCGATTGATAGCAGCCGCGGTCGCTGCAGACGCCGGAGCCAGCGGGGGCGCCTGTGGGAACGTGGTCGGCGTAAAGCACTTGGCCCGTGTCGATGTTGATGTTGGCAGTCTTGTTGTTCTGCTCGATCCACGGCTCATCGTACTCGTAGCGCAGACCAATATTCAGCGTGAGGTTGGGAAGGACTTTGTAGTCGTCCTGAATGTATTCAGCCGCACGCCATTGCCGTTGGCCGACGCGCACGCTGCCCAACGTCGCAGCCACCTGTCCTACGCGGTCGAGCACGAAGTCGGCGCCCGGCCAGCCCAGACCATCGGCTTGCGCGGTGTCGCTGGTGAACGCGCCGGTGTAGTTCATCGTGCCCAGGAATCCGAAGTTGTTACTCGTCGGGTAGTTGTTTTGATAGCGCAGAGCCTGCACGCCCATGCTCAGGGTGTGCTTCTCTTTCTGCCACGTCAGGTTCTCGATGTAACTGTAGGTATTGTCGATCACGCTGCCGTCAAAACCTGCCGTGCCCACGTCGGTCAGATCACTCGCGCTGCCGCCGCCGCCAAAGGCCGCGCCAGATCCATAGCCCTGATCGGAGAATCCGACGAAAGGCTGCACGCCGAACGGAATGCCGACGATGTTGTTTCCATTCAGCCCGAAATGACCGGTCGGATCACCCGGAATTCCCTGGTTCCAGTTCACTCGCGTGAAGCCGACGCGGGCAGAGTTGACGACATTCGGCGTGAAGATGTGTACCCAGTTTGCACCCACAATATGCGTGGGATACACATTGATGCCGGGGAACGTAATGGGCAATACGGCAGTGGTGCCGTCATAGGCGCGCGACAGCGAAGTGAATCCGGTGATCTTGTCCGATGGGCGCGGATCGTACTCGATCTTCACGTCGCCCTGGTTGTTTGCGCGGTAGGTGCGCGTCGCACCTTGCAGATCGTTCGCCACCAACCCATCGGTCGGAGTGGCATTGGGCAGCGGGTAGTACTGCGGATTGGCGATGAGATACTTCGCGACCGGGTTGAGGATGGGAACCCCAAGGTTCCCTGAATAGGGCGCAAAGTTGTTCTCCGAGTCATAGAGCTGGATCGGAGAAGAGGCGGCAAGCAACGCAGAGAAATCGCCGTTGCGCATCGCCCCCGTCAGCACGCTGGCTGAGCCGAGTCCGCCCTTGTGGTAGCGCGAGCCCAGGTAGTCAACGAAGAAAAAGAGCTTGTCATGCTTGATGGGCCCACCCACCGTAAGTCCAAACTGAGACTGCGCGAACGGGCTGATGGGAATGATCGGATTCTGATTCTTGTTGGTCCACGAGTTGGCGTTGAACTCAGCGTTCTGCTCGTAACCGTACACCGAGCCGTGGAACTGGTTGGTGCCGCTTTTGAGCACGCTGACCACACCGCCGCCGGCGACGTTGCCGTAGTCGGCCGGCGAATTCGACGTCAACACCTTCATCTCCTGCAGCGCCTCAGGTGCGGGGCTGTAGGCGATGTCGTTGTTGAAGGTCTCGTTCATGTCGATGCCGTCGATGGTGTAGTTGTTGGCCTGCTCGCGGTTGCCGTTGATGTTGGCCTGGTCATAGAAGGAGGTGCTGCGCTCGATGTTGTTCATGCCCGCTGTGCCGTCGGTATTCACCGAGCCGGGCATGTAGAGAGTCAAGGTCGAAAAATCGAGACCGTTCAACGGCAGGTTCTGGATGGTGTTCGTGGTGAACGTGGCATCGAGCGTCGGGTTCTCTGTATTCAGGATTGGCGCTGCGGAGGCGGAGACATTGACAGTGGTGGCCGAGCCGCTCACAGAGAGCTTGACGTTGAAGTTCGCCGTCTGCAGAACCTCCAGTGCGAAGGCGGGCAAGGTCTGCGCGACAAACCCCGGCGCAACGATCGTGACCTGGTAGTGGCCGATCGGTAGAAAGTCGATGCGGAAGAGGCCAGCGGCATTGGTGTTTGTCTTGGACTCAACGCCGGTGTCGAGATTGTGCGTTGCCACCTGCGCACCCACAACGATAGCGCCGCTCGAATCGGAGACCTCGCCGGCAATCGACCCAGTCACGGTCTGGGCCGAAGTGAGATGGGGACAGAGCGCAGCAACAAGCGCCAACCAGAAGAAACGACGGATGAGGAATCGCTGCATGAAAGGCCATCCTTTGCAAGAGGTTAGGGTCAGTGACGCGGTCGAAATCTATCGAATTGCCAGCTTGTACTTGGGGTGGCGTGACCAGCGCCAAGGGGGCGACTACGGAGCATTGTTGCGATCACGTGACATCAATATAGCCTTAAATGATCATTTCGTTCATAAAAATAATCATATCGAGCAAAAAATTGCTCAATCAGTCTGGGGAGTGACGCAAAAATACACGCGGTAGACGGACGGGAAGCTCTGGTTTGCCCGAGCGCGCTGCGTTGGGATGGTCGTCGATACCGATGGGCCCAGGCCCGCACCTTCTGCGATAGCCTCCGCCCGTGCTGACGAAAAGCTACCCGAACGACTAGAGCCACCCGAAGGCGGCCCATTGCCACAGAGCAGATCTTTCCTGGTGCCGATGAAGGGATCTATTGCCCAGTCGCCGTCCGAGATAGGGGTTCTGTCGGGGTGGGCGTCTGTCTACTGGCCTGTCTGGAACCTTATTTCGGCCATTGCTGTTTGATAGGCGTAGCGCGCCTTGGCGTAAGCAATTTCCGCCTCGGTTTGCGCCAGCTGTGCCTGGCTGAGTTCGACGATTCCGCTCAAGCCGATGTTGTAGCGGGTCTGCGCCAAGTCGAGCGCTAGGTTGGACTGGTTGAGCATTTCCTGTGTTACGCCGATGCGCTGGAACGCTGCCTGTGCCTGAAGTACGGCAATGCGCACGTCACTGGCAATCGTGTCGCGCAGGTCGCGCATCTGTTCCTGAGCAGCACTTGCGCGAAGCCTGGCTTCTTTTGCGCGAGCGGTATAGAGAAAGCCGTTAAAGATTGGAACATCGACGTTGGCTCCGACTGCTCCGTACCAGGGCGATGTGATCTGATCGGCGCGCACGGGTGTGCCGCCGGCTGCCGCAATTGCGGAGACTGTAGGCAGCGACAGGTCGCGCTCCGCCCGGCTGAACTGCTGGGCAGATTTGTACTTGTCGTTCAGCGCTGCCAGGTCCGGCCGATGCTCGAATGCCATTTGCACCATGGCTTCAGCGTCCTGCGGTGCGAGCTCGGGAGCGGTGTTGACGTCGTCCGTCAGCGTGTAGGTCGAATTCGTCTCTGAGCCAAGCACCGCGTTCAGGCTGGCCATCGCAGCTTGAGCGTCGTTTTCCGAATCGAGGAGCAGCAACTTGGCCTGGGAGAGTTGCACATTAGCAAAGCTCAGATCGAGCTCGGAGCGTAATTTCTGCGCGGTGAGCGCGCCGACCTGATCGACCGTCGCTTGCCGCTGTGCAACGGTCTGATGCGCCACTTTCAGCACGGCCTGCGCGGTGAGCGCCTGATAGAAGGCTTGATCGACGGTGAGCGTAATGTCAAGCTCTGTGGCGCGTTCGTTTTCCAATTGCGCGTGGGCGCCGGATTGCGCACTAAGGATCAGGTTGTGTGTGCGGCCAAAGTCGGTAATGAGCTGGCTCACCGTCAGCCCCCCCGCGGCGCGGTTGTAGATGGAAGGATTGTTGAGTGAGCCTGCTGTGATCCGGCTTCCATCGTGCGCATCGGCGGCGGTCAGGCTGCCGATCGCCATAGGCATCTCTGCAGAGCGCACTTCTCGCGTCACCTGCGCCTGGGCCAAGGCCAGCAGGCGGCCGACGCTGATGCGTGGGTTATCGCGAATGGCGATCCGCTCGGCTTGAGCAACGGTCAGGCTCGGCGCGGAGGTTGTCTGCGCCGATGAGGCGGACGCTTGTATCTGCATCGCCGGGGCCGCCTGTTGTGTCTGAGCAACGCATGAAGGCGAACCGCATAGACACACTGTTTGTGCAAACACCAAAAAGGCTGAATACCGGTGGAGTGTTATTTGATGGGTCATGATTTACTCCTCAGCGACGGCGAGCCTCTGTTGGCGCCGGCCATGAATCACCAGATACACAGAGGGGACCAGAAACACTGTGACAATGACCGAAAGCCCCAGTCCGCCAATAATGGCGCGGGCCAGGGGCGCATACTGCTCGCTGCCCGGCTCTGTGCCGAGGGCCATGGGAATCATCCCCAGCAGCGTGGCCAGAGAAGTCATGAGGATGGGGCGAAGGCGCATCTTGCAGGCTTCCACGGTGGCTTCAAGCAAGGGCCTGCCCTCCCGATGAAGGAGATTGGAGAAATCGACGATGAGAATGCTGTTCGAAACCACGATGCCGGTCATCATGATGGTTCCCATCAAGGACATAATGTTGAGCGTTGAACCCGTGACGAGCAGAATCATCACGACGCCGGCGAGCCCTGGTGGAATCGCCATGAGGATGATCACTGGATCAATGAAAGACGTGAACTGAGCCATTAGCACGAGGTACACCAGAGCCACCGCGACCAGCAACCCAAAACCGAACTCCTCAAATGCCTCATTCATATTCACGACAGAGCCGCGCATAGTCAGCCGCGTATTTAGGTCTGTTTTGGTCTGCTTCAGCAACCGGTCGATCGTGGAACCAACTCCCTGCAGGGCCTCGGTTTTGGTGGCCACGTAGATGTCGATAACGCGGCGAATCTGGTAGTGATCTACTTCCGTGGGCGTATTGATCAGCTGAATATCGGCGACGGAACTCAGCGGTGTGTAACCCCGGTTATGGTCGCCGGTAAACATCGACGGCGAGACCAGTGCCGCTTGCCTGGCTTCGTCGAGGGGAGGATAGCCCTGGGGCTCGGAGCCGCGCAGCGGGATACTCCTGAAATCGTCCATGGACATGTTGTTCAGAAAGCGGTTCGCATATTGGACGGTGACCATATAGTTGTTGCCGCTCTTAGGATCGATCCAGTAGCTCGGTGCAACCTGTCCGTCCGAGGTCATCGCGGTAATCACGTTGTCGACGACATCCCGCGCGCTGAGGCCTATCAGGCTGGCTTTTTCGCGGTCAATGTTGAGCGCAATGCCGGGATAATTGAGGTCCTGCGGAATGTAGACACCAGCGACGCCGGGCACGCCATCGATCTTAGCGGCTAGTTGCCTTGCCAGATCGTATGCGCCATTCAGGTTGTTCGAGCCGACCTGAATATCGATGGGAGCGGGCAATCCCTGGTTGATGACGCCATCGATGAGGCCGCCTGCCTGGAAATACGTCATGACTTCCGGCATTTCGCGCGACAGGCGCTCACGCACTCGCCGCATGTACTCGTAGCTGCCGGTTTTGTGGCTCTCCTTGAGGCTGGTTTGCACAAAGGCCGTATCCATGGAAGCGTTCGTGGTGAAGGTAGCGGAGAGGTCGGGATAAACGCCGATGTTCGAGACGATCATTCCGAGATCGGCGGCAGGGACGGTTTGGCGGATGATCTGCTCGACTCTGGCAACGTACTGATCGCTCACTTCCAGCCGCGTTCCGCTGGGCATGCGCAGGTTGATGACAAACTGGCCCGGATCCGTGCGTGGAAAATAGGCGCGCCCCATGAAAGGAGAGAGTCCGGCAAGCAGGATGGCGACTCCACCCAGAATGATCGCGATGGTCACTCCGGGCCGCAACAGACAACGGCGTACCAGCGTCTCATAGCGATCGACCATGCGCTGAAAGTAGTCATTGAATCGGCCCACGATGCGTTGAAATCTGAAACGCGTTTTTTGCTCGCTGTGAGTTGCGCCTGTATGTGCGTGCGGGTGGATGAATTTCGCGCAGAATAGCGGCACAACGGCCATCGCAAACACGTAGGAGGCAAACATGGAAAACACGACACCGAGCGCAAGGGGAGTAAAGAGGTATTTGCTGACACCGGTGAGCGCTCCCACGGGAAGGAAAACGATGGAAGTGGTTACCGTGGCAGCGAGCACGGCGAGGGAAACCTCGGTGCCACCCTTTTCGGCCGCCAGGAGCGGGGGTTCGCCGAGTTCCATGTAGCGGAAGATATTCTCGAGCACCACGACGCCGTTGTCGATCAGCCGCGAAAAGGCAAGCGCCAGCCCGCCGAGGATCATGGTGTTGATGGAGCCGCCCACGGCATTGGTCATCAGCAGGCATGCTACGGCCGAAAGGGGAACCGAAAGCATGACCGCAACCGTGGCGCGCGGGCTGCCCAGAAACAGCAGAATCATGAGCCCGGTGAGCACTAGCCCGATGGTGGCCTCGTTGACCAGTTCCTTGATAGCCAGCTTGACGAAGACGGACTGATCGAAAACCACCGCCGTCTTGAGCGATTCGGGGATGTCGACGAGGTGCTGGATGGCCTGCTTCATGCCATTCACGATGGTGATGGTGTTCGAGTTGCCGCCCTGCTTGAAGACCGGGACATAAACGGAACGCTGGCCGTCGATGCGCACGATGTTGTATTGGAGTGCCCCCGCGTCCTTGGCTTTACCGATGTCTGCCACAAGCACCGAGGAGTTGCCCACCGATTTGAGCGGCATTTCGTTCATCGACTTCGCGTCGGGGAACTGGCTGTTGGCATAAATGTTGTAGTCCTTGGAGCCGATACGCACATCGCCGGCGGGGAGAATCAGGTTGGAATTGTTCACTGCCTCCACCACATCGTTCAGGCTGAGGTTGTGCGCCTCCAACTTCAGGGGATCGACGTAGACCTGAATCTGGCGATATGTGCCTCCGTAGGGTTGGGGTACCGAAGCGCCCTGAACGTTGGAGATCTGGTTGCGCACCTGGAACTGCGCCAGGTCCTTCAGTTGCGTTTCGTTCAGGCCCTGGCCTTTGAGGGTGATGAGGCAGACGGGCTGTGAGGAGGCCGTGAGGCCGAGCACGACTGGAGGCAACGTGCCGGGAGGAAGGCGGCGCAGGTCGGCCATGGCGAGATTGGCCACGTTTGAGAGGGCGGCATTAGGGTCCGTGCCGGGTTTGAAGTAAATCTTGATCAGACTGACGCCGGTGAGCGAACGCGATTCACTGTGGTCCACATTAGCGGCCAGAGTGAAGAAGCGCTCGAAAGTATTGGTGATGTCGGCTTCGATCTGCTGCGGCGGCATACCGCTATAGAAAGTGGCCACCACGACTACCGGCATGTCGATGTCGGGGAACAGGTCTACCGGCATCCTCAACACGCTGACGACGCCCACCAGCGCCACCATCAGGCACAGCATCAGGATGAAGAAAGGGAAGTTAAGCGCAAACTTCGGCATCAGTTGTCTCCCTCCTTTTCCCCCGCGTTCATGTCGATGGTGCCGCCGGTCTGGTGAATGGTGTCGGACGCCGGTTCGAGAGTAAGGAGAGGGTCGACCTGTTCTCCTTCGTGATAGTTCTCCTGCCCGCCGCGCACGACACGGTCGCCCGGATTGAGTCCGGTGACAATCTCAGCGAGCTTTTGTCCTTGCAAACCCACCTGAACGCTGCGGATGTGAATGCGATTGCTGCCGTCAAGCACGTAGACTGTTTGCTCCCGGCCCTTCAACACCAAGGCTTCCACGGGTATCGTGACGACATTGCCGTGCTCTTGGAGTTCGAGCAGAGTGTTGGCATACATGCCCGGAGCGATGGCGAGGTCTTTGTTCTCGACATCGATCTCGGTCTCCATGGTGCGCGTCTCGAAGTTCACATTGCGCGTAA
>CAZPEZ010000008.1:0-76652 GCA_964585715.1 uncultured Occallatibacter sp.
GACCGTTTCTTTCAGTTGCCGTTCGACACTCTTCTCGTTTTGCAGCACCAGCGAGACGGAGTACATCATCACCACCGCGCAGATGATGAATAGCTGAAGAACCAGAGGCCGCAGGTTTTGTGCCACCCCGAGGCTGCCGGAGAGCGGCCCCATGCCTCGCACCGTGAACGATGCTCCCACCAGCGCGACCAGGATCGTCCCCAGCGCCGCCCATCCGAGATCCAGTTCGAGTTGCACGAGAAGAATCAAGGGAAAGATGACAAACAGCAGCGGGATTCTGGACTGCCCAAATACGGCGAACGTGACCGCGAGCAGGATAATGACGAAGACCCACCGCGAGGGTCGTTTCGCAGCGATTCGTAGCGAATTCTGAAAGATTGCCACGAAAACCGGCGCGGTCACTGCGATCCCGACACAGTCCGTGCCTAGCCATCCCAAGAGAACGGGGATCGGTGCAGAGTGCCACACGACCCACGCGTAGAGTGCCAGGAGAACTCCGGCAACAAAAGGAGCGATTATCACGCCGAAAAGGATGAAGCGAGCGACGTATCCCGCATCGGTAAATCGGGGAAGATCGGTCGAGCGCTTGCGTAGCAGAACTGCCGCGGTCCCCACTTCTACAACGTTCAATACGTTGTAGAGCAGGTTCATCGGCCAGGTTTCATGAATCAGTGCACTGCCCGCGACCAGACCGGCAAACGATGCAATGAGATATGGGGCGGTTCGCCAACGCGGAACAATCAGCAAGTAGGCCAGGATCAGGCCGTTGGAGAGCCAGATGACGTTGTTGCCTGAAGAGTCTCTCCCGAAGAGCCCGATCACAACAACGGACAGCAACACGGAAAGAGAACAACCCAGGAGCCGCAATGTTTGGCGGACTCTCTTTCGCGTATGCACGCGGATCTTTGGCGCTTGAACAGCGCAGTCGGCCGCCGAGTTCTTCGATCTTGCTGCCACCGGAAAAGACGCCTTTCAGTCTTACCCACTTCGGCATCGAAGTTCAGTTGCGTCGGCGTAACGAGGTGAAGGCTCGTCCTTCGATTCGACAAAAAAAGAGGGCGATACTGCGTAAATATAGGATCTCAAGAATCTATCGGCTGGATATATTAGCCCTTTAACGCAAGTAACTACACAAATTGGGGAATAGACTCTTTGCAATTGACCCTGCGGGGTCTCGAAGTCCCCTCCGAGGCCCCCGCATTCTCCGCCGCCTGATCCCCTAGTGCGCGGCGACAAACTCCTCCAGTTCATACAGATGAACCTCGGCCTGTGCCCTTAACTTATTTACCCGCTCAAACGTCGTTCCGAGTTCCATGTCGGGGTGCACCTTCTTGAACCGATCAACGAATTGCTTGTCCTCGGCGAACGCCGCATCCAGGCTCGGAAACACGTCTACCGTGACTCCTTGATAGGGCATGTCACTTCCGAAGGGCATGGCGGCCACATTCACAGACCATCCGTCTTCCCTGCCGTCCTTCACCATCGCCTCCGCCAGCGGTTGCCATACCTTCTTCTCGAAAGCGATCCAATCGTCGAGATTCTCGATGGCTACCTTCATGTAGTTCACCTGGAAGTAGTCGCCTTTCTTGGCCCCTCCAACAAACGCCTGGTTCTGGAAGATCCCAACGGACATCAGGCGGACCAGGGCATCGCGATGCTTGAAATAGTCCTCCCCGGTAAACTTGAGCCCGGACTTCTTGATAGCCGCGTCCACCTGTCCCGTGCCGAATTCATGCGGCATATTGGGGAAGAACGTCACAACCAGGTAATCGCACTCAGCGGCTTCGCCCCTGGGAAAAACGCCGCGCAGCAGATAAAAGGCGGTGATCTCGCCGTCGTCGATGCGACCCTGGGCAACTTTGCTCATCTCGTCCGCCGTCCACTTCTGAAAGGCGGGTGCGCTGTCGGGTTTGAGCTTGTAACAGGCCACAGCGTGATAACCGGGAGATGTCTGCTGCGCGATGGACGCGCCAGACAACACGGCAGCGACCCCGGCGCACACAAGAACGCGGGTAAACTTCATCGGGAACCTCCTCTTTCTTTTGGCACTCCGCCCGGTCGAGCATGATTCCAGCGGGTTCCAGGCCTGAGGTCCGGTATCGGATTTTGGGGATGAGGGAACTGCGAGAACCATACATGAAATAAGGAAAAGGAAGGAATAATTCTGAACTCTGTGGGGGATGTGGGAAATTCAGGAGAGCCCTTCTCGCTCAGCGCAGCTTCCCGCCTGTCGGTGCGATCCTGAAACCTTGTCGAGCACACCGAATGTTCGCAGCCAATAGCCTCTCAAACGCGACGGAGCAGCTCGCGAATCTCGTCGTGCCCGCCCTCGGCTGCCCAGCCCTCCGGCGTTGCATCGAATTTCGCGTCCCGCAGGGTCAAATCGGCGCCATGAAGCAGCAGAAACTCCACCGTCTGCCGGTGCCCGTTGATCGCAGACCAATGCAAGCCGGTCCCGCCGAAGACACCCTTGGCATTCACGTCGGCCCCCCGTTCGAGCAGCAAGGAAGCAACCTCCGTGTGACCGTTGCGGCACGCACGATAGAACGCATCGGAGAGGACATCGCCCTTCATGCGGGCTGAGTCCACTACCCAGTGATCGTCGGGCTCCGCGGGAATCGCCCGCCCGCGCAATGGCGGATTCTGCGCGGCCGAATCGAGCTGCTTGCGAACCAGATCGATCTTCCCGAGGCTCGCTGCCATCAGGAAGTCCATCCCCTGGGCGCCGCGCGCCAACAACAGGTCGGCGACCTTAATACTCCCCATGGTTGCAGCCCAATCAAGCGGCGTTGCACCCCATGACGCTCTGGCCTCGATGTCCGCGCCTGCGTTCAGCAGCGATTCAGCCGTCTCGAGGTCGTCCCGTTCGGCTGCCCAATGAAGCTGAGTCTTAAGAGGATCGTCCATCGCTTGAATCGGAGAGGAGGCGCGGCGGCCTCCTCCGTCGTTATTTGCTCAACGTCGACTCGATCGCCGCCGTCACTTCGGGCGAGTCCGGCTTGACTGCGGGCTCAAACCGCGCCACCGGGTTGCCGTTGCGATCGAAAAGGAATTTGGTGAAGTTCCACTTGATATCGCCACCGACCGCCGGGTTCGCCGACTTGTCGGTCAGGAACTGGTAGAGCGGCGCCTTGTCGTCGCCGAGCACCGACACCTTCGACATCATCGGAAACGACACGTTGTACTTGTTGCTGCAGAATTTCTTGATCTCTTCGTCCGTGCCCGGCTCCTGCTGGGCGAAGTTGTTGGCCGGCACGCCGACGATCACCAGGCCCCGGTCCTTGTACTTCTCGTAGACCGCTTCGAGACCCGTATACTGCGGCGTGAACCCGCACTTGCTGGCCACGTTGACCAGCAGCACCACCTTGCCGTGGTAGTTCTTCAGGCTTACTTGCTGCCCATCAATTGATTTCATGGTGAAGTCATAAATGCTGTGTGCCTCCGCGCTCGCCACAGCGGCCGCGATCGTCAGCATCAGGATCAGTCCCAGCTTGCGCATCCAAATCTCCTCAACTTTTGGGTTGCACTCGATCATACGAGGCCAGGCTCGAGCGAATTGTTAGGAAATTGTCACCAGTCGAAAAAACTCGAAGTCCGATCGCTTAGATCCTCCAGGAATTGAAGCGCGCTCGAACTATGGCCGCACGAAGATCCAATTTCCTGGTGTCAGCCGACTACTGCCGCAGCTCCACCAGCGTCGCACCCATGCCGCCTTCGTTCTGCGGCGCCTCTTCGATCCCGGCCACATGCGGGTGCGACTTCAGAAACTCGCGCACTCCGCGGCGCAGAATACCGGCGCCATGCCCATGAATCACACGCACGCGCGGCAGTCCCGCCAGAAACGCGCGATCGAGATACTTCTCCAACTGTTCGGTCGCCTCGTCCACAGTTCGCCCAATCAAGTTGATTTCCATGCGCATGTCGTCTGTGCTGTCGCTCGTCACCGAAACATGCACGCCTTTCTGCTTACGCGCCGCGCCAAGCGGATCGGCCTTTGCCGCTCCTCCCGAACCTCGCGGATCAGCCAAATCCCCCCGTTGCACGCGCATCTTGATCGGTCCCAGCGCGACCTCGAACACGTCCTTCTCCACCTCGCGTTGCACCGTCGCAATCTTGTTCATCGACTTCAGCAGCACCTGGTCACCCGGCGCGACATGCCGGAGCAGATGCGGCTGCGCGTTCGCATCGCCTTGATCGGCTCCGGTCCGATGCGCGACTACAGTCTGATTGAAGCTTTCTTGAAACTCGCGCCTGAGGCGGTTCATGCGCCGCTCGGCTTCCTTCGACAGCTTTTGTTGTGCGGCCCGATCCTCGACCGCTCGCACATTCTCGCGCATTTGAAACTCGAATTCCTTGAAGAGAGAGCCGAGCTTGGCTTCGAGCTCGCGTGTCCGGTTCCGAATCTCCACATCGCCTTCGCGTTCGAGCTTCTTGCGCTCCTGGTTCAACGCGTACTGCTCTTCGCGTGCTTTTTTCCTCTCCGACTCGAGCGCTGCAACCTCGTCGTGCAGTTTGTCCAGGAAGCGCGCGATGTCCACCTGCTGCGAGCCCAACCGTTCGAGTGCCGCATCGACGATACTCTTGTCCAGCCCGAGCCGCTCCGCTGTCTGAATTCCCGCCGAAGCGCCCGGCACGCCCAGCCGCAGATGATAGTTCGGGACTAGCGTGACTTCATCCACGCCCGCTGCCGCATTCATCACACCAGACGTGTTCGCGGCGTACACTTTGAGCGATGTGTGGTGCGTCGAAATCAGCGACCACGCCCCGGCATCGAGGAAAAACTTCGCCACCGCCACGGCCAATGCCGAACCCTCCTCGGGGTCGGTCGCCGAGCCCAGTTCATCAAGGAGCACCAGCGCACGCGCATCCGCAAGCCGCGACAGCCGATTCAGGTTCACGATGTGTGCCGAGAACGTAGACAGCTCCGCCTCGATCGACTGCGCATCGCCGATATCCGCGAGAAACGCGGTGAAGACTGGAAAACTCGCCGCCTCAGCTGGAACCGGAATTCCGGCCTGCGCCATCATGGCGAGCAGAGCTGTCGTTTTGAGAGTGACTGTCTTGCCGCCCGTATTTGGCCCGCTGATGATCAACTGCCGCGCCTCCCCAGTCAGTTCCAACGTCAGCGGTACGGCATGGCCGCCGGTCGCGCGCAAATGCTTTTCGAGCAGTGGGTGGCGAGCGTCGGTCAGGTTCAGCCTCTGGTGCGTCAGTGTTGGCTCGACGCAGTTGTATTCCCGGGCAAAGCGCGCCCTCGCCAGCAGGCTGTCCACAAGCGCAAGCACGCGCGCGCCCGCAACCAGCGCCTCGGAATAGCCGCCGACCTGCCGCGTGAGCGCCACGAAGATGCGGTGAATCTCCGCCTGTTCCTCTTCGAGCAGCCGCACCAGTTCGTTGTTCTGCTCGATGGTTTCGAGTGGCTCGACGTACACGGTTTGTCCCGACGAACTGGCTCCGTGCACCACACCCGACACGCGCCGCTTGAGTTCGCTGCGCACCGGAATCACAAAACGATCCCCGCGAATCGTGATGACTTCGTCCTGCGTAGCCCCATCGCTCGACAGCTTGCGCAATGCCGAACGCAGCGACTCTTCGATCACCCTCTGCTGGCGCTCCTGCTCGCGGCGAATTCGCCCGAGTTCCGGCGATGCATCGTCGGTCAGCGTTCCATCCGGCTGAATCTTGCGCTCGATCGCATCGGCCAGCGGCCGCAAACCCTGTGTTAGTCCAGCTGAAATCTCCGACAGGCCCTGCAGCTTGCCCACAAGCCGCACGGGCGGCGACTGCAGCAACGCCTGCCACGCGGCAATGTCGTTCGCCAAACGTGCGACAGCTTGCAGCTCGCTTGCCTCCAGCGCAACCTCGGGAATCCGCGCCTTAGCCGCAAGTTCCGTGGGATCGAACAGTCCACCCAGTGCAATCGATGTTTGCTCGCTGAGCAGGAGCCGCACTTCGCCGGTGAGCCGATGCTGGTGCCCAGTCCACTCTGCGTCGCTTGACGGCCGCAACGCGAGAATCGCCGCCCGTCCTGCCGCAGACGCGGCAAATCCGGCTACCAACGCAAGCAGCGGCTCCCACTCGAAAGCCGCCAGATCGGCATGTTCCACAGGGGACGGAATGGGATCGAGCAGCGGCATCGCCAGCTACCATCTTACGGGGATTCCGGAAGGGCGTCGCTCGGCCCTCGGCGGCGCTCTGAAGCTTACGAACTCGACGTGGTGGACGACTTCGAGCCCGAGTCCGTGGACGACGGACTGGACGACGGCTCCGACGTTGATGCCTTCGCCGCTGGCTCAGATGCGGCCGGTTTGGAATCCTTCGACGTATCCGACTCGGCGGGTTTGCTCTCGGACGATGCGCTGCTCGCGGCCTTCGGCGCGTAGTCGTTCACATACCAGCCTGCGCCTTTGAATTGGAGGGCAGGCGCCGTCAGCGGCCGTGTCAACGCACCGCCGCACTTCGGGCACACCGATTCAGGTTCGGAGCTGAAACCTTGGATCTTCTCGAAGCGATGGCCGCACTGGGTGCAGCGATATTCGTAAAGCGGCAAAGTACGGTGCGCCTCCGGGGCGGTGATCCTTCGATTTCTATTGTATCGGCAGGGCGGCAGCACCATAGAACCTGCGCCGTCCTACACCTTCAGACGTGCTTCCCTAGTGAACGGAAACGGACGCCTCGTGGTTCTCCCACGCCAGCGTGATCTTGCCGTCGCCGATGGTGTAGTTCAGATCTTCCACCATCGCAGCCGGCTTGCTCATCTTCATCTTTACGCGGCCAAGGTCTTGCGAGCCGTCATGGGCCAAACCCCACTCACCCGTCTTCTTGTTCACGATCAGGGTCCACTGGTCAGGATTGGAGATATCGAAAAACAGCGTGTAGGTGCCCGCCGGTACAGCCAGGTCCCCGATTTTGACGTCAGCGTCGATCATCAGCGTCGTTGCGGCATTCGCGCCGCCACGCCAGATTGGGTACTGCGAGCCGTGGGCTGTCTCAATCGCCCCGTCGCTGGTAAAGATATGGCCTTCGCGCCCCTTCACCCGTGGCGAGTTGTAAGTGATGGTGATGTTCTTTCCCGCGATCGTTCCCGTTGCTGTCTCCGGCGGGCTGGCCGGCGGATTCTGTTGGGCAGAAAGGCTACAGGTAGCTGCAATCAAGACGCCGGCACACATCAAAAGACGCTTCATATCGAATCTCCTCCGGCAAAGCCCATTCCACGAGCAGAGGTTTCGCCGCGAGAATTGTCGCACCACGCACCACACCGCGCAAAGCCGCGCACTCCCGCTGTCATGGCTGCTATGATGCGGCGCAAGGCGCATTGCATGCAGGAACCTCCCACCCAAGAATCGGCTGGCTACAAATTCCGCGCAGCCGTGCGTGACGAAAAACCTCTGCAGGTCGCCGGCGCCATCAACGCCTACACGGCTAAACTCGCCGAGGCCACGGGCTTTCGGGCGCTCTATCTTTCAGGCGGCGGTGTAGCGGCCAACTCCCTCGGCCTTCCCGATCTCGGCATCAGCACCATGGACGATGTGCTGATCGATGTCCGGCGCATCACCGACGCGTCTTCCTTGCCGCTGCTGGTCGACATCGACACCGGTTGGGGCAGCGCCTTCAACATCGCCCGTACCATTCGGTCCATGATCAAAGCCGGCGCAGCAGCCGTGCACCTCGAAGACCAGGTCGGCGCCAAACGCTGCGGCCATCGGCCTGGCAAAGAGATCGTACCGGCCGAAGAGATGGTCGATCGCATCAAGGTCGCGGTCGACGCACGCACCGATGAAGCCTTTGTCATCATGGCGCGCACCGATGCGCTGGCCACCGAGGGTTTGGACTCCGCCATCGCCCGCGCCCAAGCCTACGTCGCTTCCGGAGCGGACATGATCTTTGCCGAAGCCGTCACCGAGCTCGCGATGTACACAAGGTTTCGCAAGGCGGTCGGTGTCCCGATCCTCGCAAATATCACGGAGTTCGGCCAGACTCCTGTCTGGTCGCGAGACGAACTGGCCAAAGCCGGCGTCGACCTAATCCTCTATTGCTGCGCTGCCTACCGCGCCATGAATGCTGCGGCTCTACGAGTTTACGAAGCGATCCGAAGCGAAGGAACACAGCAGAGCGTCGTCCCACTCATGCAATCGCGCGCGGACCTCTACACCTACCTCGACTATCATGCCTACGAGCAGAAGCTCGACGAACTGTTTGCCAAAGAAAAGAAGACAACCTGAATCGTTCGTCCGGCAATCGTGCATCATTCTCCTTGGAGATCCCTTGAACGCACAAGAAGCTAACCCGTCAGCTTTCCGGCCCAAAAAGTCCGTCGCGCTCTCGGGTACGCCCGCGGGCAACACGGCTATCTGCACCGTCGGCCATACCGGCAACGACCTCCACTATCGCGGCTACGACATCCACGACCTGGCGGCCCATTGCGAATTCGAAGAAGTCGCGCATCTGCTCGTTCATAGCAAGATCCCGACGACGCAAGAGCTGCACAATTACAAAGCGCGCCTGCGACCGATGCGCAGTCTCCCCGCATCCGTCAAGCAAGCACTTGAATTGCTGCCGCCCACCGCACACCCCATGGACGTACTACGAACAGGCGTCTCGGTGCTGGGCTGCGTCCTGCCCGAAGCGCAAGACCACAATACGACAGGCGCTCACGACTTGACCGACGCGCTGCTGGCTTCCCTCGGATCGATGCTTCTCTATTGGCATCAGTACGCGCGCAACGGCCGCCGCATCGAAGTCGAGCGCTTCGAGGACTCCATCGCTGCGCACTTCCTCCATCTGCTCCATGGCTCCTCGCCCAGCGCGGAGTGGACCGCGGCCATGCACGCGTCCTTGATTCTTTATGCCGAGCACGAATTCAACGCGTCCACATTTACTGCGCGCGTCATCGCCGGCACAGGCTCTGACCTCTACTCCTGCGTTGCGGGCGCCATCGGCGCTCTGAAGGGCCCCAAACATGGCGGCGCCAACGAAGTCGCACTTGGGATTCAGCGGGGCTACGCATCGCCCGACGAAGCCGAGGCCGACATCCGCCGCCGCATCGCCGAACGCGAGGTCATCATCGGTTTTGGCCACCCCGTCTACACCATCGCCGATCCGCGCAGCGACATCGTGAAAGAGATCGCGCGCAGCCTCGCCGTTGATGCCGAGGGACGACAGTTATTTGCGATCGCCGAACGCATCGAGCAGGTGATGCACGAAACCAAGCGCATGTTCCCCAATCTCGACTGGTACAGCGCTGTCGCCTATCACCTCATGGGCATTCCGATCGACCTATTCACGCCTCTCTTCGTCATGGCGCGCACCGCCGGTTGGTGTGCACACGTTATCGAGCAGCGTGAGGACGGCAAGATCATTCGCCCATCGGCTGTGTACATTGGCCCGGCACCGGTCAGGTTCGTACCCATCGCGGAACGTGCTTGAGGTTCTTCACCGGACCGCAGATGATTTGAGCAGCCCTCCAGGAGATCGCGTGTCCTCGCACATCAGCAACGAACGTCCCGCACCCGACAAGGTCCTCACCGACATTGCGGACTACGTCCTTGACTACGAGATCAAGAGCGACCTCGCGTATGCCACTGCACGTGATTGCCTGATCGATACGCTGGGCTGCGGTCTCGAAGCACTCGAATACCCTGCCTGCACCAAGCTGCTCGGGCCGATCGTTCCTGGCACTATCGTTCCCAACGGCGCGCGCGTGCCCGGAACAAATTATCAGCTCGACCCGGTCCAGGCCGCCTTCAACATCGGCGCCATGATTCGCTGGCTCGACTTCAACGACACATGGCTCGCAGCTGAGTGGGGCCATCCCTCCGACAATCTGGGCGGGATTCTCGCCGTCGGCGATTGGTTGTCGCGTAATCCTGCGGACGGCCGACCCCCTTTGCGGATGCGGCAGGCCTTGGATGCCATGATCAAGGCCCACGAAATTCAGGGCTGCCTCGCGCTCGAGAACTCCTTCAACAAGGTTGGCCTCGATCATGTTGTCCTGGTCAAAGTCGCGTCCACCGCAGTTGTCTGCCAGTTGCTCGGGCTAACGCACGAGCAGACCATCAACGCGCTCTCGCTGGCGTGGGTCGATGGGCAGAGTCTGCGTACTTATCGTCACGCACCCAACACGGGCTCGCGCAAAAGCTGGGCTGCGGGTGATGCCACCAGTCGAGCCGTTCGCCTTGCCCTCATGGTTAAAGCAGGCGAGATGGGCTATCCCTCTGTTCTCACCACAAAAACCTGGGGCTTCTTCGACGTCTCCTTTCGCGGACAGCCGTTCAAGTTCCAACGACCCTACGGCTCCTACGTCATGGAGAATGTGCTGTTCAAGATCAGCTATCCAGCGGAATTCCACGCGCAGACCGCGGTCGAGGCCGCGATGAAGATCCGCAATCAGCTTGACGGGCGAGGGCTCTCGTCCAAAGCCATAAAGAGCATCACGATCCGCACCCACGAAGCCTGCCTCCGCATTATCGACAAAAAAGGCCCGCTCTCCAATCCCGCAGATCGCGATCATTGTGTGCAGTACATGGTTGCCATACCGCTTCTCTTTGGCCGTCTCACCGCTGCCGACTACGAAGACGACATCGCGTCCGATCCGCGCATCGATACTCTCCGCGCCAGAATCAACTGCGTTGAGGAACCGAGCTTCACAGCCGACTACCACGATCCCGGCAAGCGTTCCATCGCGAACGCACTCCGTGTTGTTCTCGACGATGGCACCGTGTTCGATGAAACAGTCGAATATCCAATCGGCCATCGACGCCGTCGTGACGAAGGCCTGCCCCTGCTGATCGAGAAATTCAAAACCAACCTGCGGCGGCGCTTTACCGCAGATCAGCAACAGCACATCCTCGACGTCTCGCTCGATCCCGCCCACCTTGACGCGATGCCGGTCCACGAATACGTCGATCTGTTTGTAACCAGCTGACTGCTACGTATGACTTGCCCACTGTCGACTTTCGCCGACTGATTTCACACCGCGCACCTTGCTCCGCCCCAGCCCATCGTGTTTGACTGGTGCCCGAAGGCAGGCACGCAATGGCGTATATCCTCGCGCTCGACCAGGGGACAACCAGTTCCCGCGCAATTCTCTTCGATCAGGCCGGCGCAATCGTCGCCGTAGCCCAGCACGAATTCGAACAGTTCTATCCGCAGGCCGGGTGGGTCGAACACGATCCCATGGAAATCCTGACCAGCCAGATGAGCTGCGCCGTCGAGGTTCTCGGCAAAGCCGGTGCGCGCCCGCGCGATGTCGCCGCCATCGGCATCACCAACCAGCGCGAGACGGTGATCGTGTGGGAGCGCGCAACGGGCAAGCCGATTCATCCTGCCATTGTCTGGCAGGATCGCCGAACAGCTTCGCTGTGTGGAACTCTGGAGCAACAGGGGCTGGGAGAGACGATCAGCAGCCGCACCGGCCTGGTCATCGATCCCTATTTCTCCGCGACCAAGATCAAGTGGATCCTCGACAATGTGTCTGGCGCTCGCACGCGCGCGGAGAATGGTGAACTGGCCTTTGGCACTGTGGACAGCTGGCTCATCTGGCATCTTACCAGCGGCCAGCACCACGTCACGGATGTGACCAATGCCTCACGCACGCTGCTCTACAACATCGTGAAGGGCGAGTGGGATCCCGATTTGCTGCGCATCTTCGACGTCCCGCAGAGCCTTCTGCCCGAGGTGGTCTGGTCGAGCGAGCAGATCGGCGAAGTGACCACCACACTCGGCCTCGGCGACATTTCCATTGCCGGGATCGCCGGTGATCAGCAGGCCGCGCTGTTTGGCCAGCTCTGCTGGAGCGCGGGCGAAGCGAAGAACACTTACGGCACCGGATGCTTTTTGCTGCAGAACATTGGCACCGGATTCGTACGGTCCAAGCATCGCCTCATCACCACAGTCGCCGCGAGCGCGCAGCATCCTCTCGAGTATGCCCTCGAAGGCAGCGTCTTCATCGGCGGCGCGGTTGTTCAGTGGCTGCGCGACAACCTCAAGCTTATCGGCTCCTCCGCCGATGTTGAAGCCCTCGCTGCAAGCGTTCCCGATACCAACGGCGTGCTCTTCGTTCCGGCCTTCGTCGGTCTCGGCGCGCCACATTGGGACCCCCATGCCGGCGGCCTGCTCATAGGCCTGCGCCGCGATACCAAGCCTGGCCACATCGCACGCGCAGCTCTCGAAAGCATTGCCTTCCAGGTCGCCGATGTGCTCGAAGCCGTGCACAGCGAAACCAGCGCCCCACTTGGCGCATTGCGCGTCGACGGTGGCGCCGCCGTGAACGATCTCCTGATGCAGTTCCAGGCAGATATCCTCGGCATACCCGTCGTTCGACCGCGAGTCACGGAAACCACCGCGCTCGGCGCGGCCTATCTCGCCGGACTTGCGACAGGATTCTGGCCGAGCCCCGAGGAACTCCGCTCCAAGCGTCAGGACGATGTACGCTTCGAACCGAAAATGGATGGCAACGACCGCACTACACGCAGAGCGCTTTGGCATCGCGCCGTCCAACGATCCAATGCCTGGACGGAATAGAAACGGAGAGCAAGATGCGCAGAGAAGACATGGTGCGCAACATCCGTGAACGCGCCGCACAGCAAAAGCCCTGGGACATCGCCGTGATTGGCGGTGGAGCAACCGGCATGGGCGTCGCAGTCGATGCCGCGGCGCGCGGCCTCGACGTCGTGCTCGTCGAAGCGCACGACTTCGGCAAAGGCACCAGCAGCCGTAGCACAAAGCTCGTCCATGGTGGTGTCCGCTACCTCGAGCAAGGCAATGTCTCGCTTGTCATGTCAGCGCTGAAAGAGCGCGGCCTGCTTCGCCAGAACGCGCCCCACCTGGTGCACGATCTCGCCTTCGTTGTGCCCAATTACTCCTGGTGGGAGGCGCCCTTCTACGGCATCGGCCTCAAGCTCTACGATCTGCTCGCCGGCAAATACGGCTTCGGAGCATCGAAGGTCCTCTCGAAAGAAGAGACCCTGGAACTGCTGCCCGCACTCGAACCGGAGGAATTGCGCGGCGGCGTCATCTACTACGATGGCCAGTTCGATGATGCGCGCCTTCTCATCCATCTCGCCATGACCGCAGCCGATCACGGTGCGACGCTCGTCAACTACTGCCCGGCAACCAGCCTCCTGCGCGACAGCGAAGGCTACCTCAACGGCGTCATTGCCCGCGATGAAGAAACGGGCGAAGAGCTCTCCATCCCTGCGCGTATTGTCGTCAACGCCACCGGCGTCTTCACCGACTCGATTCGCCGCATGGCAGACAGCTCAGTGGATCCGTTGCTCGTCACCAGCCAGGGCATTCACCTCGTCTTCGATCGCTCGTTCCTCAAGGGCGACACCGCGCTCATGGTCCCGCGCACGAGTGACGGCCGTGTCCTCTTCGTGATTCCGTGGCACGGCCACGCCGTGGCTGGCACAACCGACACTCCTGTCGACGCGCCAAGCCTCGAACCGCGCGCTCTCGACGAGGAGATCGAATTTGTCCTCGACACCGCGAGCCGGTACTTCACGCGGCCGCCCACGCGCGCCGATGTGCTCGCCGTCTACGTCGGCTTGCGGCCACTGGTTAAGGGCGATGGCAAAACGTCGGCTCTCCCGCGCGACCATGTGATCCACGTCGATCCCTCTGGCCTGCTCACCATCACCGGCGGCAAGTGGACCACGTATCGGCACATGGCCGAGGACACTGTCGATCACGCGATCACTCTTGGACGTCTGCGCGAAGAGCCCTGCACTACACGCAATCTGCACATCCACGGCTATCTGGAAAACGCCGATGCGGAAGGACCGCTCCAGGTCTACGGCTCCGATGCGCAGGAGATCCGTGCTTTGGCACGCGACCCAGAGCTCGCCAGGCAGTTGCATCCCGCGCTTCCAATCATCGGCGCGGAAGTTGTGTGGGCCGCACGCAATGAGATGGCCCGCTCCGTCGAGGATGTGCTGGCACGTCGCACACGCGCGCTCTTCCTCAATGCCGGCGCGGCTATTGCCATGGCCGAACAGGTTGCTCAACTCATGGCGAAAGAGCTGGGAAACGATGAGGCATGGGTCGCCGCGCAGATCGCGGCATTCCGAGCCCTGGCCGCGCAGTATAGGGTGATGTAAGAGGACAGATCCGGAGGTCGGCAATGGCAAAGGCATGTTCACACGTGGCCGAGCACGTCAAAAAGGTCAAACCCCACACGAAGGGATGCGAAGAGTGCCTGAGAGACGGCACCACCTGGGTGCATTTGCGCATGTGCCTGGAGTGCGGCCACGTTGGCTGCTGCGACTCATCTCCCGGCCGCCACGCGCGCGCGCATTTCCACTCAACACAGCACCCCATCATTCAATCGGCCGAGCGCGGCGAAGACTGGCGCTGGTGCTACATCGACGAAACTTATCTCTAGGCCGGTTCCAATTCGATCTGCTTCGAACCCGCATCGATCTTGACGATCTTGAAGCTCCGCACCTGGCCGGCATGCAGCGGCTCGGGCTTCACCGCCTGAGCCGACCCGCTACCCTTCCACCGGGCCTGCAGCATCGACGTCAGGGAGGATAAGTCCCCCTTGCCGACAGAGGGTTCTGCGCTCGCAGTCCTTGCCGCAGAAGTCGCGTCTGCCGCACCGCCGCTGTGCGTCCGGCAAGCACTGAAGATGCCCTCGCCGAGTTCCACTGTCGTGCGTCCATTGGACTCCTGGACCACGCGTCCCGACACTACGTCGCCCACTTTATGCTCGGCGATATACTCGTCGATGCTCGTCGGAATCAGCTGCTTCATGCTCAGCTTGATCTGACGCTTCTCCGTATCGATGGCCAGCACTTCAGCCTTCACCACCTGACCAGCGTGCAACTCCTCTGACGGATGATTCAACCTTCGATCGGCAACGATCTCGCTGATGTGAACCAATCCTTCGATGCCGTCGGCAATCTGTACAAAGGCGCCAAACTTCATCAGCTTCGTCACCGGCCCTTCGACCTGCGAACCTGCTGGATACTTCTGCGAAACCTCGGCCCACGGATCGGCAAGCATCTGCTTGAGCCCGAGCGAGATCCTCTTCTCCTCCGGCTTGATCCCCAGAATCGCCGCATCCACGCGATCGCCTTGCTTCAACACGTCGCTTGGGTGGCGCACCTTCTTGTTCCACGCCATCTCCGAGATGTGAATCAGTCCTTCTATTCCCGGCTCGATCTCGACGAACGCCCCAAAGTCCGCAAGGCGCGTTACCGTCCCGGTGATCCTCTGCCCGACCGCATACTTCTCCGGTGCCTTCGCCCATGGTTCAGGCTCCAATTGCTTCAATCCAAGCGAAATCTTCTTCGTCTCCGGATCGATCTTGAGAATGCGAACCTTGATTTCCTGGCCTTCAGTGAGTATGTCTTCGGGTTTGCTCACGTGACCCCACGCCATGTCGCTCACATGCAGCAGACCGTCCACGCCGCCAATATCGACAAACGCTCCGTAACTCATCAGCCTGCGCACAGTGCCAGTGACAACGCCGCCCTCCTGCATCGCGGCAAATCGGCCCTGCGCTGCAGTGCGCGCCTGCTCTTCCAACACGACACGGCGATCGACGACCACATCTTCATCGGTCACATCGAGCTTCGTAATGCGGCAGGTGATCTCCGTGCCCACCAGCTTCTCCAACTCCGCTGCATCTTTGGTTCCGCTGCGGCTTGCCGGCATAAACGCGCGCACGCCCACATCGACCGTCAGCCCGCCCTTCACTACACCGGTCACGGTACCCACCACCGCGAGCTTTTCGGCAAAGGCCGCTTCCAGCGCAGTCCAGTCGCGCGGCTGCGCCACCTTAAAGCGCGTCAGCGCGTAGTAGCCTTCCTCATTGCGCCCTTTGATCGAGACCAGCACAACATCGCCGGCCTTCACGCCCTCGGCGCCGTTGTCAAAGGCCGTGCGTGGCAGCACGCCTTCCATCTTGTAGCCAATATCGATAAACACTTGTTCAGCCGAAAGCGAGATGACCCTGCCCTCAAGCTGTCGTGTGCCGCTCTCGGGCTTATGGGTATGCGTCCGCTCAAAATCAGAGAGGATGTCAGCAAAGTTCTCGCTCGGTTCGGCAGTGACTTCAGCGGGCGTTTCTGCGGTGGGTTGCGTCGTTCGGTCGGCAGCTTCGTTCGTCATGGCGTCTTCCTCTTCATTCTCCCACGATCGAACGGAGCACGTTTAAGGGCCGCAAGACGCCGGCACTAAGGAAAATCCGTCACCTTTGGCGTTACGCGATGCGGCGGACGCTGTGTGGGCCCACCTTGATCGTCGATCACGTTGGAGATCTCGCCCTTGTCATCGAGCGCCACTGTGATCATGTGATGGAAGCGCACGCCCGGTGTGCGCGGCACCTCCATCGCGCGCGTCAGGTCCACATCGGGATGCCGGAACACGCTATAGACACCAAGACCCCACGCCTCGTGCTGCTTCACACCATCCGCCACCTTGTACGACGCCCATCCCTTTACACCCGGCGCACTCGTATAGCTCGCCTGATCCGGCGGGTCGTAAGGAATCTCGGACTGATAGAAATACGTTCGCCCGTGCTCACCATTCCAGACCACCTGGAACTGCTGATGATGCTCGACAAAAAGCCCGTAGATCGTGACGTTGTTACCGTTCACCACCAGCCCGTTTGTGCTCACGTTCTTTGTCCAGCCCACCTCTGCCCCATGGTCCGCGCGCCAGATCCAGGTGTGGTCCACAATCGTGTCGTTGCTGTTGATCTCCAGATTGACCTCGCTCTTGCCAACCCCTGCGCCCCCCACGCGAAAGAACACGTCTTGCAGACCGACCGGATTCTTTGCATGATCGGCTTTACTGCGCTCCGGCCCTACTTCGAGCAGCACCGGCGACTTCTCCGGCCCTGCATCGAACAGCAGCCCTGCAATTTCGATTCCGTCCGCATCTGCCGTCGTCATCGCTGGTGTCCCGTGTGTCGGATGCAACGTTGCGAATCCCAGCCCCATCACGACAGTGTTCGGCCGATTCACCTGGATCGGCTCGGTCAGGTCGTAGATTCCGGGCGTCAGCAGAAGATTCTTGCCCTTCTCCAGCTGCGCATTCATCGTCGCAGCGGTGTCGATGCCGGCCCGCGCGATGTAGAAACGGCTCAGCGGGATCGAGCTTCCCGGCGTCGCTCCGCCTTGCCACGTCACGCCCACACTGTCCTTGCGCAACTCCGGCACGCGTACATTCCAATTCCCCTTCGCATCCACTTCGAGAAAGGGCTTCTCGCGAACCACCGGTGTCCACTCGACCTTCGTGTAGGGCGGCCGCGGCCACTCGCCTTGCGGCGGATGCGGCACGCCCACAAACACCATGTTCCAGTTGGCGCCGGTCCAACTGCCCCACTCGCTGTTGCGCGAGATCCACTGCTGTTGCGGACCTGCGCCCACATTGCCGTCCACCACCGTATCGGACATCCATCCGCCGCTGGCCCATCCCCCGTTCTGGTGCAACACCAGGCTGCCCAGCACATGCATACGCCGGAACGGAACCGCCTGCGACACCGCCCATTGCATCGTTCCGCCAGTCGGAGTCACCGAGAACCCCTCGGCCGCACGCCAGAATGTACACGTCGCGTTGTTATGCGGCAGGCTCGCATCGGAATGGACATTTCCGACGATGTGCACTGCATTGGGCGTCGCGCCGAGACCAATCAACTGGGTGTAGAAACCAACCGGTACATCCACGTGATATTCGCCCGGCAAAAACAGCAGCGCGGACCGCGCCGATCCAAACTCGCTGTGCTGCTGGATTGAATAGACTTTATCGATCTGCTCCTGGATTGCACTCGAAGCCATCGAAGAGTCGAAGACCAACACGTTCGGCCCCAGGTCAGGATGCGGTCCAGGTTTTTCGGCACCAACATACGCCGCATCGACAGCGACCACCGCCAGCACCGTCCAAGCCACAACGGAAGCCTTTCTCACGAACTGCCCCATGGATTCCATGCTCCTGCCCGCCTTCATCTTCGTGTGACTCAAAGTTCATGCGACGCCACCACGCATCCTACCTGCTGCTGCACGCCCTCAGCAACGCGCATTGTGTAGACACATCCGCTGGCACAGAGCGAGAATGGCGGGGCACGTGGAGAGCCCGCAAACAATGAAATCAAATCCCATGACGCGACGTGACTTCGTTCGACTCGGCACAGGAACGCTTGCCGCAAGCGCCCCGGTCCATTCCATCCTTCTTGATCCGGCCGTGCTCGCGTCAGAATCGTCGCCGGCCTCGGGCCGCAAGACTCGCTTCATCTCAATCGGCACCGGCATCCGCGGATGCGATCTGCTACGCTCGGCACGCATGGTTCCCACTGGCGAACTGGTCGGCATTGCCGACCTCTACGATATGCACCAGAAGGCCGGCGTCGAAGCCTGGGGCTCCGACGTGCCCACCACGCGTGACTACCGCCCGCTCCTCGATCGCAAAGATGTCGACGCCATCATCGTCGCCGTCGCTGACTTCCAACACCGCCGGGTGGTACTTGACTGCCTCGCGGCCGGGAAAGACGTCTACTGCGAAAAACCCATGTCGCACAACGTCGCCGATGCCCTCGCCATGGTGAAGGCCGTGCAGGACGGCAAGCGCATCTTCCAGGCCGGCAGCCAGCGCGTCAGCAACGTCGTCTATAGGAAGGCCGCAGAGATCTACGCCTCCGGCCGTCTGGGCCAGGTCCGCTACATCGAGGGCCACTCCGACCGCAACTCGCCTTCCGGTGCATGGGTCTACCCCATCGCACCCGATGCCAGCCCCGCGACCATCGACTGGAATACCTGGCTGCGCGATGCGCCTTCCATTCCCTTCGATGCGGCCCGCTTCTTTCGCTGGCGCTGCTTCAAAGAATACGGCGAGGGCGTCGCGGGCGACCTGTTCGTCCACCTGCTCTCGGGCATTCAATGCGTCAGCGGCATCAATGCGGTTCCGGCGCGCGCCTACTCCACCGGCAGCCTCACCCATTTCAACGATGGGCGCGATTACCCCGACTTGCTCGCCACCCTCTACGACTATCCCGGAATCACGGTCAACGTGCATTGCAACCAGAACAATGCTGCCGGCGAGCCCATCACTTTCTATGGCAGCGAAGCCACGCTGGTCATCAGCGGCAATACGCTGACGGTCACGCCGCAAGACAACGCTCCCCAGCCCGAAGGCTACTCGCTCAACGGCTGGACCGCCGAAGCGAAACGCCAATATCTGAGCGAGTGGCGCGCCGCGCATCCCGCACCGCCTACGCAACTCGCCGAAGTGGAGACCTACGCGGCTCCGCGCGGCTACGACGATACCGCCGACCACATCGCCGCCTTCTTCCACGCCGTCGAGACGCGCGAGCACGTCGTCGAAGACGAGATCTTCGGCAACAACGCAGCCGTTGCCTGCCACATGGCCAACCACTCCTACTTCCATCGCGCCGTCGCCACGTGGGACGCCGCGGCCCAAACCATCAAGAGCTAATCGGAGAGACCACGCATGGTACATGCTTCTCGCAGAGATTTCTTGAAAACTTCCGCCGCCGTTGCGGTGGCCAGCGCCCGCCTGCTTCCCGCCGCTACCCTGCAGCAGCCCATCGGCCTGCAGCTCTACTCGGTGCGCAACCTGTTGCCCAAGGAATTCGACGGCACCCTCCACCAGCTCTACGCTGCCGGCTACCGCGAGGTCGAAGCCGCAGGCTACTACAACAAATCCGCCGCCGACTTTCGCCATGCCATGGATCAGGCCGGCCTGCGCTGCATCAGCACGCATCTCACGCTCAGCATCCTGCGCTCCAAGCTTGACGAGTCGATTGATTACGCTCACGCGCTCGGCCTCGACTACATCATCTGCTCCTCCTCGGGCGGCGTGCACCGCGACCCGGCTGCCAAGGGCGAACCGACCCTGGACGACTGGCGCTACGTTGCCGGCGAATTCAACCGCGTCGGCGAAAAGGTGAAGGCGGCCGGCATGACCTTCGGCGTGCACAATCACACCCCGGAGTTTGCAGTCGAGGATGGCGTCACCGTCTACGATGAATTGCTTCGCCTCACCGATCCGAAACTCGTAGTCTTCGAGATGGACTGCGGCTGGGTGACGGCCAGCGGGCGTGACCCCGTTGCCTACCTCAGCAAGACGCCGGAGCGTTTCCCACTGATGCACGTCAAAGACATGGCGCGGACGCCCGACGGTAAATTCCATTCGGTCGTGATGGGCACGGGTGTCGCCGACTATCACCGCATCCTGCACGTGGCCACCGGCCTCAAACACTACTTCATCGAGCAGGAGGAGTTCGTCGGCGATCCCATGGCCGAGCTGCGCGAGGACGCCGACTATCTCCGGAAACTCGACGTGTAGAAGGAGCCTGAGTGGGTCCGGTCCCTGGGTTCAGGTACGCTGGACTCATGAGCGTATTTGACGAACACAAGGCCGATCTCGAACGCCACGAGTTCATGATGGGCCTCGAGCGCGGACGGCTCGCCGTGGCCCTCGATCTCCTCACGGATTCTCTGATTCTCGTCGGCCAGCATGGCGTCTACTGCGCCTCCAGCCGCAACCCCAGCACGCCCGCGCTCGATCTGCAGGCCGTCCTCAGCGGTATGGAAGGCGCGAAGACCCTGATCCAGTCCGTGATGGAAGAACTGCGAGCGAAGCGTCAGACCAGCCCCGCGCAAATCGACGAAAGCAACGGCTAGAGCGGCTTAATCGCGAAATACGGTATGCTGGTAGAGTGCGCCCGTAGCTCAGCTGGATAGAGCGAATGCCTCCGGAGCATTAGGTCGGGAGTTCGAATCTCTCCGGGCGCACCATCCTCGCCTCGCCCCCAATACCCCGCCCCCATGCCCTAGACTAGCCTTTGGCCGGCTGCGCGATGCAACCCCGGCCAGGTCAGGACTCCAGAGTTGAACTTTCACTTCACCCCGGTCCAGATCATCTGGACACTCACCTTCGCGGCGCATCTCGTTCTGCTCGTCGTGCTGCTGGGCCGCGACCGCTTGCGGCGTTTCCGCTGGTTCACCATCTCCATTGCTCTCGTCGCGCTGCGTCTCATTGCCAGCCGGCTCCTCTTCAATCGCCTGCCGCAGCTCACCCTCGGCGAAATCTTCGTCGTGCTCGCAGACGTCTCGGTCATCGTGTCGATGCTGGTGCTCCTGGAGCTGGCTCGCCGTGCATTTGGGTCTGCGCGCCGCAGGCTCTCAATGGCCTGGATCCTGGCCTTCTTGATCATCGGCGGCATTGTCGTTGGCACCTGGGGTCACTGGCCGGCGTGGAAGACCCTCACGCCGATGACGACCATGGTGTTCCTGAATCTGCTGCAGCTCTTCGCGCAGAAGGGCGGCCTTCTGGTCGACGTGCTCACAGTGCTGCTTGGCATTCTGATGGTCTCGATCGGCAGCCACTATCGAGCGGGATGGCGCACCCACATGCAGCGCATCATGATCGGTCTCTCCACCGCTTCGCTCGCAACGCTGGCAGTGCAGATCATCTGGCAGATCATCGCCAAAACAGCTAAACCGCACTCCATGGCGGAATACGAGCACATCGTCAATCTGCGCGAGAATCTCTTCAATGCCAACAGCGTCGTATATCTCGCCGTCATGATCTGGTGGATCGCCTGCCTCTGGATCGATGAGCCGGGCGGCGCGGAAACCGTCGAGGTCCTCGTACCGCTCGGTCCCGGCGATCCCTCCCTGGAAGCCCCGGCACATGCCGATCCGCCCCATCGGATCGAAGACGCGCAGCAATAGGGTCCGGCCTCGCTCTTCGAGCCTCGCCCACAACTAAAGGGCGAAATCGATAAATCCGCGCTCGGGATCGGTGGAAACCAGCTTCACCGTCACGCGGTCGCCCACGTCCAGGCCCTTCTTCGCGCCCGGCTTGCCCGCATTCACCAGCATGCCCTCGACATGCGGGTCTAAAGTCCGCACGAAGGTGCCGTAGTTGTTCACGCCCGTCACGATCGCCTGAAAGCTCTGCCCTATGCGCGGATGCAGCACGACCGCGGCGATGCGTTTCTGCATGTCGCGCTCCACCTTGCGCGCGGCATCCTCCATCAGCGTGCACCGCTGTGCGATGGCGTCCAGGTCGCCCTCAGAGTAGGGAGGGGTTTGCTTCGCAAGCCACGCCTTCAACAGCCTCTGCGTCACGACATCGGGAAAGCGCCGGTTCGGGGCCGTCGAGTGCGTGTAGTCCTGCACCGCGAGTCCAAAATGCCCCGGCGACACTTCCTTGGGCTTCACCAGCACATACTCGCCCGGCCCCATCAGCTTGACCACCGCCAGCGAAAGATCGGGAAAGTGGTCGGGATCTTTCTGCTTTTGCGCGAGCAGAAAATCGTTGAGCGCCTTCGAGTCCGGCTCCGCAGGCAGCGTCGTGCCTAGTCCGTTCGCCAGCTCGACGATGCGGTCCCAGCGCTTTGGCGTACGCACGATGCGCCGGATCGACGCCACATCTGCATCTTCAAACGTCTTGGCGATCACGCCGTTCGCCGCTACCATGAACTCCTCGATCAGCGACGTGGCACGATTCTTCTCCAGCTTCGCTATCTCCACGGCCTGATCCTGCAACATCACCGGCCGTGTCTCGATTGTCTCCAGGTCCAGCGCCCCGTGCTGGAAACGATTGCCCAGCATGGATTGCGCGGCTTTGTCTTGCAGCTTCAATTGCGCAGCAAGCTCGGCGTTCGCTGCCACCTTGGCAGGAGCGGGACCACGTCCCTCCAGCCATGCGCCAACGCTGTTGTATGCCAGCTGCGCCCGATTGCGCACCAGAGCGCGATAGGCCTTGCCATCGAAACAGGCGCCACTCGCGTCGACCGCAAACTCGATCACCACCGCGACCCGATCTTCATTCTCGTTCAGCGACGTGATGCCTTCCGACAGCTGCGCCGGCAGCATCGGAAACACCTTCACGCCGGTGTACACCGACGTCGTCTCACTGCGCGCGTGTCCATCGATCACGGTATCTTTGGCAATGCGCGCGTCAACGTCAGCAACACCCACGAGCACGCGAACCCGCCCATCGGGCAACTTCTCGGCCCACTCGATCTGGTCAAGATCTTTGGACGTGTCGTTGTCGATCGAAGACCATAGCAGGCTGCGCAAGTCCTGCGCACCGGCCGCTGCCGGAGTTTCCGGATGCGCCTCGATGGCGGCGAGTTGCTGGTCCGTTCCCTTTGGGAAATCGGGTTGGAAGCCCCGTTCGAGCATGACAGCGTGTGCAGCCGCCACCAGATTGAAATGCGTTTGATGACCATTCGGCATCGTTTCAGCTCCTGAAAAATGCGAAAGGCAAGCCTACCATGCCGCGATGAATTCGCAAGCGCACGCAGAAAGGGCGGCCTGCATCGGCCGCCCCATTGCCCACCTTCCCTGAATTCTGATTACTGGATGCCAAGGTCCCCCAACACCTTTGGCTTCGCCTCATCCACTGCCAGCAGATTGTGGCACGCCGCGCAATCCTGCGTGATCGATGTGCCATCCTTCGCGTTGTGATCCCCGTCGTGGCAGCGGAAACATCCTGGATAGTCCATGTGCCCGATGTGGTTGGGATGCGTGCCCCAGGTGACCTTCATCTCAGGGAATACATTCTGGCTGTAGAGTGTGACCAGTTCCTGCCCGGCTCTCTTCACCAGGTCGGCCTTCGTCGTCAGCACGTCCGGACTACTGCTCCGATAAAAGGCCTCAAGCCCCGCTGGAATCTCCTGACTCGCTTCGTCCTGGCTTTTATAGCTCACCTTCAGCAGCGCCAGGCCTTCTTTGTGCACCCACGGCAACGACGGACTCACAGCTCCGTCAGCCATCGCGCGGTTGAGCCCTTCTTCCGCAGTGACAAACGTGTGCGACGCGCGATTGTGGCAATCGATGCAGTCCATCACTCGGCGTTCGCCCTGGGGCGTAGCGCCCTTCAATGCCGAGGCCACATACGTGCTCTTCGAACCGTCGGGATTGGTTCGCTCCACCCAGGGAATCGACGTGCGCGTTGGGTCGGTCGCAATGTACTCGATGTGCCCAAGGTGCACGCCGTGAATACCGGTCAGGTGAGAGAACGAGTCCTGCCCGCCGAGGTGCAGCACCACTACGGTCTGCGTCTCGGTGTTCTGCGCGTCGTCGGCAAAGCTTGATTTCACCAGCAGCTTCTCACCGACGAACTTCGCGGGCGCATGGCACGCCTCGCAGATCTCGCGCGCGGGGCGCAGATTTTTCACTGGGGACTCGATGGGCGTGGGGTAGTCGGGAATGATCTTCGGCGCCAGGTGCGCAAAGGGATGCGTGGATACTTCAATAAGCTGCTTCGTCCCGTTGATCTTCGCCTCGAAGTAAGAAGACACGCCGCTGCCGATGTGGCATTCCACGCAGGCCACATGCGAGTGGGCCGAAATCTTGTACGCGGCATACTCCGGGTGCATCACGTGGCACGACTGGCCGCAGAATTGCGGAGAGTCCATATACGACGCGCCGCGATAGCTGGCGATCGAGACCACCAACAGGTTCACGATTGTCGCCACCAGCACAATGTCGACGCCGTGCCGAAAGATGCGGTCGTTGAAATCTACCTTTGGAAACGCTGCTGGAATCTTCCCGGCCTTGAGAAGTTCGCGGCGCCGGATGTAGATGCCGACCGGAATCAGCGCCAGCCCCAGCATGAACAAGGCCGGCAGGATCAGAAAGAAGATGATGCCGAGATAAGGATTCGCACTGGAGCTGCCGATCAGCTCCACCAGCCAGTAGCCGATCATCGTCACGCCGGAGGCGGTCGTGATCGCGCCTCCAGCCAGACTGACGGGGTTGTTGCCGAAAAACAGCGCCGGCCTTACCCAGTTTTCACGGAATCTTTGAAGCGGTGCCACCTAAACCCCCGGGGGAGTAGAGAAGTGACCCGCCGCCAAAGCAGCGGGCCGTAAAGCCTACTTCAAACTACGGAAATACGTGACCGCGTCCTTGATTTGGGCATCGGTCAGCTTGCTGGCAAACGGCTTCATCTTGCCTTTCCCGTTCTTCACCGAATCGAACTCCTGCTCGGCTGTCAGCTTTTTGATGTCGGGATCGGACACCGCTTTCACGCCCATCATCTTGGCGATCCCGGGGCTCGGCGTTCCCGAGGTCCCGTGACAGCTCTGGCAATTCGCTTTGTATACCGCTTCGCCACTTGATTGTGCGAAGCCCATGGAACCGGCTACTGAAACCGCCGCCAGTACCAACATTGAACGCATGATCTTGGTCATTCCAAACTCCTTCAACTCTCGAGGCACAACCACACCCCATCCCCGTTCGTCGCACATGGATGAACCCGAAGAGCCCCTAAGGGGATACCGCAGGGCCCGTCGGGTTCAGCCAAATCAACTTCGTATCACCCCAGCGCCGATCACTTGCGCATCGGCGTTCCCACCAAGCCTACTTGATCAGCGTGCGGAAGTAGGCCACCGAGTCCCTGATCTGCGTATCGGTCAGCTTGTCCTTGTAGGGCTGCATCTTGCCCATGCCCTTCGAGACCGCATCGATCATCTGCGCTTCGGACATCTTCTTCACTTCCGGATCGGTCACCGGCTTCACCTTCATCGCCTTGCCCGCTCCGGAGTCCGTCAGTCCCGTTGCCCCATGGCACATCTGGCACTTCGTTTTGTAGAGGTCGGCGCCCGATTGCGCCAGCGCCGGCATCCCGATCGTGCTGGCAAGAAATAAGCACCCCGCCAGCTTTAGTTTCGTATTCACAGAGGCTCCTTTCGTTCTGGTGACCCCCATGTCTCGCATCCATGACCGAAGACCGGCCATGAGGTGCGTGGCAACAAGCATCTCACCTCTCACCGCTCGTTAGAACTCGTAGTGCACGCCAAGCGTCACGTTATTCGCATGGAAGTTGCGCGGCGCCGTCTCGCCCGCCGGCGAAATGCTCAGTCCGGTCTGATACGGCAGCGAAGTGCATGGAACCACTGCGGAGGTTAGAGAAGTGGAAAGGCTGCAATCCTGCGGACCCGAAGGACCGCCTTCCCCATATCCGTAGAAGTTGTACTCCGCCTTCAACGTCAATCCGGGATGAACCGCAAACGCCAGGTTGACGAAGGGCGATTGATACGTGGACACCAGCGAACCGTTCACGTCGCGCGCATCGTTGAAGAACCGGCTTCCATCCACGGAACTGATCCGGTAACCGAGATTCGATTGAATCGACTTAGCCGGAGACAACCGGAACGACACCGATCCATACTGCGTCGGCGCATCCATGTAATCGCGGCCGAACCAGTCGGCAAGCTGCGTCGTCGACCCTCTGGTAAATACGCCAGGGCAGACATTCGGTGCGCCGCTGCTGTTGAGCGAGGCCGTGCCAGGATACGTACTCGGCTTCGTGCTCGCATTCTGCGCGCCGTTGTCGAAGCAGATGTTGGTTGCCGTATAGACATCGGTGTAGGCATAGCTGAAGTCGAGCCCATAGTGCTCGTTGGGCAGCAATATGCCGCTTATGCTTGCAATCCTGGTGCGATCGATATGATCGAGCGGTCCCTCGTATGGATCGTCGCCCGCGGTCACCGCGGCCTGATTGTTATTCGTGTTGTTATGCCGCTCCAGATCGTTGAATGCGCCCGAGATCGTCGCCCAGGGCTTCGGTCTATACCGAGCGTGCACTCTGTAGTGCCACAGCTGACGCGGTGTCACCGGCGTGAGTGCGTTGTCGGCATAGGCCATTTCCACTGAACCATTCAGATCGAAGTTCGCGGTCGGCCGCACCGCAGCGGTAAACACTCCGGCGTTCTCGTGAATGGTTACCGTCCCGCCAACCGAAGCACCCACTGGTAGCGGAATGTTATGAGGGTCACCCTCCGCAACAACGTGATCCTGATAGCGGTAGGTGAGCGAGAGCGTGGTGCGCGAGGAAACATCCCATGAGCCCGTCAGATTGTTGGTGAGATACAACTGGCCCGTATAACCCGCTCCCGGCGCGCCAATGGCCGGGCTGCCTTCAAACGTCGAGGCCCCAGCGGCCGCGCTCGTGGTTTTCAGTGCGCCACCGTAGGTAATGGTCTCATTTGGATTGGCGGGCGTCGCCACCGTCGTCCCACTGGTGAACAACACCGTTCCCGGCTGGTGCATCGTGGAAAAGCTGATCTGGTCGCTCAGACTGAAGTTACTCGTGGTCTGCCATAGAGCGCCTAAGTCGGCGGAAAGAACCTGGCGTATCGCGTTCGCATTCCCGACATAAGTCAGCGCGCGCGTCGCCCCGTTCAATCCCTGATAGCTGTCGTAGTAGTTGGGCAGGTGCATGTTCGCGTTGGTAAACCGCACATTTCCATTGATCGACAGATTCTCGATGCTCGCGCTTTGCAGGCGAAGCACCTCGGTCGGGAAGATGGCGCGCGTCGGCTGCGAACGCAGATAACTGGTCACTACGGCGCAGGCCGGATTGATCACCGGCAGGCCGCCGGGTGTGTTGGGCGCCGAGAAGATTGTGTATGTCGTGGCATTCGTGTAGGCGGCGCCCATGCTGGCCGTATTGCAGGCGCCGATGCCATAAGGCGACAGGCTGTCGAAGTCATTGATCGCTACCGGTGTTCCGTCTGCCTCTTGCGCGATCAGAGAACTCGGTGCCAGCGTGAAGAATGAGTCGCCCTTGTAGTGCGTGATCTGCTCTTCATAGCTGAGCTGGGTGCCCCGGATCGGCTTCCAGTCGATGTCGCCCGTAATGTCGTCTGTGTTGTTGCGTTGATACTCCTCCAGCACGGCATTGTACTTCGCAAACTGATAGCCGCTGGGGCTTAGACTCGGCCCCTCCATCAGGTTCTTGGCATACGAAATCCTATAAGTCACCGTCGAAAGCGGCATTATGACGATGTTGAAATCGGTCATGCGCCGTACGGTATTGAACGTGAAGGGCGATTGCAGAGTCTGCGGCCATGCAAACGAGCCCGTAGGCGCGTTGGAAGCTCCGATCGGCATCGACTGGCCACTCGGAATATTTGGATTGCCGAAAAGGTCGTAGTCGAAATACCGGCGATCGCGCCGGAACGTCCCAGTGAAGTCATAGAGCTTGCCCTTCGATGCGCTCATCCGGGCAAAGTTGACCGGGTCGCCGCCGAAGCCGCTGCCCACGCCGCTGATCCTGTCGACCAGGGTGCTCTTCTGGCCCGGCAGAGCGTGCAACTCGAAAGTCTCATTTTGCACGCGCGGTCCGGATTGCAGATTCACCAGGTTGCTGTACATCGCCTGGCTGCCCGTGCGATTCGCAATGCGTCCGCCGAGGTCCACGCTCTGATGCAGAGCATAGCCCGTCGGGGCAGATATGGGTGTATCCGATGCCGGAGTCTGTGCGGCAGCCACGGCCCCCGTCATCAAGAGAACGGCGACTCCAATGCCGCCGGCGATGTACTGGATGATTGCGGTCGTCGGCTGCTCTTTGCACAGCCCGAAAAACCATCCTATCTTCTTCATCTGATGCCTCACTTCAAAACCCGTCTTTGTCCGATCTATCTCGAAATCCGCGTGCAAAGTCGGAGCGGAATCCTGACCGCGCCAGCGTGGTGTATTGGGCGCGCCAGACTCCATCGCTCCTACCTCAGAAACGCCACATTCATGTTCGAACCGTGAATGTACGTGTGGCAGTCCGTGCAAGGTGTCAGCTCGGATGAACCTGCGTTCACGCCATGCACGGTGCCTGCGGCCACCGGGCTGTGGCACTGATTGCACAGCACGTTGACATTCGGCATATTCAATAACCGCGCATTCTGCGAGCCATGCGGCGTGTGGCAACCCATGCAGCCCTCACCTTTAATCGGCGTGTGCTCGTAGACGAACGGACCGCGCATCTCGGCGTGGCACTTGGTGCAGATCAAATTCGAGTCGTTCCTCGACCTCAGGTTGCTCTTCTCGAACGTGCCGTGCACATCGTGACAGTCGCTGCACTGCACCAGCCCTTCGTTCACCTTGTGGTGGTAAGGCATATCGAACTGTGGCTTCTCGTCGGTATGGCACTGGTAGCACAGATTCGGCTGCGAAGCTTTCAGCAGGTGAGCCTTGTCCTCGCTCTGGTGAATGCTGTGGCACCCGACGCAACCAACGTTGGCCTTGGCGTGCGGCGAGCGTTCAAAATCCGGATGCGCCCCCGCATGGCACTTCAGGCAGGTTTCGTCCACTTCTTTTGCCGTGTGCTTCGCGGGATTGAATATCTTGGTCACATCGCCGCCGCCGTCTACGTGCGCCTTACCGGGACCATGGCAGCTCTCGCACGTCGCCCCCGCACCCTTGCCATGCAGCTCGGCAATCTTGGTGTGCGGATTGTCCGCAAACTTCTTTGCAGCCTCTTCGTGACAAGTCGCGCAGGTTTCGGAACCCACGAACTGACCTGGATCCGTCTGCTTCGCCTGTGTATCGGCCGACTTGCCGCCGTTGACTGGAGCCGCTTTCGCCGCAGCGCCAACCGCGAGCACGCCCAGCAAAATCAGCAAACATGTGCGCAGCATCGAAAACCTGGCCGCCGCGCCGTGGAACCATTGTGCTACTGGCCTTCCTTTGTTCATCAAGAACCGCCTCGGGTGCACTCTGTGCGGAGCGTCACCTCATGCGCTGAATCTTACGCACTCCTTCAATCGGGTACGGTGACCTCAATCACAGGAGTTCACCGTCTGCATCACACGCTGCAGTTTGTTGAATCGTAAGGACCTGTGACCGACGCCCCCTCTTCGACCGCATCGGTTCGTCACCAGCCCTTCGAATAACCAAAGTGCTTCTGGGATTGCGCGAAGAGGCGACCTCGATTCGTCGAAGACACGTGAGGCCGATCACATCCATCCCACCCACGATGCGCCACACTTCCAGAAGCAATATCTCTTTCCCGGAGGCCGGCAATCCTCTCTCTGCGGCTGATCTTCGGCCGTCGAGGGAGCCACCGTGGAAGGCCTGGGCCTTTACCGGCGGCAGACAGGCAAGACCGATGGCAGACATGCAGTTGCCGGTTGACAATCACAAAAGGCCAAAGAGTGCGGCACGACAGGCTCCCGTAGGGTGCGCCGCGTGCGCCAATCGCCGGCCCGGCTGGTTCTGTTCTCTGGGAAATGCAGTACTTGCAGACCTCGAGCTTGCCACCAGTACCATCTCTCTTCCCGCGCAGGCTTCGCTCTTCACGCAGGGTGAAGAAGCTCGCTGTCTCTACCTGATCTGTGGTGGTTATCTCAAGCTCACCGCTGGCCGTCCGCAAGATCGGCAGATGATCGTCCGCGTCGCCGGCCCAGGTTCCGTGCTTGGCTTATATGCTGTGCTGGCCCATGGGGTCTATGAAGTCTCGGCCGAGTCGCTGACTCCGGCGCAACTTCGCCCTGTCGAGCGTGAGCGCTTCCTCAACTTCCTGCGCAGCCACAAAGAGGCCCAGATGCGCGCCGTGCAATGCATCTGCCAGGAGTATCGCTTTGCCCTGCAGGATGCCTGCCGCATCTCTCTGGCCGAAACCGTCGCCGGGCGCCTCGGACGCCTGCTGCTCGAGCTGGCCCATCAGATTGGCGAACACCTCGACGGCGGCGAGTTCCGTTTCCCGCTTCTCCTCACCCACGAAGAGATGGCTTCGATGGCCTGCACCACCCGCGAAACCGTCACCCGGACGCTCGGCCAGTTCCGCAAAGACGGCTGGATCAGGATCGAAGACTCGCTGATCACCCTCGTCGATCCCCAGCGCCTCCAGCTTCTCAATTAGCCGTACGGGCGTGCTTTTGCCGCTCCCGCTCTGCCCTCCCCAAGCGTCCAAGAGATATCATGGAAGTCAGGAGTTTGTTCGAAAATGATCCGTTTTGCGGTTTGTTTTTCTGTCGTCCTTCTCTCTGCTTCTGCGATCGCTCAAAATCCGGCAGTCACCCCGGTGGCTGCGACCCCGACCACCACATCGACTGCCCCCACCGAAGTCACCCAGTTCCAGAAAATTGAGGACAACTGGTCCGAGTCCGTCAATGCCCGCGATCAGTACGGCCTCGAACTGGTGCTGTCTCCACTCTTCGTCGACGTTTCGGCCAGCGGGGACATCTCCACGCGCAATCAGCAGGTCGCCGACCTCATCGGCAATGAAGACAAGACCCTCCATCTCGACCAGAAGGTGATCACCGTGCGCCTGCTCGGCGATACTGCCGTCGCCAACGGAACCTATGTGCTTCACCACAAGACCCTGGCCGGCGTGGTCGACGAAAAAGGGGTCTTTACGCATGTCTTCGAACGCGTTCGCGCCGGTTGGCTCTGCATTAATTCCCAGCGCACCTCGGTACGCGCCGACGCGCCGGGAAAGCAAAAAAGGCAGTCGAACGCCGAACTGCCCTTCCACATCCCGCTCTTTACCAAGAGCGGCAACAGCGCGCAGTAAAGACCGGCCCTCGGCCTCACCGGTTGTATTTTTTCAGCGCCTGCTGCAGTCGATCGTGCGGCAGTGCGATGACCGTGCGTCCGTTGATCCCGGTCATCGGCTTCGCGCCTACCATCGCATTCACAATCGCTTCTTCTGTCGCCTCCACCGTCGCGGTGAATAACGGTGTGATGCGCTCATTCGACACCGTCAGCACCGGGTTCGGTCCCGGTGTCGCGTCGATCCGCTTATTCGCCGTCGAGAAAGCAATAAAAATATCGCCCGAGCCATTGCCTGAAACCGACCCTGTCCGCGCCAGACCCAGTGAGGCCCGCCGCGCAAGCCGCTTCAACTGATGCGGCAGCAGTGGCGCATCCGTTGCGATCACGATGATGATCGAACCCACATCGCTCTGCGCCTCATCGCCCGGCCGCGCATTCGGGTGCAACTCGGCGTAGGGCTCATTCCCATGGATCTCCCGCCCCACCGGTACGCCGGCAATGGTCAGCTGTGGTCTGCGCCCGCAGTTGCATTGCACCAGCACGCCCACCGTGTAGCCGCCGTCCGCTTTCGCCAGTACACGCGAAGCCGTGCCTGTCCCGCCTTTGAATCCGTAGCACACCATACCCGTACCGCCGCCAGTGTTTCCCTCCGCGACCGGACCACCCTTCGCCGCACTGAGCGCCGCAAACACGTCCTCCGGCTTCACATGAAATCCGTTGATGTCGTTCAGCCACCCGTCCCAGGTCTCGGCCACCACAGGCAGCGACCACTCGTCCTCATGCATGAATCCGGACTTGAGAGCCCACGCGATGATCGAATCGCGCACCACGCCCACACTGTGCGTGTTGGTGATGCCCACCGGTCCGGCCAGCAGGCCCGACTCCTCCACCCAGGTGGTGCCCGTCATCTCCCCATTGCCGTTCAGGCTGAACCAGCCCGCATACACGGGATCGGAATTTTTCGCACCGCGAGGAAGAATGACTGTGACGCCAGTTCGCACCGGTCCATCGCCCACGTTGAGCGGGCCGTCTCCACGAATCAGCGTCGTCTGACCGACCTCGACCCCCGCAACATCGGTGATGGCATTCAGCGGCCCCGGGGTGCCGTCAAACGGCACTCCAAGGTCGCGTGCGCGAATTGTTTCGGGATCGGACGTTTGCGCGGTAGCCAGGGCGCCACACAAGGAGAGAACCAATGCACTGAACAGAACCACGAATGTCCGCATCGCCTCACTGTACCGCAGCGCCGGTGGAACTCAACCTTTGGGTACCCTAACCTTCGAGCGGCTTTTGCTCGAAGAATGGGAAAGAACGAGACTCAATCCCTGGCGGACGTGACTCTCTGCGCTCCCTGCATGCGGCCCGCTCCTTGCACCCGTATGGATACATGCACCAAGCTCAAAGCAGCCGGCGTCACCCCCGGAATCCGGCTCGCCTGCCCGATCGTGCTCGGCCGCACCCTCTCCAGCGTCTCGCGCATCTCCCGCGACAACCCACTGATCGTGCTGTACTCGATCCACTCCGGAATCCGCACCGACTCGGCCGCTTTCAGCTTCTCAATCGATTTCCTCTGTTGATCGAGATACCCGGCAAACTTGATCTCCGTCTCCACCGCCCGCGCCTCATTACGCAGCATGGCGCGATGCATCGGCGTGTCCCGATCAAGAGCCGCAAACTCGGCCAGCAGAGGCTCCGCCCTCAACTGCTCATGGATTGCGCGCAAGACCGGCTCAATCGTCACCTCGGGCCGCTTCAACACCTGCACCCATGTCTGGCCTGCCGTCGCGCTCAGACCGTCCAGCCCCGCGGCACGCAATGCCTCGGCATCAACCTTCCCAGCGGTCAACAGCCGCTCCAGCGCCACCATCCGCGCCTGCTTCTGCTCATACTCGGCCCAGGCGGCATCGTTGATCAAACCCAACCTGCGCCCATGCGGCGTCAGTCTACGGTCCGCATTGTCGATGCGCAAATGCAGCCGGAACTCCGCCCGCGACGTGAACATCCGGTAGGGCTCGTTCGTCCCCTTCGAGATCAGATCGTCGATCAGGATCCCCGTGTATCCTTCCGTCCGGTTCATCGTGAACGGGGGCTCGCCCTTGAGCCACAGCGCGGCATTGATCCCCACCATGATCCCCTGACACGCCGCTTCCTCATACCCGCTCGTCCCGTTGATCTGCCCGGCGAGATAAAGGCCCTCCATGCACTTGACCTTGAGCGAACGGTCCAGCTCCGTCGCGTCGACACTGTCGTACTCGATCGCGTAGCCCGGCCGCAGCATCTCCGCGTCTTCGAGGCCCGGAATCGAGTGCACCATCTGCCATTGCACTTCCATGGGCAGCGACGTCGACATGCCGTTCACGTAGACCTCGCGCGTATTCAGCCCCTCCGGTTCCAGAAAAAACTGGTGCTGCGTCTTGTCGGGAAACTTCACGATCTTGTCTTCGATCGACGGGCAATAGCGTGGCCCAATCCCCTCGATGCGTCCTGAATACATCGCCGAGCGGTGCACATTCTCACGAATCAGGCGCAGCGTCTCCGGTGTCGTGAACGCAATGTGGCAGCTCACCTGAGGCTGCACAATCTTCCTGGTGCGAAAACTGAACGGCGTCGGCTCCGCGTCGCCCGGCTGCTCTTCAAACCTCTCCCAGTGGATCGTCCGCCCATCCAGCCGCGGCGGTGTCCCTGTCTTCAACCGGCAGGTTCGAAGCCCCAGGCGCCGTAGCGCTTCGCCCAACAGAACACTTGCGGGTTCACCCGACCGCCCCGCTGGATACCGCTCCTCACCGCAGTGAATCAATCCATTCAGAAACGTGCCCGTCGTGATGATCGTCGCCCCGGCAAGCAGAATCCGCCCATCGCGCAGCTTCAACCCCACCACGCGCCGATGCGGCCGCACCGGCCGCGGCAACTCGGTCAACCCATCCAGGTCCTGAGTCTCTAAGTCCCTCGTCCCTAGTCCCCGCTCTTCCAGTCCCTCAGTCCCTAGTCCCTTAGTCCCCGCTTCTTCGATCTCCTCAAAGACGAGATCCACGACCTCCGCCTGCCGAATATGCAAACCCGGCTGGCTCTCCAGCACCTCGCGCATCTTCACGCGATAGAGCGCCTTGTCGCACTGTGCACGCGGACTCCACACCGCCGGTCCGCGCGATGTATTCAGCAGCCGGAATTGGATGCCCACCGCATCGGCAACCTCGCCCATGATGCCGCCCAGCGCGTCAACTTCGCGCACCAAGTGCCCTTTGGCCACGCCGCCAATCGCCGGATTGCAGCTCATCTGCGCAATCAGGTCGAGATTCATCGTGATCAGCGCGGTCTTCAGGCCCATGCGCGCCGCAGCCATCGCCGCCTCGCACCCGGCGTGCCCCGCGCCCACCACGGCCACATCGTATTGTTCGGTAAAAGCCATCTCACCTTATTCTACCGGCTCATCAAATCCGAGCCCGCCGAAACGCGGAACCTGAGCTCGGCTGCTCTGCCGGCTCTCACCGCCCCACCAACCGCGCAATCCCACCAATGCAGCATTACTTCGCGCTATTCTCAGCCCCCACGCATCACAAGAATGCAATCAGACTCCGCGATAGAATCGAGTCGACTCCTAGACGCATCCCGTTCCATGTTTACCTGCTTGTGCGGCAACTCGGTCGATCGCGAAGGCGCCACCTGCGAGCGTTGCGGCGCCCTCCATATCCTCGGGCTCGATGCAAACGCCAGCTATAAGGAAATCGAGAGCACCTACCGCGTGCTGGTCAAGGTCTGGCATCCCGACCGCTTTCAAACCGACCCCAAGCTCAGAGAAGCCGCCGACGAAAAGCTCAAGTCCATTAATTCCGCGCACGCTTACCTCGCATCGCTCCCCCAGACCAAAGCTCGAAAGCGCGCGACCCGCAAGCCCGCGCCACAGGAGGTCGGCCTGCAGCCAACCGGCAACACTCAACGCCGCACCCTCTTCGATTCCGCTCCGGCCATCGGCATTCTGGTGCGTTGTGTGGTTCTCCTCATCATCCTCGGCGTCTCCGCCGCCCTGCTCATTGCCATGGACCGCACCCTCTCCTCCAATCCCGCGACGGCAAGTTTCTACGCCCAATACAGATCGCAACTCCTCTTCACGCTGCAGACTGACTTGACGGCATTCAAACAGCGACTGCCCCGCTCTCGATCCGGAACTGTCGCGTCCGCTCCCGCCTCTTCGCCGCTGCCGGCTCAACCCGATCCCTCATCGGCCGTGTCGGCGACCGCTCAGCCCGCGATCGTCCCGTCGCCGCACGTCCCCATGCCCTACGTCACCGTCGGCCTCACCAAAGACGAAGTCATCAGTGTCATGGGTTCTCCCGTCTCGTCCTCCGCCAACGCTCTCCTCTTTCGAAACGCGGCCTTCTACTTTCACAATGGCGCCGTGGTCGGTTGGAAGGTCAATCCCGCTCTGATTCCCCTGCACGTCAAACTCTGGCCGACCGGTCATCCCGACCCACGCGCCTCGAACTTCAGCATCGGCTCATCGAAGAACGATGTGATCGCCGTCCAGGGCACGCCTACCTTGCTCTCGGAAAACAAGCTGGCCTACGGCGCCTCCGAAGTGTTCCTGGAGGGAGGCCGCGTCATCGGCTGGAATGACAATCACGCCTCCGAACGCCTCCGCGTCGCTGCGCATTAGTCCCGCCGGCACTCACTCCGACGCGCACAGCGTCGGCCACAGCTACAATCCGGACGTATGGCTGAGCGCAACCGCAAACCCCAATCGCAACTCGCTCGCAGTGCGGTACGCCTCTTTGCCGCCAACGACCGCATGAACCAGATGCTTATCGAACACCTCGATCCTGCCGCCTGGAGCGCAAAACCCGCCGGCAAGGTCCGCCCCATCGCGGCCATCTTCACCCACATGCACAATGTCCGCACCAAGTGGATCCGGCTCAACGCACCGCATCTCAAGGTCCCGGCACAACTCAGCCGTACCCGCTGCACTGCACAACAGGCGCGCACCGCATTGGCCCAGAGCGCCGCACTCTGCCTCGAACTGCTGGCCGAAGCCCTCGGCAGCGAAGGCCGCATCACCAAATTTCGCCGCGATGGCTGGGGCGCACCTTGGCCTGCCGACGTCGAGATGCTCTGCTACATGCTGGCGCATGAGGCTCACCATCGCGGCCAAATCTGCCTGCTCGCCCATCAACTCGGCTACCCGTTGTCTGCCGCAGTCACGTCGGGACTGTGGAATTGGGAAAAGCTCTGGAAAGAATCCGAAGCGCTACGCCGTTCGACCGAAATGAACGCTCAATCACTTGCTAGGCCGAATCGTCGTTCCTCGCGTGTCTCGCGGTTCGGAAAAACTTAAGCTCGCGTGGCCCGAACTTGGGTATCGCACCTTGGAAACCCGACCCTGCTCGCGCATGCGCCTGGCCGCTTCGGTCCATGAGGGCAAAACAACGTCTTCTTGTCCCCAATGCGCCACCGAAGCCTCATCGCACCAATGGAGCAAGTGAGGCATCGCCTTCTTGTGCGCCCCTGAGTTCATGAACTGCCGCATATTCTCCTGCATGTCCCACGCCGTCATCGTCCAGAAAGTGCGCTCTCGATCGTTGAGCACCGCGCCGGTTTGAAATCCTGGCGCCCTGCTGACCTGCCGGAACGAGCGAAATGCATACACCGCGAAGAACGGCATGAAGCAAATCGACCGGATTCTCAAGCGCGTCAGGCTGACAAAGATCATCGCTCAACTTCCATGAATCGACATCGGAATTGGTCTCGCCTGCTCACGCTTTCAGCATGACATCGGCGAACATAAACGGCAAACGTGGTAAAGTTCCTCCCAAGTGACGAGCCCTTCCTGGAAACGATCTTCCATCTGCGATCCGCTTTCTTGAAGGGTTGGAAAGGCGCAAGTGCGCGTCCCTCGGATCGATCCCGCAATCTGAGGCCGCCACCAAAATCCCATGCAGAGCCCCGAACAGATGCCGAGTTTCGATGCATGGCGCGAAACGCCGCGCAAGTCCATTGTCATCCTGCTGCTCTCGGTTTTCCTTTTCTTCACCACCATCGGATTTGCCAACGACATCATCGCCCTGGGACGCGAGCCCTTGGTCCGCTTCGCGCTCGGAACACTGCTGTGCGGCTCCTTCGCTGTTTTGTACGCGGTCGTGAGTATCTCCCTCCGCCAGAACTGGTGGAAGGCGGTCCTGCCGATCATCGTGGTGCAGATCGTGTCGATGAGCTTTTTGGGACACTGGTTCCCGGATCTTCCGCAGCTGATTCCCATGAACGCAGCCGAATTGGAAAACCTGCGCTCGCGCCTGACCTTCGACAGCATTGCGACCATGACAGCCGTCAGCCTGGGCTACACAGGCTTCTTCTATGTTTTGGTGCACGAAGCGCGGCGCTATGTGAAGACGCGCACTGAAAAGGCGCTGCTCGAAAATGAAATGGCCGCCGCCCGCCAGGTGCAACGAGTCATCCTTCCGGACCCGCACCAATCGTTCCCTGGATTTGCCGTTGACTCCGTCTACAAGCCGGCGCGCGAGGTAGGCGGCGATTTCTTTCAGATCGTCGCGATGGCAAACGGCGGCCTGCTTTTTGTCGTCGGCGACGTTGCCGGTAAAGGCCTTCCAGCTGCGATGCTCGTGGCGCTGCTGATTGGATCGATCCGCGCGGTTGCCGAAGACACACGCGACCCCGTTTTGCTGCTGCGCAGCCTGCACGACACGTTGATCGGGCGCGCTCCGGATGGATTCGCTACTGCCCTCGCGGTCCTGATCACGCGCAACGGTCTCGTCACCCTCGCCAATGCAGGACACTTATCGCCCTACCTCGATGGACAAGAGATCGAACTCCCGGGCGCGCTGCCACTGGGCATCAGCGGGGGCGGACGGTACGAAGCCACGATGGTCGAGCTACGGCCTGGCAGCCGGTTGACGTTCCTCTCCGATGGCGTTGTGGAAGCGCAGAACGAGAGGGGCGAATTGTTCGGATTCGATCGTGCCATGGCGATGTCGAGGGAACCCGCTGCAACGGTAGCAGATGCGGCCGTCCAGTTCGGACAAGACGACGACATCACCGTGGTGACAATCGAGCGCCGTGCGAATGCCTGAATGGGCTCCGACCGCAACTCACAGTTGATCGCTGCATTTCTTCGCAACACGGCGCGCTCCAAAAGTAAGGCGACGGAAGGGCGAAATGTTCCACCTGGAACATTTTTGGGCGCCGGTCGGCTACGCCTCCAACTGCACAGTCAACTCTTCCCACTCGGCGGTGAGCGTCGCGAGTTGAGCCCGCAACTCGGCAGCGAGATCGCTCAGCCTCTGCGTCTCTGCGGCGGAGACAAACACGCCCAGTTGCTTCTCGGTGTGCGCAATTGCAGCCTCGATGCGCGGAATCTCTTCTTCCAGGAACGCGCAGCGGTCTTCCATCTGTTTTTGCTTGATCGGATTCAGGCGTCGCGCGCGATTGCCATTCGAAGAACCGGAGGCCGTGCGAACATCCGGTTCATCCGGATCGCTGTCGATTGGGCCGCCTTCAATGACAATCGTTGTTCCGGTGAGTGCAGATGCAGGCGTAGTGACGGGTTCGGGGTGGGCGGGCTCTGCGGCGAGTTGCTCCTTCTTGCGTGCGTAGTCCTCGTACGTGCCTTCGTACATGGTGATCGCGCCGTTCTCGACTTCGAGCACGCGGGTACCGAGGCGATCGATAAAGTAGCGGTCGTGTGAAACAAAAATCACCGTCCCGCTGAAGGCGGCCAGCGCGTCCAACAAGACATCTTTCGCCCGCATGTCGAGGTGGTTCGTCGGCTCATCCAGCAGCAGGAAGTTCGAGGGCGAGACGAGAATGCGCGCCAGCGCAAAACGATTGCGCTCGCCGCCCGAGAGGACTCCGAGTTTCTTAAACACGTCGTCGCCGGAGAAGAGGAAGCAGCCGAGCAGCGAGCGCAACGCGGACTCGGGAACTTTCACGGCGGCGCGGCTGATGTCGTCCAACATGCGCGCGTCGGGGTCGAGCACCTTATATTGATCCTGCGCGAAGTACTCGCTGACCACGTTGTGGCCGAGTTTGACGGTGCCTTCGGTCGGGGCTTCGACGCCGGTGAGCAATTTAATGAGTGTAGACTTGCCCGCGCCGTTCACACCGACGAGCGCAACGCGGTCTCCTCTATCGATGGAAAAACGCCCATTGCTGAACACGCGTTTCGCGCCGTAGCTCTTGCTCAGGCCGTCGGCTTCAACGACGAGACGGCCGGACGGCGGAGGCTGCGGAAACTTGAAGTGGATGACCGGCTCTTCTTCTGGAATATCGATGCGCTCGATCTTTTCGAGCTCCTTGATCCGGCTTTGGACCTGCTTGGCTTTCGTCGCCTGATACCGGAATCTGCTGATGAAGGCTTCGAGGTGCTCGATCTGGTCGCGTTGGTTCTTGTAGGCGGCGACGAGTTGCGCGCGGCGCTCTTCCTTTTGCGAAAGGTATTTCGTGTAGTTACCGTGGTAGATGGTGAGGCGTTTGTTCCAGATTTCGACGGTGCGATCTACAGTGACATCGAGGAAGTAGCGGTCGTGGGAGATGAGAATGTAGCCGAAGGGGTAGCTCTTGAGATAACTCTCGAGCCAGTTGCGCGTTTCAAGGTCGAGATGGTTGGTCGGCTCGTCGAGCAGGAGCAGGTTCGGCTTGGCGAGCAGCAGCTTCGCCAACGCGATGCGCATCTGCCAGCCGCCGGAGAACTCATCGGTCTGGCGCTGCCAGTCTTCTTTGGTGAAACCCAGTCCTGTCAGAACCGCACCGACTTGCGCATCGAGCGCGTAGCCATCCATGACATGGAAGCGTTCTTGCAAGGTGGAATAGCGCTCGGCGGCGGCCTCGTATTCAGGGCTCGCGTGGTCGAGATCGGCCATCTGTCCCGCGGCTCGCTCGATTTCGCCTTCCATCGCGCGGAGCTCGTCGAAGACCGTCAGGCATTCTTCAAAGATGGTGCGGCTGGTGAGTTGCAGACCTTCCTGCGGAAGATAGCCGAAGCTCATGCCGCGGGTTTGCTGCATCGCGCCGTAGTCGAGCGACTCGAGGCCGGCGAGCACCTTCATCAGGGTGGATTTGCCGGTGCCGTTGGCGCCCACGAGTGCGGTCTTTTCGGTGCTGCGAATGAGCCAGTCGGCTTCGAGAAAGAGGATGCGCGGACCGAAGCGCTTGCCGGCGTTTTGCAGAGAGAGCATGCAGCTCTATTTTCGCAGGCATTGCATGGAGCGGACCGGCGCGAGACGAATCACAAGTGCGGGAAATTCTTCGCAAGGAATCTGTGGAAAAGAAAAATATCGGAGGGGGTGGGGGGTCCGAGCTTCTCCTCTGAAAAAAGGCGAAGGAAGAGAGAATCGACCCCCGGGGTAGGGGTTGCCCTGGTGAGGTACAGAACGGGGGATAGCTGACAGATTGCGAACCTGTCTGCGTTGGTTTACCCGTCCTTCTCATTGTGCAGGAGAATGCAAGTGGAGCTCGATTGAAAGATCGCGAGAAGCAGATCCTTCGCCCCGCTGACCCCACATGCACTCACGTGCATGTGGGGCCCCAGGCGTGCGGGTTCTCAGGATGACACGGTATTGGCAAGTAGAAGACAGTGGACGAAAGGCGAGGTAGGGCAGACTCTGCGCACTTTACTGGACCGGCGCGGAGAAGCGCGCGGCGATTTCGGCGGTAGCGGCAAGCAACGGATCGAGAGCGATGGACGGGACCTTGGCTCCGAGCGCGCGCAGGGTGGCGATCAGGATTTCGGTGGGGATGTTGCCGACCAGAGCGTCCTGCGCGAAGGGGCAGCCGCCGAGACCGCCGAGGGCGGCATCGAAGCGGCGGCATCCGGCGTCCCAGGCGGCGCGAATGCGGGCAGGTGCGTCGTCGCGGCGCGCGTGGAGATGGACGCCGATTTCGAACCCTCTATGCGCGGCGAGCACTGCGCCCAAGGTGGCGGAGATCTGCGCAGGCGAGGCGAGCCCTACGGTATCGGCGAGCGAGATGGCGCTTGCACCAGAGTCGATCAACAGTTCGCAGGCGGTGACGATTTCGTCGGTGTTCCACAGCTCGCCGTAGGGATTGCCGAAGGCCATGGAGATGTAGGCGACGGTGTCGAGGCCTGCGTTGTGTGCCGAGGAGACGATGGATTCGAAGGCGTCGAGGGACTCTTCGAGGGTCTGGTGCTGGTTGCGCTGGAGGAATTCGGCGGAGATGGAGTAAGGAAAGCCGAGGGTTTGAACAGCGCCCGTGGCGATGACGCGCTCGGCGCCTTTTTGATTGACGACGATGCCGATGATTTCGATGTGTTCGGGCGGCGCGAGGAGTTCGATGACCTGCTCGGAGTCGGCCATCTGCGGCACGGCGGCGGGCGAGACGAAGCTGACCGCGTCGATGTGGGTGAAGCCGGCGGCGATGAGCTTGCGCAGGTAGTCCGCCTTTTCGGCGGGCGGGATTTGTTTGTGCAAACCCTGCCAGGCGTCGCGCGGGCACTCGACGATTTTGACGGTGTCGGGCATTGGTTTCAGGGTACAGGGATCAGGGGTCTTACTCTAGCGGGAAGCATTCGAGGTCATTCGCGAATCGGATGGGGCCGGAAAACCGGCGTCTGATTTGGAATTGAGTTTCCTCTTCTTTTCCCAGAGTCCGCAGCATGCGATGCGACAGCACCAATTGCTTGACATGCGCATTGGCCGCGATTGCGCCGATGACGGAGGGAGGCATGTGGAGCCGTCGCTCCACTCCTGTAGCGCCCTCGGGGACGGCATTATGCGCAATGAAGATATCGGCGTTCGAGGCGAGCTGAGTCAGGCCCTGACCCTCTCCATTGGTGTCCCCGCCGAAGACGATTTGCTTGCCGCCGATTTCCACCCGCCACGCTAATGCGGGAAAGGCGCCATGCCCTACGCTCACTGCATACACAGCCATATCGGCATTGCGAAACACGAGGGCCGGCACCGAAGCAGGCGCGACATTATGCGGCTGCAGTTGGTAGGTTCCCTGGGGATTCGGCTCGACCATGTCGCTGAGATAGCGCCAGGCGCCGCGTGGATCGCTGAAGAGGTCACGCACGAACTCGGTGGTGGAAGGCATGAAGTCGTTGCCCGAGGGCCCATAGACCGGCAGGGGACGGCTGCGATCTCCGAACCAGGAAGAAAAGACCAACGCCGGGAAATCGCTGCTGTGATCGACGTGAAAATGACTGAACAGAAAGACGTCGAGCTGCGACATCTTTGCTCCACTCTCGCCAAAGCGGAGCGCGCTGCCTCCGCCTGCATCAACGATGACGCGCGAGAGCCCGTTCTGCCATATCAAATAGCTGGTTGAGGCCCGCTTACCTTCGGTTTCCGGGCCTCCGGAGCCAAGTACCTGTACTGCCAAACCTGACGAGCCACAGGATTGCGCGTTTGCAGGCTGAGGTGTGCAGGCAAGTGAGGCGGACACAAGAGTGAGCAACGCATAGATCGGCGGTCTGAGGCGGCGCATCTTCGAACCTCGGGCGGCGGCGATGCGCCTGCACAGGCGGTCGCCCCTGTGCTCAGGCGGAATCTGCGCAGGCAGACCCTGCCTGGCGTCGCGCGGGCACTCGATGATTTTGACGGTGTCGGGCATTTCAAGTTCAGGGTAGAAGATATGACGGTCTGCTTCTTCGAAACAGCCCATCCTGCGATGGTGCTAACCTCTCTGTCGTGGTTGCCATCCGCGTCTCTTCGTCTGTTTTGTGAACTTTTGCATCGGCGGCATCGTCTTGGCAGTCGTCCTCGGCGGATTTCTCGCGCTGATGGGCCGAATGCTGGTGTCCAACACAGCTCCCGACAGGACGCGATTCCTCTGGGCCTGCTTCAAGCGTCCGTTCCTTCTGATCCCGTGGACCCTATTTGTGTTTATTGCATACAGCTATGCCAACGGGATCATTTTCCATCGTGACAACGGATTGGGCGTCAATAGCCATGTTCCTCTATCCAGACGGCCATCCTTTGGGCAGCATAAACTACAATCCCGGTTACATCCTTACGCCTGAAACCACCGTTGGCAAATTCCCCAATCCGGGCTCTGGCGCCATCGATCGTGTAACAGAGTTGCAGGTTGCGGGGCCATACATACTGGGAAACAGTTATCCTCCCTCGGGAACGGAGTTTGATCAGTGGCGATCGGCCCAGGGCAAGTACTTCCTGCTCGACACCCGCGCAAGGTCTATGGAGACATTTTTTACGCTTGACGAGCTGCGAAGCGCATCCGCCTCAAAGGGAATCAACCTGTCGCTTGAAAGTCCGATCGATGTTTATTCAAGGTACAGGCGGACCGGTTTGACTGGTTCCTTCCTGCTGTTTCAGCTCTCGGCCTAGCTGGCCTGTTCGTGTCATTGTGGCTGAAGGCCAAGCGGATTCGCCGTCAGAGCGATTGCACTGACGAAATCCACGCCGTCGGCGCGTCTGCCTGAAGGTCAGATTCCCCGAAGGAGCGGTTTGCCTGGACGGCGAGTCTCTAGCCACGGGAGGGGTGGACTTTGAGGATTTCGCGGGCGATGACCATGCGCTGAATCTCGCTGGTACCTTCGCCGATGGTGCAAAGCTTGACGTCGCGGTAGTACTTTTCGGCGGGGTAGTCCTTGATGAAGCCGTAGCCGCCGAAAAGCTGCACGGCTTCGTCGCAGATGCGCACGGCGACTTCGCCGGCGAAGAGCTTGGCCATGGAGGACTCACGCGTTGTGCGGTGATGGGCATCTTTGAGGACGGCGGCGCGCTGGGTAAGCAGGCGCGCGGCGTCAAGTTCAGTGGACATGTCGGCGAGCTTCCACTGAATGCCCTGGAACTCGGCGATGGCTTTGCCGAACTGGCGGCGTTCCTTCACATATTTGAGAGCCGCGTCGAGTGCGCCGCGGCCGATGCCCAGAGCCAGGGCCGCGATGGAGATGCGGCCACCGTCGAGGACGCGCATGGCGTCGACGAAGCCTTCGCCTTCGGCGCCGATGAGATTTTCGGCGGGGATCTCGCAGTCTTCGAAGATGAGTTCGCTGGTGTCGCTGGCGCGGAGGCCGAGCTTGTTTTCTTTTTTGCCGGGGCGGAAACCTTTGGTGCCTTTTTCGACGAGGAAGGCGGAGAGGCCGTGGGTGCCCTTGGTCTTGTCAGTAACGGCAATGACGACGGCGACGTCGGCATAGTGACCGTTGGTGATGAAGGTCTTGTTGCCGTTGAGAAAGTAGCGGTCGCCTTTTTTGACGGCGGTGGTGCGGGCGTTGCCAGCATCGGAGCCGGAGCCGGGCTCGGTGAGAGCCCAGGCGGCGAGCCATTCGCCGGTGGCGAGCTTGGGGACGTATTTCTGTTTCTGCGCTTCGGAGCCGCAGAGGAAGATGTGATTCGTACCGAGAGAGTTGTGCGCGGCGACTGTGATGCCTATTGATCCGTCGACGGCGGAGAGTTCTTCGATGGCCAGCACGTAGTCGACGTAGCCGAGGCCCGCGCCGCCATATTCAGGCGGGAAGATGACGCCGAGGAGCCCCAGCTCTCCGAGCTTCTTCACGGTGGCGAGGGGGAACTCGCTCTTCTCGTCCCACTCCATGATGTGGGGTGCGATTTCGCGGGCGGCAAAGGTGCGGATTTCGCGGCGGAGGTGTTCCTGCTCTTCGGTGAGGACGAAGGGGTAGAGGTTGTGGGCGGATTCGGCCATGGAGGGCTCCTAGGTTAAGTTCGATGCGGGTATCCGCGACCGGTTCGTTCCTATTGAAACGGGGTGAAATGCAGATCCTTCGCCCCGGTTACCCCACGAACAACTCACGTTGATCATGAGGCCCCAAACTCGCGGGTTCTCAGGATGACACCTCTCAGGAAGGCGAAAATACCTTCCGGGGCTAAAGCCCCCACTAAGAAACGTTGCATTTCAGGGGCCTGAGGGCCCCTGCTCCCTCCGCCCCCGCCCCCCTCCAGATAGAAGCTCATGTTTGCAGGACTCCGGGGTTGAAGCGCGGAACGTCGGGGTTGAGGGCGCAGGCTTCGAGAGCGGCGATGAGGACGTCGCGCGTCTTGGCCGGATCGATGATGGCATCGATCCAGAGACGTGCAGCGCCGTAGCGTGGGTCGGCCTGACGGTCGTAGTCGGAGCGAATCTCATCCGAAATGGCTTGGCGCTCGGCGTCCGTGAGAACTTTGCCGCCACGCTCCATTTGCTTGGCGCGGACTTCTGCGAGAGTGTTGGCGGCGGATGCTCCGCTCATGACGGCGTATCGGGCCGTGGGCCAGGCAAAGAGGAAGCGCGGATCGTAGGCTTTGCCGCACATTGCGTAGTGGCCTGCGCCGAAGCTACCGCCGAGAATGACGGTGATTTTAGGGACGACGCTGGTGCTGACGGCGGAGACCATCTTGGCGCCGGCGCGAATGATGCCGGACCACTCGGCATCTTTGCCGACCATGAAGCCGTTGACGTCGTGAAGAAAGACAAGGGGGATGAGGTTCTGATTGCAGTCCATGATGAAGCGGGCGGCCTTTTGTGCGCCCTCGGTGTATATGACGCCGCCGACCTCGATCTTCTTTGCGCCAGCGGCAGGGCCCATGGCGACCGTTTGCATCTGATTGATCTTCTGGTTGGCGACGATGCCGACGGCGTGACCACCGATGCGCGCGTAGCCACAGAGCACGGTGCGACCGAAGTCGGCCTTGTATTCGTCGAAGGCGCTCTTGTCGGCAAGACGGGCGATGACCTCGCGCATGTCGTACAGGTTGGTGGAAGTGGGGTCGGGGTTGATGAGGCCGTAGAGATCGTCGGCGGAGTAGAGCGGGGCATCGGTGGCGGGATCGTAGGGGATGCGGGAGAAAATTTCGGGCGTTGGGGCGGATGCGGTCGGGCGGGCGCCCATTTTTTCGACGAGGGAACGCAGCCGGGCGATGCAGAGATGGTCGTTGGGTTCTTTGAAGTCGACGGTGCCGGAGATTTCGGCATGCATGGATGCGCCGCCGAGTTCTTCGGGGTCGGTTTTCTGTCCGATCGCCGCTTGCACGAGCGAAGGGCCGGCGAGGAAGAGGCCGGAGCCTTCGGTCATGAGAACGGTGTCGGTCATGACGGGGAGATAGGCTCCGCCGGCGACGCACATGCCCATGATCGCGGTGATCTGGGGGATTCCCATCGAGCTCATAACGGCGTTGTTGCGGAAGATGCGGCCGAAGTCGTCGGTGTCGGGAAAGACATCTTCCTGCAGAGGGAGGAAGACGCCGGCGGAGTCGACGAGGTAGAGGGTGGGGATGCGGTTGTCGAGGGCGATGGTCTGCGCACGAAGGACCTTCTTGGCGGTCATGGGGAAGAAGGCTCCGGCTTTAACGGTGGCGTCGTTGGCGATGACCATGCAGAGGCGACCAGCCACGCGGCCGATGCCAGCGACGACGCCGGCGGATGGAGCGCCGCCGTATTCCTGATACATGTTGTGAGCGGCCCAGAGGCCGAGCTCGAGGAAGTCGGCGGGCGCGTCGAGGAGGAGGTTGAGGCGTTCGCGGACGGTGAGGCGGCCTTTGGCGTGTTGGGCGTCGACGCCTTTAGGGCCACCGCCGAGACGGATGGTGTCTTCTTCGGCGCGCAGAGAGGCCAGGAGCGCGAGAAGCGCCGTTCGATTGGCCTTCAAACGAGCCGACTCGGGATCGAGCGCGGAAGGCAGTTTGTTGTGGACGACCTCGGGCATGGAGCTTCCGACGGGCTGGCCGAGTCTAGCATTTTGGACGGCGGAGCGGTCCAGCACGTTTTGGTGCAAATGATTCGGCCGGAAGCCGGAGGATTACTGCGATTGGCCGAAGACACGACGGCCCTCCCTGAAGGAAGGGCCGCGCGCTTTGGTTGGGTTGATGTTTAGTTGACGGTCACGGTGAAGGTGGTTGTCGCTGTGGTCTTGGCAGGATCACCGCCAGTTCCAGTCACGGTAAAGGTGTAGGCGCCAGCGGCTGTGCCGGGGTTGCTGGTGCCACCTCCGCCACCGCCCCCTCCTCCACCGCCGCCGCCACCGCAGGCAGCGAGGCTGCCGAGCGTCAACAGCAGGACGAACATTCCCAGCAGGGCGCGGAAGGCGCGTCGTTGCGCGGGGATGCCGAGAAGAGCGAGCAGAGCGAGAGCGGCGAGGCCGAGTCCGGCGAGCGCTGTCCTGTTCCGGCTGAACTCGGGCCGGATAAGCGCACCGGTTGTGGCTGCCACGGTTGTGACGGTGGCCGTAGCGGTTCCGCCGACGGCGACTGGGGTGGACGGGATCGTGCAAATCGGCGCGTCGCCGGATTGATTGGTGGGACCACCCGAGTTGAGAGCACAGGTCAGTGCGACGGTGGCGGAGTAGTTGGTCGTGCTCGACACAGAGATGGTCGACGCGGCCGAACTGCCTCGATTAATCGCGAGCGGCGCGGTTGCACTCAGCGCATAGGTAGACGCTGTCACGGTGACGCCTGCAGTGTTGCTGCCGGAGGTGTAGACGTTGTCTCCGCTGTAGGCCGCGGTTAAGGTATCCGTGCCGGCAGCGAGCGAGTTGGCTGGAATGGTGAACGAATAGCTGCCGGAGGACAGAGCCTGCGGAGCCGAGGTGTAACTGCCGCTGGTGAGGGTCACGGTTCCCGTTGGCGTGGTTCCACCGCCAGTAACAGCAGCTGTGACCTGCAACGACTGGGAGGTATTCACGCTGGTGGAGGCGGGTGTCACGGCGACCGTGGCAGTCAGTTTGGTGACGATCACGGAGGCTGAGTTGCTGGCGGTGAGATAGTAGCTATCGCCGCTGTAGGCCACCGTAAGAGTGTCGGTTCCCGCGATCAAGCTGCTGGCGGGAATGGTGATGGAATAGTTGCCGCCGATGAGGGCGGTTGCGGACGACTTGTATCCGCCGCCGGAAAGCGTCACGGAGCCGGTGGGCGTGGGACTGCCGGACGGGAACGTAATGGACCCGGTAACGGTAAGGCCGGCATTCAATGCGATGCTCGATGGATTGGGCTGGACCGTAATGCCGGTGGGAGCGATCTGGATGACGTTGACCGTCCCTGTGCCCGAGCCGGCGGCGTAGGTTGTGTCTCCGCTGTAGGCAACGGTGAGGGGCACGTGACCGGTGGCGAGACTGTTGGCGGGAATGGTGAACGTGTAACTACCGGAGGACAGCGTCTGTGCACCCGATGTGTAAGTGCCGCTGGTGAGGGTCACGGTGCCGGTGGGGCCCGGCGAACCGGCTACGGTCACGGTCACGGAGAGCGGAGCATTGAACGCAACACTGGTGGCTCCGGGAGCGACGGTGATTGTGGCTGCGGACTTGCCCGCACTGGACGTGACGGTCACGTTCGCGGTGCCGGGTGTACCGGCCAGGTAGGTTCCATCGCCGCTGTAGGTGGCGGTGAGAGTGTCGGAACCGACGCTCAAGCTGTTTATCGGGATGGTGTACGAGTAGGTGCCGTTGGAGAGAGCGATGGCGGTCGAGGTGTAGGTGCCACTGGTGAGGGTGATCGTGCCGGTGGGAGCTGGACCGCCGGCAGCGCCAGTAACGGCGCCGGTGACTGTAAGGGTCGCACTTGCCGCGACACTCGAGGCACTGGGGGCCACGGTGATGACGCCCGGCGCAACCTGAGAGACGGTCACACTGGTTGTGGTGTTCAACAACGCATAGTTGTTGTCGCCGCTATAGGTGACGGTGAGGGTGTCTGGGGTCGCGCCTCCGGTGAATGAGAAGGCCGGAACATTGAATGTGTAGGCACCACTGGCGAGAGCCTGTGGAGTGCCGGTATACCCGCCACCGGTCAGCGCGACCGTGCCGGTCGGAGTCACACTGTTGGCTCCGGTGACGGTGACGGTGACGGTAAGGGGCTGGCTGACCGAGATGCTCGTGGCCGAGGGAGTGACAGTCTCGGTGGTTGTACCGGCTCCGGTGACAGACGTCCACGCGTTCACGACATTGGCGACGTTGAGCGAGCCGAGGCCGGTTGCCTGGTCAAAGCCGGCAGCAGCGCCGAACCCGGGCAGGACGGCAACGGAATCTCCGGTATGGGAGACGGTGCAGTTGGCGGAACCCGGCTGGCAAGGCATTGCAATTGTGCCGGTGTCGATGTCGTTGAAGTAGCAGCTGTTGCTGACAGTGCCGGTTTCTGTTGTGCAGCTGGCGTAAGTCTGTTTCGAGGCAAGCTCGTAGAGTTCGGCGTTGGGGCTTCCCTGTGTCTCGCCCGCCTTCTGGTTAATGAGAGCCATGACGCCGGCCATGGCGGGAGAGGCAACGGAAGTGCCGCCGACTTCTTCGGCGGAGATCTCCTGCGTCGGAGAGTAAGTACAGGAAGTGGTGCCGGACGGCAGCGTAGCAGAAACGCAGATCAGATAGGCGCTGCCCAGGAAGCCGTTGGATGCGAAGAACGACACGTCGGGCAGATCGCGCACTCCGTCGGTGGGAATACCGGCGACGCCCGTCTGCCAGGAGGGCTTGGCATAGCCGCCCGCGCAAGTCGCCGCCGCCTGCCCGTTGCTGGTAATGCAGTTGCTGGCGCCTCCACCTCCGCCAACCACATCGACAAAGGGCGCGAGGTCGACGTTAAAGGTGGTCTTCACGGTTTGATACCAGGTAAGCACGAACTGGCAGGCAGATTCGGCGTCGGTGGGGCTGGTCGGGCTGAAGCCCTTGCCCTTGAGAGCGGGAACGACCTGGCTTTGCAGAAAAGATATGCTCAGCGGATTGGTGCAGGTGTCGTTCCAGGGCACCTCGGGCATGTAGCCAGCCGCGCTTGCGCCGGTGGTGGAGTTGGTCGCGTTCCAGTACGGGGACGCCGTTGAACCCCAGTTCAGATCGGTTCCACCGACGGCTGTGTCGTACGGCGTGGAGGCTATGCCACTGACGGACAGGCCATACAGCGCTTCGTAGGGAACGCTGGCATCCAGCCCCTGATCGCAGGTGGCCGATCCCGCATCGCCCGCAGCGACAAACACGGCGATACCCTCAGTTGTTGCGGTTTGCCAGAGGTTGTTGTAGGCCTTGTTGCCGCTGGTTCCCTCGCCCAGTTCGCAGAGACCGTAGCTCACATTGAGAATGTGGGCGTTGACGAGGGGAGACCCGGAGACACCTACGCTGTCAACGATGTAGTTGGCCGAGTCGAACACCGTATCGTCGGTGCTGGAGAGTTGGCCCGAGGTAACAAGGACGACCTGCGCGCCGGGGGCGACGGCGCCGGACCATTCGACGTCGAGAGTGTTCTCAGTCAAATCGTCGATCGTGCAGTTGCCCGTGGTTCCTGTGCAGATGCCGGGATCGAGTCCATTGGCGCCTTTGACCTGGATGGGAGTCAACCCCGCGGGAAGGCCGAAGGCCGAGCGGAATGCCGCGACGTCGGAGAGGTTGATGTCGGTGGTTCCGACGACGGCGATGATCTGACCGGCGCCGTTGATGGGAGTTGCCGCATTCCACAGCGGAAGGACGTTATAGATGGTGGCGAAATCGTAGGGTGCGACGTCCTCAATCAAGACCGCACTGCTGCCCGATCCGGTGATAATGCCGAAGTCCGGATGGGGAGCATCTGCGACCGCGGTGAGTGCCGCGGGATGCGTGAGGAGCGAGCCTGCGTCATTTCGTTGCCACTTGCCGGTCTGGCCGTTGAATGTAGCGGTGGAACCGAGCCGATGGAGCGGCCGGGGGCGGAAGTCGTGGAGGCCTTTCACGCCCGCCACCACGGGAGCGAGAGCCGCGGGAATCTGGGGATCGCTCATGTTGGCGATGTGTTTTTCGCCGCGCACGGAGAGACTGTGCATCTCCAGATGGAAGGCGGTTTCAACCTGCGCCGCCGTGCCGCTGAAGCGGATGGTCATCCGGTCTTTGGAGACGCCGGCGACTGAGAAGCCCTGGCCCGCGAGCCAGTTGGAGAGGGTCGCAATGTCGGCAAGGGATGGCCCGAAGCGCTCGCCGACTTCGGCGGGCTGCAGCCAGCGATGGTAATCGGGCGAAGAAGAGTCGTACTGAGCGGCCACGAAGCTGTCGAAGGCGGTCTGGAGCTCGGGGCTGCGCGTCAACACGAGCACGACGTTGGTCATGGCGAGGTTTGGATTCACTCGGCCGAGGTCGTTTTCAGCGTTGGCGACCGGGAGCGTATTGCCCTTCAGGGTCACCAGCTGATCTGCGTCGATTTTGTCGACGATTCTCGCGGCAGGTGCAGGCGATTGCGCTAGGGCCGGCATTGAAACGACGTTGGCAAGGCAAAACAGACAAAGGGAGAGAGTACGCAGGAGACGCATACCTAATGTCCCAGAACCTTTCTCGGAGAGCGAGCCCCGAACTACTCATGTGTGTTGATGGTGTAACCAAATAAGACGACTGAAGAGGACAGGCGAAACTCTATCACTATTGATAACGAAAAATCTCTCGAACTCCCGTCAGCGGTGACGACATCGACATTATGTACTGAAGTGGCACCGTGCGCAGCTGAACCGACTTTGCATTGAAGCGGCTGTTTCCATCTTCGGTAACTCTAACGCCGAGCGCGTGATGCTTCACGCCCGACGCGAAAAAACTGGGTACATCTTTTGTTGTAGTCGCAAATATCCGAACGCCTATTTCAACTGCAACAACGACTGGCGTACAATCTGGGCAAACTTAGAAGACTGCATTTCCCCGCAGACAAGCCACCGATGAGTGGTTCTTCAGGCTTTCCGAGTACGAAGGGAAGGTTATGAAGGTTATTGGAATCAGCGGGTTGGAAAATGCAGTGCCTTTCAAACGGGCGCACTGGCCTGGTCTCGACGAGCGCGAATATCGCATTTGCCAGGGGATGGATGCAGCCGCCGCGCTCGTGATCGACGGCAAGCTGGTGGCAGCCGCCGAGCAAGAACGTTTCAGCCGCAAGAAACACACCGGCGATTTCCCGATTGACGCGATCCGCTATTGCCTGCAGAAGGCTGGTATCTCGATCGACGAGATCGACGAGCTTGCGCACGGCTTCGATTACGAGCCGTATCGTGCGCTGTATCGAGCCGATGGAACGTCCGATGCGCTGTACGATCAGGTCTTTTCGCGCGAGGTGCTGCTGGCACAGGTACGGCGCGACCTGCCGGGTTTCCCCGAAAGCAAAGTTTTCTCGGTCGGGCATCATCTTGCCCATGCGGCGAGTGCTGCCTACACGTCAGGTTGGGATGAGTGCCTGGTGGTGGTCAACGATGCCATGGGCGAGGTGGAAAGCATCAGCGTCTACGACTTTCACGATGGAAAGCTGGAGAAGCTGAGGACGATCGGTGCAAACGATTCCATTGGAATTCTGTATTCGCTGGTGACGCTGCATCTGGGGTTCGACTTCAACTCCGACGAGTACAAGATCATGGGCCTGGCGCCCTACGGCGACCCTTCGCGGTTCAGGGCATTCTTCGAACAGGCGGTGGAGCTGCGCGACGACGGCTCGGTACGCATCCCGATTCTGAAGCTGAATCAATCGCGGGACGAACGGGAGAACTATCGCGCGACGCGGGCGTATCTGGACGAACATCTGGTGCCGCGGCGAGCGGAGAATCAGTCGGTCAACTCGGTGCACGAGGATGTGGCGGCGGCGTTGCAGGAGTGCCTGGAGCGCGTGGTGATGCACGTGTGCGAGCACTTCGGCAAAGAGACGGGGCTGCGGCGTATCGCGCTGGCCGGAGGCGTAGCGTTGAACTGCACCGCCAACGGGAAGCTGGTTCGCTCGCGTCTGTTCGACGAGGTGTACATTCAGCCGGTGGCCGGGGACGACGGTGCAGCGTTTGGCGCGGCGATCTATCGTACCTCGCTGGTGCAGCCGATCGAGAATCGCCGCTTCCCTGTTCCGCTGTTTGGGCCGAGCTACAACGAGCACGGCGTGCAGGCGGCGTTGCGCCGTTTCAACGGAAAGATTCGCTGGAGGCGTTTCGACTCTCTGGGAGATACAAGCGCGTGCGCGGCGCGCCTGATCGCGGATGGACGTGTGATTGCGTGGTTCCGAGGCGGCATGGAGTACGGACCGCGCGCGCTGGGCAACCGGAGCATTCTCGCCGATCCGCGGCGGCCCAAGATGCGCGACCAGATCAATGCAATGGTGAAGAAGCGCGAGGCGTTTCGGCCATTTGCGCCGGCGTGCACAGTAGAGGAAGCGCATCGCTGGTTTGAGGTGGCTCCGGGCACGCAGTTGCCCTACATGATCAGCATCGTGGATGTGCGGCCGGAGGTGCGCTCCCAGCTGCCGGCGATTACGCACGTGAATGGATCGGCCCGCCTGCAAACCGTTTCGAGAACGGACAATCCGGATTTCCATACGCTGCTGGAGGCAGTGGGCGAGGCCACGGGAAGCCAAATGGTGCTGAACACGAGCTTCAACGTGAAGGGCCAGCCGATTGTGAATACACCCGATGAGGCGATAGAGACGTTTCTCGGAACCGGCATCGAATTCCTATTCGTGGAGAATTTCTATGTCACGCGATCTGCCTGAGGAGATTCATGGCGCTATAGACGATTCGCCGCGCGCGGCCACGATTGCCGGACTCTTTATGCGGCAGGCGATGCGCACGCCGGAGGCTGTTGCGTTGATCGCGCAGGATCGCCGGCTCACCTATTGCGCGCTGGACGAACGATCGGGAGAGTTGGCGGCGCATTTGCTGGATCTTGGTGCCGAGCCGGAGACATTGATCGGCGTGGCCATGGAGCGGACTGAGACGTTGGCCGTTACGCTTCTGGCGGTTTTGAAGGCTGGGTGCGCATATGTTCCCTTGGATCCCAGCTATCCGAAGGATCGACTTTCGTGGATCATCCAGGACTCGACGATGCCGTTACTGCTGACCACGGCGGCGACGCGGGGAAAGCTTCCGCCGGAAGCGGCGCATTGCAAGGTGATTGAGGTCGAGAGTCTTGAGGAATCGGGGGCCGATGCGCAAAGCGTCGCGCCGCGTGGAAAAGGCGAGGATCTGGCGTACGTGATCTACACGTCGGGCTCGACGGGCAAACCCAAGGGGGTGATGGTCGAGCACCGGAATGTGGTGAATTTTTTCGCCGGGATGGACCTCGCGATTGGCTCAGAGCCCGGTACATGGCTGGCGGTGACGAGCACGAGCTTCGACATCTCGGTGCTGGAGCTGTTCTGGACATTAACGCGCGGATTCACGGTTGTGCTGCATGGCGAAGAGGATTCTGTCGCCGATGAGATCGAGCGCTGCGGTGTCACCCATCTGCAGATGACGCCATCACTGGCGCGCATGCTGACGTTCGATGCGCGCGCGTTTGCGGCGCTGGGCTCGCTGAAACAGATCCTGCTGGGAGGCGAGGCGGTTCCGGCGGCGCTGGTGCGCCATCTGCGGCAGGTTTTCAGCGGCGAACTCTACAACATGTACGGACCGACGGAAACCACAGTCTGGTCGACGGTGGGACGGATCGAAGACGTCGACGCGACGGTGCCGATTGGCCGGCCGATCTTGAACACGCAGGTCTTTCTTCTCGATGGCGAGCAGAAGCCGGTTGCGGAAGGCGAGATCGGTGAGCTCTACATCGGCGGAGACGGGGTGGCGCGCGGCTATTGGAATCGGCCCGATCTGACGGCGGAGCGATTTGTGACGGTTCCCTCGCTCGGCGGCGCGCGGTTGTATCGGACCGGGGATCTGGCCCGTTTTCTGCCGGATGGAACCATCGACTTTCTTGGCCGGGCGGATTATCAGATCAAGCTGCGCGGGCATCGCATCGAGCCGGGCGAGATTGAGGCGGAGCTGGAGAAATGCCCCGGAATTCATCGCGCGGTAGTGGTGTCGCGCGAAGACCGAGAAGGCGACCAGCGGCTGGCGGCGTATGTGCTGGCGGATGCGGCGAAGGGTGCGACGGAGGCTGAGCTGCGCAGTACGCTTGGATCGAAACTGCCGGAGTTCATGGTGCCGTCGAGTTTTGTCTTTCTGCGCGAGCTTCCGCTGACCGACAACGGCAAGATCGATCGCAAGGCGTTGCTGAAGATGCCGCTGCCGAGCCTGTCGCCAGCGGTGGAGCACGTGAACGGCGGGCCAACGACGGAGATTGAACGCACGATTGCGCGCTTGTGGCAGGAAGCGCTGAGCCTTCCGAGTGTGGGGCTGCATGAGAACTTCTTCGATCTTGGGGCGCACTCCCTCACGGTTGCCGAGGTACACGGCCGCCTGCAGGAGGCGCTGGGGCGCGAGATCGACCTTGTCGATTTGTTTCAGTTTTCGACGGTGAGCACTCTGGCCGCGCATCTGGGAGGTGCGCAGGCCGATGGGCGTGCATCGGATCGTGCGCAGCGGCGACGGATGGCGATGCAGCGCTGAGGAAAGCAAATGATGTCTGCGATTGCAATTGTCGGCATGGCAGGAAGGTTTCCGGGGGCCCGCACCGTCTCTGAGTTCTGGGAGAATCTGCGCCACGGGGTCGAGTCGATTCGCGATCGCAGCGACGAGGAGTTGCTTGCGGCGGGAGCAACGGCCGAGGATCTGGCCAAGCCGGCGTATGTAAAGCGGGCGTCGATTCTGGAAGGTGTCGCGCTGTTCGATGCGTCGTTCTTCGGCTTCAGCCCGCGCGATGCGTCGATCATGGACCCGCAGCACCGGCATTTTCTGGAATGCGCGTGGGAGGCGCTGGAGGATGCGGCACACCCGCCGCAGAGCTTTGACGGATCGATAGGTGTGTTCGCCGGATCGGGCTTGAATTCGTACCTGATCTTCAATCTTCTGGCCAACCGCAGGACGGTCGAGAGCGCAGGCCTTTTCCAACTGAAGCAGACAGGCAACGACAAGGACGTACTTGCAACGCGGGTTTCGTATCAGTTCGACCTGCGCGGACCCAGCATCAATGTGCAGACCGCGTGCTCGACATCGATGGTCGCAGTACATCTTGCCTGCCAAAGCCTGTTGAACTACGAGTGCGACATGGCGCTGGCCGGCGGCGTCACAATCGAGATTCCGCACGGGCTCGGCTACATGTACCGCGAAGGGGAGATTCTCGCGCGCGACGGGCACTGCCGATCGTTCGATGCTTCATCGAGCGGCACGATCTTCGGCAGCGGCCTTGGCATTGTGGTTCTACGACGCCTCGAGGAAGCGATCGCTTCGGGCGATCACATCCACGCGGTGATACTCGGCTCCGCGATCAACAACGACGGTGCACGCAAGGTTGGCTATCTCGCGCCGAGCGTCGACGGGCAAGTGGAAGTGATCAAGGAGGCAATGGAATTTGCCGGGGTCAAGCCTGCAGATATTTCGTATGTTGAGGCGCATGGGACCGGCACTGTGGTCGGCGATCCCATCGAAGTGCGTGCTCTGACCCAGGCGTTTTATCATCCGGGGACAGAGAACCATTCGTGTGCGATCGGGTCGGTCAAGTCGAACGTCGGGCACCTCGACGCCGCCGCAGGAATAGCGGGATTGATCAAGACGGCGCTGTCGCTTGAACATGCGCAGCTGCCGCCGAGCCTGCACTTCGAAAAGCTGAACCCGCGGATCGATTTGAAGGGCAGCCCCTTCCATGTGATCAGCAAGCTCGCGGATTGGCCGGCCGACGGGAGACATCGCCGCGCCGGGGTCACGGCGCTGGGCATTGGGGGGACCAACGCTCACGTGGTGCTGGAAGAAGCGCCGCCGCGCAAGCTCACGCGCAAAGCAAAGCCCTGCGAACTGCTCACGGTTTCCGCGAAGACTGCGACGGCCGCGGATCGCGCGCTTGCGAATCTCTTCAGGCATCTTGGGTCGCATCCGGAATTGGATTTGGCAGACGTGGCGTGGACGTGCCAGGTGGGACGGCAGAGTTTTGCGCATCGGCGCGCACTGGCGACTGAAAACTCGAAGCAGGCGATTGCGGCTCTCGCGCAGAAGGGCGCGAAAGCGTCTGCGTCGGGGATTGTGGCGACATCGAAGCCGCGAGTAGCATTTCTATTTTCAGGACAGGGCTCGCAATACGTTCAGATGGGCTGCGAGCTTTACCAGCATGAGCCGGTCTTCCGCAACACGCTCGATCTTTGCGCGCGCCTGCTAAGGGCGCATCTCGGGATCGATCTGATCGAGGCGCTGTATCCGGCGGACGGGGACAAAGAGGCAGCAACAGAGAATCTGAACCAGACATGGTTGACCCAACCGGCGCTGTTTTCGATTGAGTACGCGCTGGCGCAGTGGTGGATGTCGCTGGGTGTCGAGCCTGCGGCGATGGTGGGCCACAGCATCGGCGAATATGTTGCGGCTTGCCTTGCCAGCGTCTTCTCGCTGGAAGATGCGCTGGCCTTGGTTGCCGAGCGGGGACGGTTGATCTATGGGCTCCCGCCGGGGTCGATGCTGGCGGTGCCTCTCGCGCCCGACAAGCTGGATCTGGGGGATTCGATTTCGCTGGCGGCCATCAACACTCCGGGCATGTGTGTGGTGTCGGGACCGACGGAGGCGATCGCGGATTTCGAGCGAAAGATGGCAGCGCAATCGATCGAGTGCAGGCCTCTGCATACGTCCCATGCTTTCCACTCGGCGATGATGGAGCCGATGCTCAGCACGTTTGAGGAGCGCGCGCGGAAGATAGGCCTCCGCGTGCCGCAGCGGCCGTACCTCTCGAACGTGACCGGAACGTGGATCAGGGCCGAGGAGGCGACCGATCCCGCGTATTGGGCGCGGCACATTCGACAGACAGTGCGATTCGCCGATTGCCTGGCTGAGCTTTTGCGTACACCGGAGCAGATTCTGGTGGAGGCGGGACCGGGCAGTGTGCTGACTTCGCTGGCACGTTCGCAGGGTGAATCGTCCGCCAAAGCGTACCAGTCTCTTCCACACCCTCGAGAGAACGTCTCCGATCTTCGCTGTGCACTGCAGACAGTCGGCCAACTTTGGGTTGCGGGCGCCGAGATCGACTGGAACAAGCTGCGCGCCGAAGGATCGGCGGCCCGCGTCTCGCTTCCGACGTATCCGTTCGAGCATCAGCGATTCTGGGTCGAGCCCGATCGCGTGCGTACTGTGGCGGTTGAAACGGAACCCGCTGCGGCGAAGCACGAGGAATCCGGCCTGCGCACGTACCGGCGCGTTTGGAAGCCCGCGCCACTGACTAGCGCGGCTCTGGGAGCAAGCGGCCCGTGCATCATCTTTCGCGATGCCTCCGGACTTGGGGATGAAATTGCCGCGCAATTCAAGGGTGGGTATCGGCAGGTCATTTTGGTCGATGCAGGCGCGCGGTACAGACATGCGGGCAATCACTACACAGTACGGCCAGGGGCGCGCGAAGACTACGACGCGTTGATCAAAGACGTTGCTGCGCTGGGCGCTGGCGATATTGACATCTATCATCTTTGGCCGGTGACTCCCGCCGAGGAGGAGCGTTCAGTCTACGAAGATTTGGAGCGCAGTTTTTTCAGCCCGCTTTATCTTGCCCAGGCACTAGCCGCTGCCGACGTTGCGCATGCGAAGGTGCTGCTGGCGTCGAATCAATTGCAACAGGTTGCCGACGAGCCGGTGCGCGATCCGGCGCGGGCCGTTTTGCTGGGACCGGCGGGCGTGATTTCGAAGGAGCTGCCGAATATCGTTTGCGGTGCGGTCGATATCGATCTCGGTCCCGCCAAGGCACACGAATTCGCAATGCAGCTGGTGGAGGAGATGGGATCGCTGCGCGCAGGGAGGCCGGTCGCGCGGCGCAGCGGAAGGCGCTTCATCCAGACTGTGGAGCGGTACGAGCCTGGGCGGGCGCAGGAACGGCGCCGTCTGAAGCGAGGCGGGGTCTACCTCATCACGGGCGGACTTGGCGGACTTGGTCTGGCGGTTGCGGAGCAGCTGGCGCGGGAATTCAAAGCACGCCTGGTGCTGGTCGGACGTTCCGCGGTCGTACTTGAAGCAAAGTGGGACGCGTCCCTGGACGACGTGACGGTGAGCGCCGAGGACAAGGCACGTATCCGCAAGCTTGTTGAGATTCGCGCCGCGGCCGGCGGCTTGCTGGTTGCGCAGGCGGACGTGACGAACCGGCACCAGATGCGCGTCGCGATCGAGCGGGCACGTAAACAGTTTGGCAAGATCGATGGTGTATTTCATGCGGCGGGTGTTCTCGACGATGGACCGGCGTTGACGAAGACAGCCGATGCGGCGATGCGGGTTCTCGATCCCAAGGTGCGTGGAACGCTGGTGCTCGAAGAGGCTCTTGGCCGAGCTGAACTCAGCTTCTTTGCGCTGTTCTCTTCGATCAGTTCCGTTGCTCCCCCCCCGGGGCAAGTGGATTATGCAGCAGCGAATGCCTTCTTAAACGCGTTTGCCGAGTGCCGCAAGGGAGCGGTCACGGTCATCAACTGGGATGCCTGGAGCGACGTCGGGATGGCGGCGCGGGCTCTTGCAATTCATCCTTTTCTGGAACAACGGCTGCTGGATTCTCCCAACGAAATCGTCGCAGGGACCGAGTTGCGCATCGGCAAGCAGTGGCTGCTCTCCGAGCATCATCTCAAGACGGGCCGAGCGCTGATTCCGGGCACCGGGTACATGGAAATTGCCGCGGGCGCTCTGGCAAGCGGCCGTGCGCGCGGGCCAGTCGAGCTGCGCGATGTATTCTTTCTGGTGCCCTTGTGGGTTTCGGAGGGAGAGAAGAAGGATCTGCGCGTGCTGCTTCGGCGCGAAGACGGGAAGCCGCAGAAGAGCGACCCCTTCGCATTCTCGATCTATGCACGGGATTTTGAATCCAAGAGCGACGACGCGTGGGTAGAACATGCGACGGGCCAGATCGCGCGCAGCTTCGCCAAGCCGACCGCCAATGCCGATCGCAAGGCGATTGAAGAACGGTGTGCAAAGCGCGAGATGATTTTCGATTCGACGCATCGCACACGACAGGAAGAGTTCTTCGCTTTCGGGCCGCGCTGGCAGTGCCTGAGACGTTTGCGCATTGGGGATCGCGAGGGTCTGGCAGAGATCGAACTGGATGCGCGTTTTGCCGCGGAGTGCCCGTCGTTTCAGTTTCATCCTGCGATGCTGGATCTGGCTGCGGGATGCGCGTTGTATCTGATTGACGGATACGAATCGCTGAACGATCTGTATCTTCCGATCTCATACAAGAAGCTGTGCAGCTACCGCAGCCTGCCCGCAAAGTTTTTCAGCCATGTTCGCTCGCGGCAGGAGAACAGGGCGCAAGGCGATCTGGCGAGCTTCGACATTAACCTCTTCAACGAGCACGGTGAGGTGCTGGCGGAGATTGAGGGTTTCGCGATGCGGCGGATTGCCGACCCCGCACGGGCTGCCGACGACGCGCCCGCTCCGCGCACGAGGGCAACACACGTGTTCACCGATCCAGTTTCCAAGCAGAGGGGGATTCTCCCTGCGGAGGGCGTGCGAGAGCTGATCCGCATCCTGCAGGTGGAATCGCCTGGATCCCTGATTGTTGCGAAGCGCGAGATTGAGCCTTTGCCGGGCAAGGAAATGGGAACTGCGTTCGCCACGGTATCGGCGCCCGCGCAAGTAAATGGAAACGACAGCCGCGATGTGGAAGCGACCCTGTGCACATGGTTCCGCGATCTGCTGGGCGTGGAGACGGTCGATCTGGAGGACGACTTCTTCGCGCTGGGGGGGCATTCTCTTGTCGGCGTCCGGTTGTTTGCGAAGATCCGCGCCACGTACGGAGTGGATCTGGAGCTTGGAGCTCTCTTTGAATACAGAACAGTGCGCGCGCTCGCGGCAAGGATCCGTCAATCGCAGGAGCCGGCTGCCGTAAGTGTTCCCAGTGGGAACTGTCTGGTGGCGATCCAATCCAAAGGATCGAAGCGGCCGATCTTCTTTGTTCATGCGGTCGGCGGAGAGGTGTTGTACTACGAACCGCTGACGCGGGCGCTGGGAGACGATCAGCCGTTTTATGCGTTCCAGTCGAAGCTGGCGAACCAGGAGCGGATCGAAGCGACAACGATCAAAGAGCTGGCCGCAACGTACATTACGGAGTTGCGCGCGCGTCTTCCGCAAGGGCCTTACATTCTGGGCGGGCACTCGTTCGGAGGACTGGTTGCTTTTGAGATGGCGCGTCAACTCAATGCGCAAGGAATGCAGCTTCACTCCCTCATCCTGCTCGATGCCTATATTCCGGGCTGCACGGAACAGCTTGCGCGGTCAGAGCAGCTGGCAAGCCTGCGCGAGAATCTGCGCAAGGACGGTATCGCCTATTTGATGAAGAAGGCTGAGGCGAAATACGCGTATCTCAGCCAGAAGCTCTGGCGCAGACTCAGGCTCATGACGTGCACGGGATATCGCATGGCGCATCGGCGTCTGCCCGCGACCCTGCGCTATTCGCTGGTGGAGGCGACGCACATGCAGGCGTTGTCGAAGTACGACTTCCCGATGTACGCCGGAGACATGCAACTGATTCGCGCCATCGATTGCGGCGTGGGGAGCATCAGCGAACGGCGCGATGCCGACCTCGGGTGGGGCAAGATCGTCCAGGGCAAGCTGTCGATTTACGATGTCGATGCGGATCACTCCAACATCGTCTTCGAGCCGCACGTGCAATCGGTTGCCGATCAGATCAGGTCGATTCTTTCGCGAGCGGAAACCACGACGGACGCGAGTGCTCCGGGAGCAAGGAAGGGACCTGGAACGGCCGCAGCTCCCGCACCTCAAGACGAGGTTCTTGCCGGCGCTCAACCATAAGAGCGACGCGGTGACCGGCGCGATCGAGCAGGCAGAACTTCCAGCGCGCAGCGTCGTCGCCGAGGGCGGAGTCTAGTTCGAAGCACAGGCCTTCCGGCGGGCAACGCACGAAGGAAAACTTCTGCAAGGGCAGTGAGAAACCCATGCCTCTCGATTTGCAATAGGCCTCTTTGAGGGTCCAGAGCGAGACCGCATGGTCGAGTCTGAGGTCTGGGCTCATCTGATCCAGTTGCGCGAGTTCCTGCGCGGAGAAGACACGATGGGCGATCTCGATGATTTCCGCGGAGCGTTCGATGGATTCCACGTCGACGCCAACGTCGCATCCACGGACGACGAGACAGGCAACGAGTCCGCGACGGCGAGACAAGCTGAAGGACAAGTTGGAGGGCGGATCGACGAAGGGCTTGCCGTACTGGTTGGTTTGAAAGAGCCAGGATTCGGGTGCATGGGGCGTGCAGTGCGAGAGGGCTGTGCGGGCCAGGAGATGCGCGGCGAGATACTCGCGACGAGAGGATGCGAATTTGAAGCTGCGCATGCGGGAGCGTTCGTCCTCGGAGAGTAAGGCGGAGGCGCGCTCAAAGATTTCCTTGTCCTCGAAATCGTCAGGGCGTCCAAACCAGAGGTAGAGCGTCTCGTTTTCCATGGCGGCTGGCTAACGCAATAGTATGCGCAGTGGAGCGCCCGATATGCACGCCGCAAGAGCGAGAAGCCCGCCGCGGAGTTAACACAGCGGGCGGTGGATCGAAGGACTGCTCTCAGTCTGGCTTTTGATCGCCGGCACTCGATTTTGCTCCCGAGGCCGAACCGGTGCCGGACTTTTTCTTGCTGGCTGAGCCCTTTGAAGAACCGCCGCCTGCGCCACCGCTTGCTCCGCCTCCCGAATCGCCGGATTGTGCGACGCCGGATTGGGAATTCAGAGGATTGACTGCGATGTGCATCGTGGCATAGGTGACGCCGGGGATCGCCGCTGCCGCGCGTGAGGCAATGGGAAGGTCTTTGTTGGCGTCTTTTCGGACCAGGTAGCCCTGGTTGAGCTCGAGATTGGGAAGTTCGATCGCGAGTTCGTCGGTGTGCTTCTGGGGAACCATGACGTAGTCGCCGGAGACCAAGCCGATGTAGCGGGAGTCGTGCTCTGGATCGGCCAATGCCTGTTGGGTCGCGATGGCATGGACCAGGTTGCCGTTCATGATGAAACGGGTGCGGTCTTCCCAGTAGGCGAAGGCCTCGCTGAAGGCGTTGAGGGCGGGAACGCTGATGGCGGGGAGCGTGACCAGCGGAGCGACGACTTTGAGGCCGGTCATCATAACCTTGAGCACTTTGAGGAAGCCCGAGTCGTTGGGCGCGCGAGAGATGTTGACAGCGAGTTTGCCTGTGCCCTTGGTGAGCAGAATATGGCTGGTGGCGGTCATCGGCTCATCTGGTTTGAAACCGAGCTGATCGAGACTGGGCATCTTGCCGGCTTTGTCGGGCATGAGCGAGGCGATGGCGGTCCAGGCGAGCGGAGTGAAGAGATTCATCAGCGGGCTGGTCTGGGTGGCATCGACGCGCAGCTGCGAGGCCTGGTCTTTTTGATCGCCGGTGCCCGGGCGGAACTGGGTAAGCGCGATGGTTGCGCCAACGTCGCCGTCGTGATCGAGGAGCTCGGTCTTTTCGATGTCGGTGGCATAGCGAAGTCGGCCGAGATCGGAGTGATAGTGGAGGTACTGGGTCTGCAGGGAGGCGTCGGCAAGACCGCCGGTGGCGCCGCGGCCCGCGGTTCCGTAGCTCGAGCTTTGCGGATCGACGGAATCGTAGAAGCCGCTCCAGAAGTCGAAGGAGTCGTGAGGAGCATCGGCCGGCTCCGATGTGGCTGCCGGCTGCTGGGCGAGTGCAGATGCCGCTTCAGGCGGAAGCAGCGACGAGAGCAGACCCAGGGCAAGACTGTTGCCCACAAAATTCCGGCGTGTTACGGACATGATCGATCGACCTCGCTTGGCAGGTTCGGTTAGTTGGTGAAGATGTATGAAATCGTGCTGAAGAGTGCCATCAGCATACCCTCAACGCTGCGGTTTCGCCAACGGGCGGCGGCGCTTCCAGCGGGTGGTTTTCGGCGCGCCGGGAAGATGGGCGCATCGTCGGATAGGGGCTCGAAGATCTCATGGAGCTGCCTTCGGAACGCTTTCGAGGCCGGTGATACTGACGGCCCAGTTGGTTGGGACTGCGCCGAGATCGAAGCCTCGCGTGCCGCTGCTGGCGTTGGAGAGCAGCCGTTCCAGCGGCGACTGCGGACCGATGCCCCCGCGCGTAGCGACTCCTTTGAAGTTGAGGCTGTAGGGGTCGGAGAGCGGTTCGCTGGTGCTGATCATGAGGACCGTATCGAGGCCGAAGGGGGGGCCGACCTTCAGCGTGAGCGCGCCGGGCAGTTCGATCTGCCGCTGATCGTTGGCATCGTTGGGAAAGCGATTCTCGGAGTAGTTGAGCGGGTAAATAAGAGTGCCGCTGCCGTGGCAGTCGATGTCGAGGATATAGACCCAGCGCTTGTTCAGCACGCGGGTCGATGAGGTAAGGACCATCTTGATCCCATCGCCCTGCTGCGCGGATTGCCCTTCCCCAAGCATGGTCTGATCGTCGGCGCGCATGAAGGCGAGGTGGTAGTAGTCGTCGTCCGAAGTGCCGGGGCTGGAGGGCAGACGCAGCCAGCCTGCGAGCCTGGCGAGACGTGCGGCGTAGTCGTTCAGTTTGCCCGCGGAGTCGGTAATATCGGCAGGGTCGGCGATGGCGACCCAGTCGGTGCGGACCGGGTAGTTGGACGTGGAAGAGCAGCCCGGACTGTGGCGCGGAGCCTTGGGATCGGGCGAGCCTTTCTCGAATTCGGCTTTGTGGTACCAGGCCCAAGCGGGGCCGTCGGGAGTGAGTGTGCCCGTGAGCACGTAATCGGCAGTCGTGACGTCGCTGACTCCCTGAACCATACTGTCTTTGTCGTGGAGTGCGAGCTTGCCGCCAAGTTCCTGCGAGGGTGGGAGATTCACCCAGACCTTTGCGCCGGGTGGCACATGTTTTTTGAGTGTGCCGACGGTGAGAGTCCAGCCGAGTTCGTCGCCGTCGGTTGTGCCGGCGCGCTGCAGAATCCAGCTGTTGCTGTTCCAGAGAAGAATGTGGGTCCAAGGCTGCTCGGCGGGATCGGCGACGGTGTCGATACCGGACGCGCGAATCTGAGCAATCGCTTTTTCGAGATCGACCTGAGCGATGGTGGAGGGCCAAATCCAGAAATGGAGAGGATCGGAGGGTGCGGGGACCCACTTGTCGATTTCGAAGACCGCGCCTACTGCAACGTGGGCACTGGCGGGGCTGACGACGGTCGCTTTAGAGTGAGCGACGCCGGCAAGGTCGGTCACTTTGAGTGTGACGATCTTGGTCTTGTCTTCCACGCCGAATGAGACAAACGTGGAGCCGGGGCCGACTCCCGCGAGACGGCCGGAGTCGAGTTCGACGGTGCCATCGTCGGAGATCGCAGTGACGGCCGCACGCAGCTTACCGCTTTGATCTGCAGCTCCGCCGAAGAGGGGCTGCTGACGGCGCGCGCCTGCGGCGTCGAGCGAGGGCGTCTGGTCGGCAATGCCGTTGCCCTCAAGCTGGGCGTTCACCTGCTGATAGACCACAGAAGCCGGCGCGTCCGCGGGAAGCACTTCGAGGGCTTTGATCAGTGCAGCGGTGAAAGCGCCATGCGGCTCGGGAACGCTGGCCGTGGTGGGAGATTCTTTTGCGGTTTGATCCTGTTGAGCGGCAGAGAAGACGAGCGCGGGGTTGTCGGTGCGCTCCGCGGGCTCCTGCTTGTCGTCGGGTGTTTCATTGATGTCCCGCGGATCGTAGGGCAACATGCGCTCGCGCACTTTGGGGCCGAGAGGAATACCGCGCGTGAAAGCGCCACTGTGGCAGCTATCGAGAATGACGGTCAGCTTGATGCCTTTGTCGAGGGCCGCGTTGAAGATGCGGGTAATCTCCCGATCGCGCACGTCATAGCCGCCGGTCCACGCATCGGAAGGGACTAGTGTGCTGTCGGCGTGCACCTGCTTGCCATCGACCATCAGGGTCAGTTTGTTGCCTTTGGTATTGAGGCGCAGAGAGCCGTGTCCGGCGTAGTAGAAGACAACGGTATCGCCTTTGTGAGGCTGATCGACGAGATACTTCTGCATCGCAGCTAGGATGCCGTCGTGGGTGGTCTGCACGGCAGGGAGCGAGGCATACGGGAGCTGGGCGGCAGGAAGCGCGGGATTGGTGAGGACAGCAACGCTTGCGGGGGCGAAACCAAACTTCGGGCTGACGAGCAGATCGCGCATCGCGGCGACGTCGTTGACAGCGCCATCGAGGTTGTCGAAGGCGGGGAGATCGCAGCGGCCGCCGGAGCAGCCCTCTGGATGTTTCGCGGTGGTTTGGGGAGGCTGGTAGATGTTGATGCCGATTAGCAAGGCGCGCCGGGCCTGTGCCTCTGCAGCGTGCACCACACAAAGAAACAGCAAGGCTAAGAGCGTAAGGCACAGGCGCATCGAGAACAACTCCGGCATGGTGGACGAAAGTCTAAAGGGAAGGATACAGGGGAACGAAGGACTTTTTGGTAACGCCGCGCTATTAGGGGACAAAGAAAACCGGCGCAGATCGAAGGATCCACGCCGGTTGAGTCTTGGCAAACGGACTTAGAACTCGATGCGTCCGGAGACCTGGATGGTACGCGCACCGCCGAAGTCGGAGGGTGCGCCGCCAGTCTGGTTTCCAACTACGCCTGAGATCAGGCCGAAGCTCGCCGAGCTGACGTTCATGTTCGGATCGCCGAGGTTGATGTGGTTGAGCAAGTTGGTGGCTGTGCCTTCTGCTTTGAAGTGAACGCGCTCGGTAATCGCGATGCTCTTGCTGATACCGGTGGAGAGGTTAACCAGGCCGGGGCCCTCGAGGGAGCCGATCTGGGCGTTGCCGAAGCGGCCGATTGGGAGCGGAGCGGGGCCGGAGCCGCTGCCGGTTGTGCAAGGGGTTCCGGGCGTCCATCCGGCATAGCCGGGGCAAGTGAAGGCGCTGGGGTTGATCCAGTTCAGACGAGTACGCCCGCCGCTCGGGCTCGTGCCGGCTCCCGCCACGAGATCGGGACGCTGATCGCGGTGACCGGGATCCCAACCGGCTGCAGTGGAGGTAAGGCCTGAACCCGTACCGGAGGGATCACCCTGTCCGTTGGGGAAGAAGGGGGATTCGTAGGGGCCCGTCTGCACGGTGAGGATGGAGCTGAGGCGCCAGCCGCCGACGACCGCATCCTCCATGCGATTCATCGAACCACCGAACATCTTTCCACGCCCGAAGGGCAGATCGTAAAGAGCGGTTGTATTCCAACGAAGCCTGCGGGTTCCGTAGTCATTGCCGAAGTCCGCATGGCGGTCGAGGATGGAGCTGGCACGTGCGCCGCCGCCTTCGCCTCCGAATCCATATCCGGATGGGCCTTCGTTATCCGCAAGATTTTTGGCCCAGGTGAAATCGGAGTGGAACTCCAGACCCTGCTGCAGGCGATGGCTCGCCTCAACCTGGAAAGAGTGATAGCTGTCGTTGGCGCCGGTGGCTCGAGTGTTGATGCGGCCCCAGTTGGGGAAGAGGAGAGCCGAGTTGGGCTGATTGTAGGCCGACACCGTAGACGAGAAGGGCAGCGTGTTCTCGTCGGGCGCCCAGACGAGCTGATGGGTCTCAGACCCGATATAGGAGATACGGCCTGCGAAGCCGGAGCCGAAGTCGTGCTCGACGCCGAGCGACCACTGCTCGGTGTAGGGGTCCTTCCAGTTGGTGCTGTTGGCGGTGCCGAAGTAGTCGGTACCGTAGGCGCCGACGCCGGCTGCGCCGCCCGTACCCGAGTCGATCACGGGCCACTGATAACCGATGGCGTGAGTCGCAGGGTTATAGCTGTTGTTGAACTGCTGGGTCTGAGCCTGCACGGTGCCGGTGAGTGAGTAGAAGCTGGACCCGAGCATGGTGATGTTGTAGAGGCCGAACCCGCCGCGGATGGCCCACTTGTCATCGCCGAAGGGGCGATAGGCGAAGCCGGCACGCGGCATGAAGCGCAGGTGGGGATACTTCTTCAGGCCCGAGGGGTAGCTTGCAGTCGAATTGCCCTGAACCTGCATGCAAGGAGCGCCGTTGACTGTAGCCGTGTTGGTGGCGTCCACGCCGTCGGGATCGCAGGCGTTGGCGGCAGCAAGGAAGGACTGAGCCAAGAGGGCCTGCTTGCCCTGCGGATAGATCACGCGGCCTGCGAGGGCCACGCTGGGATCAAAGTTGCCGATGTCACCGTAGCGGTCGAAGTAGCCGGGGTGCAGCTCATAGCGCACGCCATAGGAGAGCGTGAGCTGCTGGTTGAGACGCCACTCATCCTGCGCGAAGAAGTGATAGTGATCCGAGAGGCCGTCATTGTCCTGGCGCACAACGTCGTAGAAGGTTGCGTCGGGAATGCCGAGCAGGAAGTCGGCGAAGTCGACTCCAGTGAAGGCGCCCTGACTGCCATTGCCGTCGGTGAAGGTGTAGGTGCCGTAGTTGTCGGAACCGTTGAAGCCGAGCGGCGTGATGGCTTCGAGGTGCTGGATGTCCGCACCAAACTTGAAGGTGTGGTTGCCCTTGGTCCAGATGAGGGTGTCGTCGTACTCGTATGTCAACGATCGAGTGAGGCCGGTCAAGCGGTCCGCGTTCAGAGACTGGATATTGTTGAAGTCCATCTCTGGGATGCCGTTGTAAAAGAGGTTCTGCAAACCCTGCCAGCCCTCGCCCTGCGTCCACGCCTGACCGTTGAAACTGTCGCTTTGGCCGTTGGTGTAGCGCGTGAAACCGAAGCCGCCTTCGTTGATGAGGTTCGGCTTCAACGTCCAGTTGGTATCGACCTTGAGGGAGCGGTTCTGGCTATTGTTCACGCTGGAAGGAACGAGCAGGATCTCCTTTTGCGAGATCGGGAAGTTCTTCCAGGTGAACTTGCCCCAGAGCAGGAACTTCTGGTTGGAGCCGAAGTACTGGTCGCCGCGAATGTCGAACTGATCGGAGTGGCCGCTGGCATCGACGTTGGCCTGGTAGTTGGCCACGTCGTTATCGGTATAGGTTGCGGGATTGCCGATGTTGGGGTCGGGGTAGAACTGCTTCAGCGTGTCGAGAGCGATCTTGTTGATCGAGCCGGCCGGGATGGCGGTGCCGTAGGTGCCGCCCGTGAAGGGATTGTAGAGGCCGGCAAAGCTGTTTCCGCCGGAACCATTGGGCTCGACGTAACTGGAGAAGTCGCCCTGCTTCATGGAGGTGCTGGGGACGACTTCGTTGAGGGTGGCCTGTGCGGGATGGCGCCAACCCTCGTACGCGCCGAAGAAGAAGCTCTTGTTGTGGCCGTTGTAGAGGTGGGGCAGGACAACGGGCCCGCCAATGCTACCGCCAAAGGTCGCGCCGTGCACGTCGGGCTGAGTCTTGGTCGTCGGATAGGTATAGGCAATCGCGTCCCACTTGGAGTCCTGGTAATACCAGAAGCCCGAACCATGGATGCTGTTCGTGCCGCCCTTGGTGGTGACAACGATCTGGCCGGGATCGCCGAATTCTGCATTCGTCAACACGCCGTCGGCGCGAATCTCGGAGATTGATTCGGTCGAGGGAAATGCGTCATTGATGAAGACGCCGCCGGTGGCGTTCTTGGAAGTGACGCCGTCGACGGTTACGTCGACCTCGAAGGGCAACGCGCCCTGCAGTGAGATGCCGGAGCTGTCGCCCTGCACTCCAGGCAACGCGGTAAAGATGGCAGCAGGCGTTGTGCCGCTAAAGCTGGCGCGGGTGTTCACCGGGAGGTTGTCGGCGTCGTCGGTGGTGAAGGTGCCGCTAATGGTCGGTGTGTCGGTTTCGATGGCACTGACGTTTTCGCCCGTGACCTGGACCGACTGCTGCACGGCGCCCACGGCGAGCGCTGCGTCGAGACGCAGTTCCTGACGGACGTCCAGAGTGACAGCGGTCGCGGACCACTTCTCGAATCCCGGAGCATCTACAGTCATCGCGTAGCGGCCGGCCTTGACGTCGAGGAAACGGTAGTCACCCACTCCGTTCGATTTGGTGGTGCGCACGGTGCCTTCGTCGGTGTTGGTCAATGTGACCGATGCGTTGGGAATCACGGCGCCGGCCGCGTCTTTCACTGAGCCGATGATGGCGCCTTGCGTGGCCTGAGCATGCGCGTAGACACCGGCCAACACAAGTGTGAAGACCAGAGCGAGCGGAGCCAAGAGCGCGTGAAGACGCCCTTGTGTCAATCGATGGGAATGCTGAAACATGAGTCACCGTCTCCTGAAGGGCTGCAATTCGTAAGTGGGTTGTGTTGCGGGGGCCGCGTGAGTTGGCGCCGAAAAGGTCCGCAGAAAAGGAGCCTTGCGGATGCGCCACGATTTGTAGACTGTGCTCGATCCCCCGGTCTTTTGTAACCGCATCTCGACGGCAGGAGGAACGGGACGGAGTTGACAGCGGTCAACGTCCTGCCTGGGATGACTTGTGGGGATCCTTATTCGAATTCAGCGTACTGACATTCTGTTAAAGAGCGCGCCGCACAAGGTTACAGGACCATTAAAATCACGGACGGCATTGAGGATATTTGACGGTATAGAGGGTCGTCGCAGCATGGTCGAGCTACTGAAATCGAAGCGAGCCGTCGGTCCCAAGCTTCCATGCGGGATTCCAGGCGATCTCCCAGGCGAATCCATCGGGGTCTGCAAAATAGCCGGAATAGCCACCCCATACGGCATCGTGCGGCTGCTTGAGGAGGGTTGCACCGGAGGCAACCGCAGCTTCAATGAGGCGATCGACCTCGCCTTTCGAGCCAACGTTGTGACCGAGAGAGATGGGCGCGCGGCCAAAGGAGGCCGCGTCGGCATCGAAGTCCCTGGCAAGCTGGGTGGCGAGAAACCGGGCCGAAGACCATGCCGCCCACCTGGAAGAAGACGATTTGCGCATCCTCGTAGACAGGTTGCCATCTCAGGCCGTCGACATAGAAGCTTCTTGATCGAGCCAGATTCTTGACGCCGAGGGTCAGGACACTGAGGCGCTGTTCCATAAGCGAATTCTAGGCCGAGCGATCAGTCCGTATCCGATGGTCGATGCAAGTGGGAAGCCGACTTTTCCATTTGTTTTCGGATTTCGTCGGAGTCGTCGACATCGCGCAATTCGGCCGCTTCTTCTTTGGTTTTGGGTTTAGCAAAGCGCGCTTTGGCTGCGACGAAGACGCGCGGGTCGGACGGTCGGGCGGCGAAGGGATCGAGGTGAGGCTGGGTATCGAAGACGCCGGAGATCTCGCCAGCGAGCGCATCTTCAAGATTGAGCGAGCCGAGATCGAGCAGCTCGTCGATGGTGCGCGCAATGGAGCCCATGCTGCTGTGTCGATGGGAGACCGCACCGGGCTTGACCCAAGGGCTGGCGACCAGCAGGATGCTGCGATGGGCGTCAACATGGTCGACCCCGCTTTGCGCATCGTCTTCGGTGACAAAGAGCGCTGAGTCCTTCCAGATGGAGGTCTTCGACAAGAAGGCCACGATGCGCCCAAGGGCGAGATCGTTGTCAGCGACATAGGAGGCGCGGAAGGGATAGCCATCGGCCGGTCGCGGCTCCATGGTGTGATCGTTGGGCAGGCGAATTACGATCAGACCCGGGACCTTGCCCGCGGCGAGCTTGCGATTGAAGTCGCGTTCGAATTCCTGGACGCGGAACTGGTCGGAGATGCCGAGGTTGAAGGTTGGAAAGCGACGATCGGTGGATTCGAAGACGGGTTTCGGCAACGGTGAATTGAGGAAGAGGCGCTGGCCTTCGGGTTGGGAACCGGGTAGCTCGGCGTTGCCTTCGATCTCGAGGCCTTCGCCGTAGTTGAGGATGCCTTTGCCGCTGGCGGCGATGTGCTCCCAGAGGGAGCCGAACTGAGGCTCGTCTTCGGGCATGGGTGCATCGGCTCCGCCGAAGAGTGCGCGACGGCCAGGTTGGGGCGAGCCCGGAAAATCGTGACGGCGGCCGCCGTAGCCGGACGACCAAGCGGTGTTGAAGAAGGGTGTGGGGTTGATGCCCATGACCCAGCGGTGGCCGTCGGCGGAGACATCGGAGTCAACGTAGAAGTTGTCGCTCATGGCGTAGCGGGAGACCAGAGCGTGGAGATTGGGCGTGATTTGCAGGTGGGTGAGGGACTGCGGTCCTTTGGGCGTGGAGCGATGCGTGCGGACGGTAGCGTTCTCCTCGGTCCAGCCATCGAGACCAAAGCGCGCGAGCGAGGGATCGCCGTTCGCGCCTGCAACATCGCCGAGGACTTCGTCGTAGGTACGGTTCTCGCGGATGATGAGGAAGCAGTGCTTGAGATGCGGAAGGGGCGGACGGTTGGCGATGTCCGCGGTGTTGGCCGCGAGAACAGCTTTTGTGGATTCGCCGGCGGGCGTAAGACTGTCGAGAGAGATCGCGCTGAGACTGCCGTATTCGAGCGAGCCGACGTACGTGGGGGATTTCGGATCGTGGCCTGCTCCGGCGTTGGGCCCTGCGCCCTTGCCTTTGGTGTTGACGACATAGAGTGTTTTGCCGTCCGGAGATAGAGACACGGCGGAGGGATTCCAGCCGACCGGGATATGGGATACGACCTGCATCGTAGAAGCGTCGATGACACCGACAGCGTCGATGCCGGATTCGGCCACGTAGACACGGCCATCATGAATAGCAAGACCGCTGGGCATGACACCGCGCAGTGCACGGCCTTGTGCATCCTGGAACTGTGAGCCTGTGAATGGGGAGAGAGTGGCTTGAGCCAGGAGCTGGACGCCGTCAGGGCTAATCTTCGCGACAGCGTCTTCGTGGGCGAGCGAAACGTAGACGGCGTCTGTTGAAGCGGCTATGCCGGTCGGCGCGGCTCCTCCGACGGTCTGTCCACGCTCCTCGACGATCTTTGTGCCGAGGCGTAGCTTTGCGGCGATTGCCGGATGCTCACGGTCACGAATGTCGTAGGTCCAGAGCGAGCTGCCGCGGGTGGAGTTCTCGTCGCCCAGGCCGGGGATGCTCTTGCGTTCGACGGTTACGCCCTGGCGTGCGGCTTGCGAGGGATAGCCGAAGGGTGGGAAGTGGAGGCCGGTGCCGAGGGGATTGTCCTTGTCCGCGCCGGGGATGGTGGTGTACTCGAAGAGACCGGTGTTCGTGACGTAAAGACGCGTACCGTCGGGCGAAAGAGCGAGGCCAAAGGGATAGGTCCCGGTCTCGATCGAGGCGACGCGCTGCATCGACGCAGTGTCGATGACCACGACGCGCCAGTTGCCCTGATCGAGTGCGTAGATGGTTTTGCCGTCGGCGGAGAGGACGAGTGTCGCGGCGAAGCTGCCCGAGTAGTCTTTGTCCCCTGTTGGGCCATCGAGGGAGAGTTCGCCTGCGGGTTTCCAGTCGGAGACGTGGTAGGCGCGAATCTTGCCGGAGTCGCCGGTGGCGACGTAGAGAAGAGATCCGTCCGGCGCATAGGCGAGACCGGCATGGGTCTCGATGGCGGGATCGTTCTCTTCACCAGCGGGCATTCGCTGGACAGAAGGCGTCGGACTGGCGGGATCGGCGACGACATTCAGGGCAAAGGGAAATCCTATGGACGGGATGGCGATCTGCGCGCCATCGGGGCGCACGGCGAGCGCGAAAGGATAGGGCGCGAGGGGAATCCAGGTACCGGCGGCATGAATCGCGCGGCCATTGGGCAAGACGGCGGTGACACCGGTCTGCGCGGAGAGGCGATCAGCAGGAAACAGGAAGGCAGGAAGGAGAAGAAGCGCGGGGGCTTTGCGACGAATCATCCCTCACAGTATGCACGGGAAAGATAAATGGGCGATTGCACCGGCGGTGAAGAAGAAGCTGCGGGGCGATTGGGTCGGGCTAGTGTTCGACGACGGACTTCGAAAGATTGCGGGGGCGATCGACGTCGACGCCGTGCTCGACGGCCATATAGTACGCGAAGAGTTGCAGGGGCACGACCTCGAGGATGGGCAGCAGATATTCGGTTGACGGCTCGACCTCGACGCAGTCGTTGACGAGCGCCTTGACTCGGTCATCGCCGGTGTTGGCAATGGCGATGACGCGCGCACCCTGGGTCTTCATGTCGTCGAGGAGCTGGAGGGTCTTCTCGTAGCGGATGACGGAGGACTCGAGGGCGCGATCGACGGTGGCGAGGACGACGAGGGGTACGCGATCGCTGACCAGAGCGTTGGGGCCATGCTTGAGTTCGCCTGCGGGGTAGCCTTCGGCGTGCACATAGGAAGCTTCTTTCAGCTTGAGAGCGCCTTCGCGCGCGATGGCGTAGTGAATGCCGCGGCCCAGATAGAGAAAGGTGCTGGCGGAGGCATATCTGCGCGCGAGTTGTTCAGCGCGGATACGCCAGCCATCGAGTTGCGCGGCGAGAGCGCTGGGGACCGCGAGCAGTTGCGCGATGTTGGCTTCGATCGCGGCTTGATCCATGCGCCCGAGGCGCTGGGCTTCGTAGAGGCCGAGGAGGTAGAGAACGGCAAGGGTACAGGTGAAGCTTTTGGTTGCGGGGATGGCCTTCTCTTTCCCCGCGGCGACCGGCATCGAAACATCCGCACCGCGCGCCATCGTCGAAGATGCCACATTGGTGATAGCGAGGGTCTGTTGGCCGCGGCGATGGGCCTCACGCAATGCTGCGAGTGTGTCCGAGGTCTCGCCGGATTGAGAGATCACGAGGACGGCGGGCGTGCGCGGATCGGCTCCGCCGCGGACGCTATACTCGCTCGCGTACTCGACATCGACGGCGAGGCCGCAGAGATCTTCAAGGAGAATTTCGGCGGCGAGACCGCTGTGCCGGCTGGAACCGCTGGCGGCGATGAGAACCTCGCCGGCGGGATTGGCCCAACCCGCGAGGCTGCGAGCGACTTCGGACCTCAGCTGCCCGTTTTCGAGATACGAAGAGATCGTGCGCTCGAGCGCTTCGGGCTGCTCATAGATCTCGCGCAGCATTTCATGGGGAAAGTCCGGCATTGTCCTATTGTATCGTTTTTTGGGCGCGATCGATCGCTGAACACCGCGTAAGAAACGTTTGAATAACGTGTCTGCCGGCTATTCCTCGGCGTTGTGGATGTAGCACTCATGGATGGCGTCGAGGGGGGCGTTGGGCCACCTGGCGTCGATCAGATCCTGCTCGCTGAGCTCGTGGAGAGCGAAATCGATGGATCCGTCGGGATGAACGGCGCCCTGCATGTAGCCGTAGATGTGCTCACGGGCTCCCTTCTTTGCGGTCTTCGGCAGCTTGTAGCGGCGTGCCCCCGCACCGCCGATGATCCAACCCGGAACAACACTGGCCGTGTGCTGCTTCCAATAAGGAGAGTTGAACACGTCCGGCGAGTAGTAGTGAGAGTGGCTGGCGATGAGATAGACATGCTTGCCGGCGGCTTGCGCATCGTAGAACCAGGTGTAGACGAGCTCGCCGGACCTGAGCCCAAGGTCCCAGTCGTCCATCGCATGCTCCGATCCGGTGGAGTGGGGCAGCGCCTCGTGCATTCCGGCAATGATGGCGCGAACGCCTGAGTTCGACGCGAGGTCGCGGTCGAGGACACTGCGCAGCCAATGCAGCTGGGCATCGGAGAATTCGTCGTGACTGGCGTTGTCGAGAGTGATGAAGTCGACGCCGTCGCGGACCCAGTGATACCAAGGGCCGAGCGGAGCGCCGTCTGCACCGTCGGCTGCGCGCTGCGAGGCGATCTCGGGGCGATCGAGGAAGGCGGAGAACTTCTGAACGTAGCCTTCGCGGGTCATCGGCTTGACCGTTTCGTGATTGCCGCGGCCGAGGAACACGGGGAAGTCGCCAAAGGAGGCCATCTGGTGGGTCAGGAAGTCGTCCCACGCATGGAGCTGGTAGTCCTCCTGCGTGAAGGGATTGGCGGTGTGTTCCATCGCAATCAGATCTTCGTCGGGGTGGGACATCCAGCGAAAGTCACCGAGGTGCCAGTAGAGGGCGTCGTGTTCGGCTTTGACTTTCGCGGCGATGGCGGGCATAACAAAGTCGCCGCAGTTGCGGCTATCGCCGGAGACGGCGAAGGACCAGGTGGACTGCTGAGCGCGAACGCGCGTTGCAGGAAAGAGGAGCAGCACGGCAAGAAGACAGAGCAGGAAACGGAGCAGCCTCATGCACTCAGCATAGCTGGCGTTGGGCGAGGGCCAGAGAAAAGTGAGATGCAGGATTGGTCGGCCCGTGGACGACCAAGTAACTTCCGGATTCGCAAACATCCTGCCATGACTCCAATGCTGACCTAATAACTTCGCAAGATCTGTTGTATTAGCGGCCACTGATCAAAGTGCGCCGTAGGAAAGAGATGAAAAGAGGCAACCCTGCAATGATCATCAGGCAGAATGGAACAAAGAAGAGAGCGCCGTCTCCTGCTGCTTCAAGACTCTCTGGTAAATTGCGGGCCGAATCAAGTGGATCATAATGAACGACAATTCGCTCACCGAGTGAATAGCCGATTTATCGTTTGGGTAGGCCCAGCCGGAGTACTGTTCTTTATTCACAAAAAACATGTAGCCGAATCGCTCGTGGTTCGGCGGATCATGAGAACTGATTGTCGTAACCGTCGCTATCTGCCGTTTTGCTATCTCGAAGTCTGGCTCCGAATTGTGGATGCTCCGCAGGAGCATTGCCAGTGGGACCAGAAGGATCAGCAAGTTCCACCAGGAGGGAGGGCGCCTCCACTGAGAGGCCCTTTCCTCTTTCTACTGGGCATAGACCTCGGACCAGAGACTTCGCTGTTCTATGGTGGGATTTGTACTGGCGCCGTTAACGGCCGGCCCACCGCCGCAGGGGATGTTTCGTCGTTTGACGTGGAGCAAGTATTTTTCATCGCGGTTGGATGACCGCCTAACCGGATGTATGGTCCGCCGCCGTTTTGCAAGCGAAGA
>CAZPEZ010000009.1:0-75537 GCA_964585715.1 uncultured Occallatibacter sp.
GGAACCAGCGATGGTGCAATCACATCGCACTTGACTCCCAGTTGCGTCAGTTGCCCACCACAAGCCGCCGATGCAACCTGGCGGATGTTCTCTTCGGCGTTGGTCTCGTACTCTGCATACGTGACCCCGTCGTTTCCAGCGCTGGCATTCTTTCGCAGACCCCGAAATGCCTCATACAACTTCTCAACTTTGATCAGGTGAGCGATGGAGTAAAACTGTCGCTTCGGATCTTCTTTGGCCAGTTCAGCTATTCTGTCGATGTTTGTGCACATACGATTCGAGTTCTGAGTCTCGATAGGTCTCCTTTCAACAGATTCGTACGCCCGCTTCCCCCTTCCCTCCAGTGGGTCTCGTGGCCGCTCCTTGCGGAAGCCCTGCGGTTCCCCACTTTCATCGGTACTATGAGGTTGTAAGACTGCTCAGCCATCCGTCCGTGCTTCCTTCGGTCGACCCTTGGTTGCACATTTCCTTCAGACCCTTCGAAGGCGTTCCTTCTGGGGTGAAGAAGATGGGGAGCTCTCTTGGGTTCCCGGCCAGCCTCTTCGGAAACATGCCGTGGGCTAGGACACCGCCGATTTCAGCACACCCTCGCCTAGCGGTTGTTGCCGAATGCTGCCTTCCGCCTCATGAATAACGTCGGCATCGGAACGAGAACCGATTTCGGTGCTGATCCTCACGGCCTGCTTCCTCGCTGTGTACGCTTCGCACCCACCAGTCGCCCAGTGAGTGGCAACACTCGCTACTGATCTGTCTGCTCGACTTTGGTCAGACGGGATTTACACCCGCTAGGCTGAATCAAGCGGTTTCGCTGACTCCTCGTCAGCTCCTCCCCTTCCGAGCTTTTCCCAACGCGATCATGACCGGTTCCCTCCGCTTGTGGCTCTGGACTGGCGTTCTTCAAACAAACTCAGCCTAACCCACGACTAGCGCATCGAGCCGGTCACACCATAATGACTACTCTTCGGTGAACATCCTGAGGCGACGGCTGAGCAACGGGAGATAGCGCTCGACTTCCGATTCGCACAAGGGCGGCGGCGAAGATGAGCGCTACAGCCCCGCTTTGGTCTCCGCGGCCATGTAATCGACCACGGCTTTCAGGTCGCCGTTGCTCTCTTCAAAGACCTTCAGCTGACGATCCGCGCCTGTGCCTGTCTCCAGAATCGTGCGAATGCCATTGATCGCATCGCGCGAACCGAGCTCGTCCACTTCTCTATCGACCAGCACCAGGTACTCCTCGATCAAGTCGCGCTCGGGGATTTCCTGCTGGCGGCCGAAGTCGATAAGCTTGCCGTCGAGCCCGTAGCGCACGGCGCGGAATTTGTTTTCCATCAGCAGCGGGCGCGCGTACTGGCGAAAATCCTGGTTCGACTCGTGGAGGCGATAGAGATAGGCCGCGGTGGCCTGGATGAGCGCGGCAATCGCCACTGTCTCCTCGGCGCGCAGCGGAATATCGCAGGCGCGCACCTCGACAGTATTGAAGAACGGATGCGGCCGGATATCCCACCATATCTTTTTCGCGTTGTCGATACAGTTGGTGCGAACCAGCAGGCTGACGTAGTTTTCAAATTCGGAGTAGCTGGAGAAGGCGTCGGGGATGCCGGTGCGCGGGAAGTTTTCGAAAACCTTGGCGCGATAGCCCTTGTAGCCGGTGTTCAGCCCCAGCCAGAACGGCGAATTGGTGGCCAGCGCCATGATGTGCGGCAGAAAGTAGCGCATCGAATTCATGACGCGGATGGCGGCTTCGCGGTCTTCGATGCCGACATGGACGTGCAGGCCGAAGATGAGATTCGCCCGCGCGACCAGTTGCAGATCCTTGACGACCTGGTGGTAGCGCGGATCGGGGTAGATTTGCTGCGTCCGCCAGTCGGCAAAGGGATGCGTGGCGCCGGCAACCAGCTCGAGATTGTGTTCGCGGGCGAGTTTGATCATCTCGCGGCGAAGGTCGTAGATGTCCTCGCGCGCCTCGTCGATGTTGCGGCAGACGCGCGTGCCCACTTCGACGACCGAGGTGTGCATTTCGGCCTTGACGCGCTCCTGCAAGCGCAGCTTGCCTTGCGCCAGCATCTCCGTTTCGATGTGCGAGCGGAGGTCGCGCGTCACCGGATCGACGGTCTGGTACTCCTCTTCAATGCCCAGCGAGAAGGATGGCCGCATGGTTTCCTTGCACAGCTTGCCGCCATTGTACCGACACATCGGTCTCCATGGCGTGAAATCGAATTGCTGTAGGCCGTCCCGTCTTTGTGCGCAAATCCCGATTTCGTGGTCTACTGTTCGCTGTTTGCTTGAGGAGCGGCCGGCAGGTGGTCTACCAGGATCGCAGAGCCGCAGGAAAAACTCTGGCCGAGGCAGTCAAGCGATCGATCAGGGCGCAGCCGGAACTTGCCCCGGCCGTCGTCTTGGGACTGCCGCGCGGCGGCGTGCCCGTGGCCTTTGAGGTGGCGATGGCCTCTAGCCTGCCGCTCGACGTGCTGGTTGTGCGCAAGCTTGGGGCTCCCGGCGAACCCGAGCTGGCGATGGGCGCGATCACCAGCGATGGAACCGTTGTGCTCAACGACGATATCGTGCGCGAACTGCGCATTCGCGAAGAGACGCTGAAGACCGCGATGCGGCGCGAGCAGGAACAAGCCCAGATGCAGGAGCGGACCTACCGCCAGGGTAGTCCGCCACTCGTGCTCGACGGCCTGACTGTCATTCTCGTGGATGATGGCCTGGCCACGGGGGCAACGATGCGGGCTGCGGTACGGGCTGTTCGGCTTCGCGCCCGCCGGGTCATCGTGGCTGTTCCAGTGGGGGCTGCACATGCATGCGAGGAATTGGCTGAGGAAGCCGACCTGGTGATCTGCCCGTACGTGCCACTTTCTTTCGGCGCGGTGGGGCAGTTCTATCAGAGCTTCGGGCCGACCAGCGAGCAGGAGGTCTGCATGCTGCTCGCCGAAACGCAGCCTGCACAGCCGGGGGCCACTAGGCCGCCGGACCGTTGAGAAATGCAGCCCATCGCAGCTCATTCGGCAGCTGGGGCGCGGCCTGTGCCTTGGCGATGGCGAGATCCGCCATCTCGCGCACAATCCAGTCGAAGTTCGCCCGACCGACCGACTCCAGGCCGGCGTCGGGCGCGGGATTCATGAAATCGATGGCGTAGGGGATGCCATCTTCCACGGCAAATTCCACCGTGTTGAGGTCGTAGCCGAGAGCTCGGCAGAGCGTGAGGGCATCGCTCTCGACTCGCGCGAGCAGCGCCGGATCATATGCGGGAGGGTTCTGGATGTAACGCTCGTGGTGGGGCCGTCGCGGATCGTAGGGCATGATGTGGACGTTCTGCTGCCCCACTACGTAGCAACGGAAGTACTCATTGAAGTCCACCGATTTCTGGTACATCATGCAGAGCTCGTGCGACTGGTTATAGGCATGGAAGAATTCGTCGCGATTGTGAATGTGATAGACGTCCTTCCAGCCGCCGCCGTCGACGGGCTTCATGAACCCGTGTTCCCCGACATACTCGAACACCGCGTCCCAGTTCAGTGGATACTCGAGGTTCCGCATCGAGCGGTCGGTGGTGCCTTCGGGATGCTCCTTGTGGGGCAGGATGACTGTGGGCGGCACGGCGACGCCGAGCTTCTCCGCCAGCGTGTAGTTGAAAAACTTGTCATCAGCCGACCACCAGAACGGATTGTTGACGATCGCTGTACCATTCAACGCGGCGTGCTTCAGATAGGCGCGATAGAAGGGGATGTCGTGCGAGATGCGGTCGATGAGGACGGCATAGCCGGTGAGATGATTCAGGCCGACAGCGCCGACTTTGACGAACTCGGCATGGATTCCCTCGACTCCCCGCGCATTGATCTCATCCACGAGGGCGCCGGGAAAGCTATCTTCCATGCCGAACAAAACGCCGACCTTCTTCTTCATGCCGCCTCCAGCAGACGCGATTCCGGAAAGAGTCCGAGTGCCTGCATTTTCCTCATCAGTGTAAGGGACGGTGCGGCGGATGCCCTGGTTCGTGAGAGCGCACCCTAACGATCACTCCCTCTGGGGAGATCCTCTACCTAGCTCATTCTTAATGCTTTGTCGATACAGCGAGGCCCCGTTCTCCGCGAGAGTTGTGCGCTCCGGCACTGCGATTATCGAGGGCTGGACGTAGATTGTTGTTGTTCGCAGAAATGGAGGCGAGTGTGGACTACCGGGTCTTGACGGTTTCAAGGGAATTCGGAAGCGGCGGCGGACGCATTGCAAAGATCGTGGCGGAGAAACTGAGCTGGAAGCTGCTGGACCGCGAGCTGATCGAAGAGATCGCCAAAGCGGCACGCGTCGACCCGCGCATTGTCACGCGTTTCGACGAGCGGCCCGAATCGTGGATGGGCCGGATGAACCGCCGTGCCATGCAAGGCGCCGCCCTGGCCGCAGGTGTTGCACCGGAAGAGGAGAACTGCTTCGACTGCGACGTGATGGCGGACTTGACCCGCAAGGTGATTGAGCGGGCGCACACGAAGGGAAACTGCGTGATTGTAGGGCGCGGTTCGCAATGCATTCTGCAGCACCCGAAAGACGTGTTCCATGTTTTCGTCTATGCGCCGTTTCACGTGCGGGTGAGCCGGCTGCGCAACAGGCTCGAGAAGGGCGTCAACATCGAGGAGCGCATCCATGCGGTCGACGGCGCACGGGCGCACTACCTCAAGCAGTTCCATGGCAAGGTTTGGAACGACCGGCACTTGTACGACCTGATGATTTCTTCGAGCGAAAATGAGGAGGCAACGGCCGAGGTCATTCTTGCAGCGATGAAAGTACCTCGCGCGACCGCAATGGAAAAGCGGGAAGCATCCGCAATCCGATAACGGGTCCGATTCTTGTCGCGAAGGGTGCTATTGCGCAATCCGGCGCAACTCGCCCATGCAGCGTCCCGACTAATCCGCGATGCGCTTCAGCTGGCCCAGGTGATTGAGATCGTGCCCGGCCATGGTCTCAACGATGGTCTTGAAGGTCATGGTGCCACGCTCGGGATGCGTAACCGTGCGTCCGGCCGCAGCCGGCAACGACTTGCGGATCAGGACCAGGTTCCAGCTGCGCATGGCGGCGAACGTCGCCAGCGCATCGGCGGCTGCAATCCCTGAGTAGGTTGCGGCCCATTTGTCCTGATCGAAGGGCTGAATCACGGGGCCGTCTTCCGCGAGAGTCTGCCGCAGGCGAAAGGCGAACACCAGCTCACAGTCGGCGAGGTGTGCGACGATCTCCGCCGGAGACCACTTGCCTGGCGCAGGAGCCTTGGTCGACTTCTCTACGCCGATCTTGTCGAGCACGGTCGAAATCGTCGACGTGGTCGAGCCCAGGATCGTTTCCAGCGGTCGGCCATCCAGAAATTTGTCGTATGGATTCGCTTCGCTCATTCCTGTTGTCTCCGAAGTGCTTCAGCAGCCCGTTCAGTCGTCTGATACTTCTTGCTTTCCCAGGTCTCAGAATCGAGACCTGGGGTACCCAGGTTCAGGCGAACTGACGGCTTACAAGTACTCGCGCATCATGCCCTGCCACGTCGGCCAGTCGTGCGAGTTCCATGTCTCCCACGTATAGAGCTTGTGGGGAATGCCCTTGGCGCTCATGATGCGGTCAAGATTCTGGTTCTGCCCGAGGCACTGATCGTCCCAACCCGTGCCCAAGATGTAGGTATTGCGGCGATAGCGCTCGAAAAACCACGGATCGGACAGATTCGGCAAGTAGTGCGTGGGCAGGTTGAAGTAGCAATCCTGGTCATAGTAGCCGTCGAGGAAATTCGACATATCGAATGCACCCGACATCGACAGCAGCCCGGTGAACACATCGGGGTGGCGCAGCGCGATGTTCGTCGCGTGATAACCGCCGAAACTACAGCCCAGCGAGACAAAGTGCGGGTCATGGTTTTTCTGGCGCACCAGCGGCACGACTTCGTGGATGAGGTAGTCCTCATACTGCACGTGGCGCGCGATACGCCAGCGCGGCGGCACGTTCCGGTTGTACCAGCTCTCCATATCGACCGAGTCGACGCAGAAGAACTGCAGATGTCCTGCTTCGACTTGGTTCCACACCGCGCCGATCATGCCGCGGTCTTCAAACTCGTAGAAGCGCCCACCCGAGGTGGGAAAAACCAAAACCGGTAAGCCGCTGTGGCCAAAGACGAGCAACTCCATGTCGCGCCCAAGGCGGCTGGAATACCACTTGTGATATTCGCGGTTCATGGCGCGTGTTTCGCTCCCGGTCTGTGCAATTGGAGAAAGGCGGATTTCTTGATACTGTAACAGCCGCGGCCTTGTGATTTGGGTGGCTGAGACAACTGGGTCTCGGAGTGCGTAAGTCGCGCCTTTGAGATTCGTGCTTTCCCAGGTCTCAAACGCGAGACCTGGGGCACCCATTTTCGTGCGGGATTAAGCGGTCGAAAACCGTACGCGGATCGAGAGGAATCGCAAGGATTGGAACCGGAGCAACAACCCGACGCTGAGGCCGCGGAAGCGTTGGCAAGAGAAAACGAGACACCCCATCCGCGTCTGCGCCTACACAGCCACTTCCCCAGCGTCTATCTTCCCGATGCGCGCGACATCATTGTCTATCTGCCGCCCGGGTACGACGAACAGCCGGAGCGGTCGTACCCCGTGCTCTACATGCATGACGGCCAGAATCTCTTCGACGGCCGAACCTCATTTATCCCGGGCCGCACCTGGCAGGTGCGTGAGAACGCCGACGAAGCGATCGAGGCCGGCGAAGTGGAGCCGCTGCTCATCGTCGGCCTCTACAACACCGGCGAACACCGGCTGGCGGAGTACACCCACGATGAGAACCAGAAGATGGGCGGCGGCGAGGCCGACTGCTACGGACTGATGATTACGCGCGAGCTGATGCCCTGGATTGCCTCGCAGTATCGTGTTCGGCAGGACCGCGCCTCGACGGGGATGGGCGGCTCATCATTGGGTGGCCTGGTGTCGCTCTTTCTCGGGCTGCGTCATCCGGAGCACTTCGGCAAACTTGCCGTGATGTCTCCGAGCGTCTGGTGGAACCACAAGAGCATTGTTGGGTACGTGAACGAGCACTCCCCGCAACTGTGGGAGCGGCCCCGGATCTGGCTCGATGTGGGCGATCACGAGGGCCACAAGACCTGCCGCGACGTGGAACTGCTGGCGCGGCGGCTGAAGGCCAACGGCTGGCGTCCCGGCGAGAATCTGCACTTTGAGAAGGTCCACGGCGGGACGCATGATGAGGCCAGCTGGGCGACGCGGGTACGGCCGATGCTGCGGTTTTTGTTTCCCGCCTAGTTCACGCGATTAACCATGCCCGAGAATGCCTTGTAGACTCGCCAATCGTCCGCGGGCTCCATCGCAAATTCAACTTCAAATCCCTTGAAAATCGAGATGCTCCTATCGATCTTCTCCTGGGTCGCTCTTGGGTCACGGGTATAGAAGATGAAATCTCTGAGGCCATTGTTCGTAACAACCAACGCACTTAGCACGTAATTCCCCGTTTCAAGCAGGCTGCACATGTTGAGCTCAACTGCCTGGAGATCGTCGCCTTCCTCACTTGAGGGAAACCCATTAGATTTCGGAGCACGGAAGTGGACAGAAACGATCAGGTGGTGGTCATATCCCGGAAGTGGCGCCAAGCCGCCGTATGCATTGGCTATTCGCACGAGCATGGGAAATCCGTCGCGCTTCCTTGGCCGATCGTCCAATCATCCGGTCTCGGATTCCGTGGAGGTTTACTCGCATTTTGATTGAATGGCCACATAAGCCCTAAGTTTAGTCGGGCTCCGCCTAGAGCGACTCGCCCTTGCCTGAACCCCCATTTTCAGCGATACTTAGGTGTTGAGTCTTGCCGAGGCCGGACTGTCCAGTCTGGCCTTTCGTTTGCGCCTGCTGCTGAAGATGCGCAGGCCATCCTGAAACTCCAGACAGGCTCCAACAATGGATTTGAAAGGAACTGTATCGCCGTGGTCATGATTCGTTTGGCGCGCGTTGGCGCCCGCAAGCAGCCCTACTACCGCATCGTCGCGATTGAGAAGGATCGGGCCCGCAATGGCCGTTCCATCGAGGTTGTCGGCACCTACAATCCCCGCACCAACCCCGCTTCCGTGGAGCTCAAGCACGAGCGCATCGCCTACTGGCGCAGCGTGGGCGCCCAGTTCTCGCCGACCGTCGCCAAGATCGTCGCAAAGCATCCGGCTCCCGTCGCGGCCTAGTTTCACCGATCCCTATCCTGCCCGCTCTCCGGTATTTGGCGTGGAGACCGTTGCTGACGGCGGCGCACAGGTGTGCTACTATTCGGCACGATCCAAGCCGGTTGATTCCCGGTTGCAGACGGTCAGAGGCAAGTAGATGACCCAACACGATATGGTCGCAGTCGATGAGCTGGTCCGCGAAATAGCGCGAGCCTTAGTGGATGAGCCAGGAGCAGTCGAGGTTCAGGCAGTAGGACGGGAAGAAAACACGGTGCTGAGGCTGAAAGTGGCGCCTCAGGATGTGGGTAAGGTGATCGGCAAGCAGGGTCGCACGGCTCGCTCCGTGCGCACGATCCTGGGAGCCGTCAGCATGAAGCTGCACCACCGCTACACACTCGACATTCTGGAAGAGGACGACCAGCCTCAGGGTTGAGAGGGCGCGTCGGGCCACGGAGACATGGATGGGCGCGGCTGAACAATGGGTGTGGCTTGCGCGCATCAGGCGAACCCAGGGACGCAAAGGCGAGGTCTTCGCCGATATTCTCACTGACTTTCCTGAAAAGTTTGCCGAGCGCAGACGCTTGTGGCTGCTCTCGGATGGGACCGGCTCTTCTCCGGCCAAGAGCTTGCGCTCGGAGCCGCGCGAAGTGGAGCTCATCAACCACTGGCTCCATAAGGGCGGGATCGTCCTCCATTTTGCAGGAGTTGACTCGATTTCGGCTGCAGAGGGATTGATCGGGCTGGCCGTGGCCATTCCGCGAGAGCAGCGCACAGCGCTGGGTGACGACGAGGCTTACATCGGCGATTTGATCGGCTGCACGCTCGTGGATGTGGCAGGGGCCGAGCCTGTTCTAGTCGGCGCAATCGAAGACGTGGACACCACGGCCGGAGCAGCTCCGCTGCTGATCGCGCGCGCGGCAAAAAGTGCGGCGGGTGAGCCGAAGGAAGGCCGCGAGATTCTAATTCCGTTTGCGAAGAGCTACCTGCGGCGACTTGATGTGGACGGCAGGCGTGTCGAGATGGCGCTGCCCGAGGGCCTGGTCGAGTTGAACGACGTCAAGTAGGCTTTAGTCTCTTGGTTCCCGCTTAATTTGTCGCTAGCGGCTTCCACACACCGTTGTCCTTAAGCGCAAGCTGAATGGGCCGTGGCGGGCCGTGCGGAGGAACCGTCACCTCGACCCAGAGCTCCTGCCCAAGCCTCGCCGGCCATGGGCTCTGCGCGTGTTCGGCGATGTAGAAGTTGACGGGGTTGTTGAGACGCATCTGATCGCAGGGTGCGCCGGAAGTGGCGAGCACGCTCTCCCCTCGCGCGCTGTCTTCCGTGTCAGGAATTCGAATCGCGACCAGCTTGTTGTTGCGGACCGCCAGCTTCGCCGAGAAAGAGACCTGCCCCGCGGCAACAGAGAAATCGCGCCCATTCGGCACGCCATCCGGATTGCGCGGGAACTGCGCCTGTTTGGCCGAAGGCAGCGTGCTCTGGCACCCATCCACGGTGAGCTCCATGCTCAGGTAGCGTCCGCGCATCACAAGGTTGGGATCGTACATTGCGGTCCGTGTCCACACGCGCGAACAATGCCAGCGCTGGTAGAGGTACTTTGCTGCGACCGACGAGACCAGCGCAAGCTGAATCGCAAGGACGGCGAGCGAAGCCCCCGACAACGAAGTCCTGGCAAGCCTCATGCCCTGGCCTCCTCAGCTTCGGTCAGGCTAGCGATCAGCCTTCGCCGCATCTTCTCGAGGCCCCAGCCGCCGGCGAGAAAGAGAATCCCCATTGCGATCAGGCCAAGCGAGCGGCCCACTTTGTCGAAGATGCTGCTGAAGAAGAACCACACGACAGTGATCGCGAATCCGACGACGCCCAAGTTGACAAGTGCTCGGCTTAGCTGGCGCACGCCCCACCAAATGACGAAGACTGAAAATGCGGCCACCAGCGCATACGCCAGGAGATTCGGCTCGCTTTGGGTGTAGGAGCGCGCTTTGCCGTTCCCCCATTGCATTTGTGTCACCCAGGTGCGGTTGCACAAGGGCAGCAATCCGCAGAAGACGCACGCGGCCGCAACAGGGATCATGCTTTTGCCGAATCGGAACAACGCAAAGAACAGCGGCAGCGCAGCAAACGCGATCCAGGCCCACACACGCACGTGCAACGGAATGGAGACGATCTCGCCCCACGAGACCCAACTTGCGAGCATGAACACGATACCGGTCACCGACGCGATGGCCGCTGCTGCAAACAGAATTCCCTGCTCTGCCCTGCGCTTCGATCCCAGGAAGGCAGTCAGGTAGAGTACGGACCAGACAAACAGGAATCGCCCAAGATAGACATCCTGGCCGATTTGCCGTTCTGTGGCGTATTCGAGTTCCGAGAACAACCACGCCGGTGCGAGCAGCAGCGTGATCGTCTGCTGCGCCTCGTCATAGAGAAAAACCCATCCGGCCAGCGCGGCCAACGCCCACAACAGGATCGCGGCTGGCCAGTGCTCCTGGATGTTGAAAATCTGACCGACGAGAGCGATGGCTGCCCCGGTGGCTGCGGTTCCTACGGCGTGCAAAGCCGTGGACATGGCCTGGTAACTCGCGCGCGTCGCCGCTCCGGCGGCATGAAATACGCCGACCATGGCGAGCACGAGGGTGAACCGCGCGCCAGGCCCGAGTTCGTCCCAATGGGCGGAGACAAACAGCACGACGCCGCCGGCCAGCAGAATCGCTCCGAGGATCAGGGCAACCACACCCTGCCAGCGCAGGCCCGTCGGGCGCTTCTGGTCTGCCTCCCAGCCGCGGATACGATCGGCCGCTGCTGCGTCCAGAACGCCTGCCGACTGCCAGCGGGTGATCAGCGATTCAATATCGGGCATTTGGGTCGGGCATACTTTGCTGCGCGTATTAGACCATAGACCCATCAATGCCGCTGTGCGGGTGCGCCCCTTCGATACGTTGTTTGGGTCAAAGCGAGCGGGGTCGCTTCCTTCTCTCTCGCTCTGCACGCGCCAGCCAACGAGCCCGCCTTCTATCATTGAGGGAAGAGCCATGCGCTTCGATGTTCTCACCATCTTCCCGGGTTTCTTCACCGGCTTCCTGGAGCACGGCATCGTGCGCCGCGCTCAGGCCGATGGGCTTGTCTCGGTGGACGTCCACGATCTGCGCGCATTCACGCACGATCGCCACCGCACCGTCGACGATCGCCCGTTTGGCGGCGGCGAAGGCATGGTTCTGAAACCGGAACCTCTTGCCGAGGCACTCGAAAACCTCGGCGTCCACGCTAAGAACGCGGACAAAACCGACCTGCCCAACGTGACGACGAGGACGATATTGCTTTCGGCGCAGGGCCTGCCCCTCACGCAATCGGTGGTGCGCGAGCTGGCGGCTTTCGAGCGACTGGTCCTGATCTGCGGCCGTTATGAAGGAGTGGACGAGCGCGTCAATGAGTTGTATTGCGACGAAGAGATCTCTATCGGAGACTACGTGTTGAGCGGCGGAGAACTCGCAGCCGCGGTCGTCATGGACACCGTGATTCGGCTCGTTCCTGGCGTGCTGGGCAACGAAGCTTCCAGCGAGTTCGAGAGCTTTGGCGCTGAAGATGCAGCCATCACGGCAGATGAGATGGGTGTCCCGCGTTCGCAGCATGGGTCCGGGGGACTGCTGGACTATCCGCACTACACCCGGCCTGCGGACTTTCAGGGGTTGGCCGCACCGCAGGTACTTCTCAACGGCGACCACGCCCAGATTCGGCGCTGGCGCCGGGAACAGCAACTGCGCAAGACTCTGGCCAATCGGCCGGATCTGCTTGCACACGCAAAGTTGAGCGACGAGGACAGGCGGCTGCTCGCGTCCTGGGGCTGGGAACCGAGTCGGCAGGCCAATTAGGCGCGGGAGTCGATTCTCTGTTAAAATTAGAGACTCTGAGTTCAACGTAGGAAAGAAACCATGTCAATTCATCCAGTTATGCAGCGCCTGGCCGACAAGCTGAAGCGCACCGATCTGCCCGACTTCGTCCCCGGCGATCAGGTCCGTGTCCAGGTCAAGATTAAGGAAGGCGACAAAGAGCGCCTCCAGGCCTTTGAAGGCCTCGTCATCGCCATCAACAAAGGACCCCAGGGCACCTTCACGGTGCGCAAGATGAGCTTCGGTCAAGGCGTAGAGCGCATCTTCCCCTTCAACTCCAAGGTTGTCGACAAGGTTGAGAAGATTCGCAGCTACAAGGTCCGCCGAGCCAAGCTGTTCTACATCCGCGGACTGCGCGGCAAGGCCGCCCGTCTCAAGGAAGTGGATCGCACCACCGCACACGCCTAGTTTTCAACAACACTTTCCCATCGAGCGCCCCTGGCTCACGCGGCCAGGGGTTTTCGTTTCTATACTGAGACCGATGGCGAAGGTCGCAGTCTCGGAGCGCAGATCAAAAGGTCGGCGGATCAAGTCGCCTGTGTGCAGCTGGAAACTCGAAGCCGAAGCGCTCAAGTCCGGAGCCCTTCGCGTCGCCGGCCTGGACGAAGTGGGGCGCGGTCCGATGTTTGGCCCAGTCGTCGCGGCGGCCGTCATCCTCGACCGCAACACACGCTTTCGCGGTCTGAATGACTCGAAAAAACTCTGCGAAGCCACACGCATCGAGCTGGACGCGCAGATTCGCGCCAAAGCTGTCGCCTGGGCAATCGCTGCTGTCGACGTCGAGACCATCGATCGCATCAACATTCGCCGTGCATCGCTGCTCGCCATGCGTCTCGCCGTCGAACAACTGGCGATCGAGCCCGACTACCTGCTCATCGACGGCATCGACACCATCGAGTGGCCCTGCCCGCAGCAGTCCGTCATCCAAGGCGACGGGACCAGCTACTCCATCGCCGCTGCCAGCGTGCTCGCGAAGGTCTATCGCGACGCTTTGATTGTCGAACTGGATCGCCAGTATCCTGGTTACGGCCTGGCGAGCCACAAGGGCTACTGTTCCCGCGAACACATGGACGCGCTCGCCAAACTCGGCCCCACGCCACTGCACCGCAAGAATTGGAGCCCTGTTGCGCAGCGGGTGCTCGACTTCGGCGACGAGGCATTAGACCTGGTTGCACAATAGGTGCGTGCAGCGAGAAGAGCGCACCTCTCGGGGGCTAAAGCCCAAGATTCAATGAGCAATGATCGGCACGACTAAAGTCGTGCCCTTTCACAAGATCATTTGTGCAACGAGTTCCGAGACCAATCACGCCCTAACAGTAACGGCGCGCGCCTTCCATCTCTGCATCCACGCCAGCACCGGCCGCGCCAGCAGCAGCACCGAGAGCACAATCGTCAAGCGCAGCGGGCTCAAGACCCCGGGCTTCACCTGCCACCAGTAGTGCACAATCCCGCAGGCCGCAGCGACGTAGACAAGCTTGTGCAGCTGGTTCCAGCGCTTGCCACCCAGCTTGCGAATCGCCCACGTGGTAGACGTCACCGCCAGCGGCACCAGCAGGAGCCACGCCGCGACGCCGATTGTGATAAACCGCCGCTTCGCAACATCGGCAAGCATAGTGTTCACGTCGAATCCCGCGTAGAGCGCGACATACGTCAGTAGATGTACCGTGCCGTAGAAGAATGCGAACAGCCCCAGCAGCCGCCGAAACTGGATAAGCCAGCTTAGTTTCGACCACACTCTGCGCAACGGTGTGATCGCCAGCGAGAGGATAAGCAGCAAGAGGGTGTTGTAGCCCGTGGTCAGCTCGATCTTCGCGGTCGGGTCTGCCCCAAGCGTATTCGTGACCGCACCATAGACGAGCAAACCGAAGGGCCAGAGGCATGCGACCCACACGAGAGCCTTCAACGAGATGATTGTCGAGCGTTTCATGGTTCCTAAGCGGAGTTAGCAGTGCTTCGCGCTTGTTAGCGAAGTTATCGGTTGTCGTAATGCCCGAGAGGAGTTACGATTCGGCTGAGTAATCACGAAGACCGCGATCGGGCGTGAGGCGCCGCACTTCGCCAACTCCGCCTTCGATTCAGTAGTTCTTCTTCAGATCCATCCCGTTATAGAGCGACGCTACCTGATCGCCATAGCCATTGAACACCAGCGTCGGCCTGCGCTGCGCATAAAACGGCAGGCCTATACGGCGCTCCGTCTTCTGGCTCCAGCGCGGATGATCGACATTGGGATTGACGTTGGAGTAGAACCCGTACTCGTTCGAGGCCATGTCATTCCAGGTCGTCGGCGGTTGCTTGTCGAGGAAGCGCACCTCCACGATCGACTTGGCTGATTTGAATCCATACTTCCAAGGCAGAACCACGCGCACCGGTGCGCCGTCCTGGTTCGGCAGCACCTCTCCGTAGAGGCCAAACGTGAATAGCGCAAGCGGATTCATCGCCTCGTCCATGCGCAGTCCCTCGGAGTACGGCCAGTAGATCGTCGACTCGCCCGCCCACTTCTCCACCTTGCTGTTGTAGTAGGAGAGGAACTGCACGTACTTCGCTTTGCTCAACGGGTCGCACTCTTTGATGAACTCCGAAAGCGAGTACCCCACCCACGGAATGACCATGCTCCACGCCTCGACACAGCGATGCCGATACACGCGCTCCTCGAGCGGCCGCAGCTTCAGCAGCGTGTCGATATCGAATATCTTGGGCTGCTTGACCTGGCCGGTCACCTTCACCGTCCAGGGACGTGTAGGCAATCCTCCGGCATTCTGCGAAGGGTCGCCTTTGTTCACGCCAAACTCGTAGAAGTTGTTGTAGTGCGTGATGTCCTCGTAGCTCGTCAACTGCTCGCCCGTGGTGGAAAGCGGGCTCTTGACCGTTTCGAGCTTGGTGCCTGCGTGCGCTGTGGTTCGCGGCGAAACCACGTCCATCATCCGCGCGGCGCCAGTTGCAGCAACACCAAACGCCGCAGCACCCTTCATGAACCTGCGCCGATTCAGATAGCGATCCTTGGGAGTAATTGCCGATGAGGGGATCTCGGGCGGCTTGCCTATGAGCATGGTGCGACCTCGGGGAATCAACTTCACCCATTAGACACGAGCAGGCCGGACAAGTTACAAGACGACAGCTAGTCCCTGTCGGCGTGTTTGGCGCGCGCGCCACCCACCATCGCCGGAAGGCTTCCGCGGGGGAATGCCGAAGACTGCCGCACCACCAAGCGGGTCGAGATCTGCCACTCACGCTTGCCGTGCTGGGGATGGTCAGGCTCGATGCCGGCGCGCAGACCTTCGACGGCGGCTGCCGCCAGATCTCTGCAGGACATCTGTACCGTGGTCAAGGGCGGCAGCATGAACTGCGCCAGGTGAATATCGTCGAAGCCCACGACGGAGATATCTTCCGGAACCCGATGCGTGGTGCGATAGAGCGCGTGCAGTGCACCGATGGCGGTCATGTCGTTCGAGCACATCACGGCTGTTGGCAACTCCGGCAATGCAATCAAGCGCTCCATTGCCGTGATACCGCTCTCCATGGTGTGGCTGCCCTCGACCAAGTGCTCTGCAGGAACCTTGAGCCCCAACTCGGCCATGGCACGGACGAATGCGTGGCGCCGCGCCGTGGGCGAACGCTGGGACAACGGGCCACTGATGAAAGCGATGCTGCGATGCCCCAGCGCCGCCAGATGCTGCACGCTCTGGCGGATTCCCTCCGCATAGTCCACCTTGAGGATGTGAATGTTGGGCAGGTCCGGCCCTGCGTCCACGAAAACCAGTGGAAACTCCCGCTCCACGAGCTTCTTGACCAACTCCTCTTCCACACCGAAAGTCATCACGGCAACGCCGTCGACGCTGCGCTGCAGCAGACGGCGCATCAGGCTTTCCGTACGGGCCGGGTCGTAGTTGGTCGAACCAATCAGAACTTCATAGCCCTGCGCTACGGCCAGGCTTTCAAACTCCTGCACCAGTTCGGGGAAAAATGGATTCGTGATCTCCGAGACGATGAGGCCCAACATCCTGCTGCGCCCCGACACAAGGGCGCGCGCCTGCGTGTTCGGCAGGTATCCAACTTCTTCAATCGCCTTCCAGACGCGCTGGGCCAACTCCGGATTCACGGTCGAGATGTGATTAACCGTGCGCGATACCGTGGCGATCGAGACACCGGCCCGTTGAGCGACGTCGCGAATGCTGACGGCGCCAGGACGCCGGCGCTCGCCGAAGCTTTCTCTAGGAGAATTCACGATGGAAGGGATTCTACACGATTTTCTCGTGTTTCTCAGCAGAGGTTCACCGACACAGGTGCGCTTACGACGGGCCGAAAATGATATGGATCATAAGTTTCCAAAAGCCGCCCAGTCAGATCAAAGAGCGCAGCCAAACCCTGCCAAATCGATTTCCTGTAAGCGTTTCCCGCTTGCAAAGCAGTATCGACCGCGTGTCTTGCGGCTTAAGCGTGCTTCTCGGTACCCGCCATTGTTTCCAGCCCGTGCCGCAGCAGCGGCAGAATTGCCGTCAGGCTCTCCTGCGCTCCACGCGAACTTCCGGGCAGATTCACTATCAGCGTATTGTCTCTAGTCCCCGCAACAGCGCGGGAGAGCCAAGCCATGGGATTGCTGGCCGCACCGGCAATCCGCATCGCTTCTGCGATCCCCGGTGCTTCGCGATCGAGAACCCGGCGGGTCGCTTCAGGCGTTCGATCGCGCGGGCCAAGACCGGTTCCACCCACGGTGAGAATCAGGCGTACTCTCCGCTCTGCCCATTCTGTAAGTCGAGCGCCGATGCGGTCAGGCTCATCGGGCACAAGCGCCGCTTCGATCTCGCCCTCAGGCCACGCCTGACGCAGCAAGGCAACCACGGCGGGGCCAGCGGTGTCCTGTGCCTCTCCGCGCGAGCAACGATCCGAGACAGTGAGAACGGCGAGCAGCATGGGCCGATTTTAGCCTCTACGGCAGCACGTGAATTGTGTGCAGCCAGACCTCGGCACTCTGCGGCCATGCCGTCACGGGCAATTCGGTGCGACGCAGGCCATAGCCATGCCCGCCCTGCGAATAGATGTGCAACTCGGCCGGTACCTTGGCCTGCTTTAGCTGCAGGAAGTAGTTCGTTGCGTTTTCCACATGGACTGGATCGTCCTCGGCCTGCACGATGAACGAGGGCGGGGTATCTGCCGTCGGCCGGATCTCCGGGTTCGTCGCCATATTCTGAACCGCCAGCGCCAGATAGCCGGGATAAACAATCACCGCGAAGTCTGGCCGGCAACTCAATTGGTCGGCCGCATCGATGGGGTCATAGAGCCGCTTGTCGTAGTGCGTGCTCAGCGCGGCGGACAGATGTGCTCCCGCCGAGAACCCAAGAACACCGACACGCTTGGGATCGATTCCCCACTCCGCCGCGTGCTCCCGCACTATCCCCACCGCGCGCTGTGCGTCCTGCAGTGCGCCCGGCGACTTGGGATACGGCCCGGTATCGGGCACGCGATACTTCACCAGAACGCAGGTCACGCCGATCGAATTGAGCCAGTCGCAGACTTCCGTTCCTTCCAGGTCGATGGCCAGAATTCGGTACCCGCCACCGGGAAAGACGACCACCGCAGGCTTCGCGCCGCCAGTTGGAGCCTTATACAGCGTCAATGTGGGTGTTGCGACATTCCCGAGACGCATAACCGGCTTGCCCGCAATGAGCGGATCCTTCGCCGTCGTCATATCAGCTTCTGGCGGCAGGTTCGCAGGGCCGCCCGGCACGCCATTGGGCCACAGCGGCAGCGTGAGATGTCCTGGTGAGGGCTGCCATGCGGATTGTTGGGCGGCAAGATTCATCGAAAAGAAAACCAAAGGAAGAAGAACGCGGCTCGCGCGCATCGAATGGGCTCCTCAAAAGCCAGGAGCGATCATCGCAGTTGATCGCGGATTCCGCAAATCTCGAGCCCACTCGAATCCTCAGGGAGGGTTGCGAAACTACGGTTTCGCCCCTTGGGGAATCAAAAGCGTCAGGGTCTGATTCGCAATCTCCATCCGCGCCGGGAGTGTGCCGAGCACTTCTCCGTCCGCCTCGACGTAGATCGTTCTCTTCGAGCCATTCCGAGTCTGGCAGTCAACGGAGCTCGCTTCGAGCAGCTCGACATCGTCGGTGAAGGTGTGGCGGCCAGCGATGACAGCCAGCAGAAAGCGCATATAGCGAAACCGGTTCCGCGTCTTGAACGTAATCAAGTGCAACGCATCGTTGCACAAGCTGGCACCGGGCGCAAGCGTCCCCAACACGCCCCCGAAGGAACGAACGCGCACCGCGAGCAGTTGCGAGATATCGGCCTTGCGCGTCTCACCACTGCCATTCAACGAGAAGAGTGCGCTGAACAATGGGAATGGATTGGTCGCCCAGATTCTGGTTGCCTCGATCAGATAGAGCGCATACCCGAAGCGCCGTTTGAGCCCGGCGTCGAGACTGGCCATCAGCAACGCATCGGCTCCAATTCCTGCCGCAACCGTGAAGAAGCAGGACCGTTGCAGGCCATTGTTGTCGCGATAGAAGACACGTCCCACCGGCACCTGCGTCGGCGTAGCGGTTAGAAGCTTCCGCACGGCATTCACTGGCGATGTGCCCAGGCCAAGATCCTGCGCCAGTGCGTTGGCGGTGCCGAGAGGGACAACGCCCAACGCCACGTCAGACCCGACAAGCGCCTGCAGAGCTTCGTGGACTGTCCCGTCGCCGCCGCAGGCCAGAACGGTGTCATAGCCGTTGCGCATGGCAGCGCGGGCAAGATTCCTCGCGCTTCCCGGCCCGTCCGTCTCCAGCGCGTCGGCCTCCACCCCAGCCTCGCGCAAAGCGTCCACAGCGCGGTTAAGCGCCTTATCCCGCGCAAAGAACCGCTGCCCGGATTGAGGGTTGTGAATCAGTGCTACACGCCGCATGGCCGGCTTCCTCGCATTCGATACGCCCTCGCAGAGTGTGCTCATCTTTTCATTCTCTCAAGATCAAATCATTCTGCACTGCGATTGCCACCGTAATTCCGTGACCTTGGTATCAAATCCGGCAAACGCGAGCGGGAAGGCTCACGTGGGCACCGACGACGACTTCCCGAGAATCGAATAGGGTCATGGCGCAGCGACCTGGAAGTTTCAGTCGCGCTCGACCAGGTCGAGATGAAAATGGGTCCATCGCAGCGTGCAGCAGCGTATCCGGTCGTTCCGATGCCCTGCCGTACACTGAGGGGCATGAGCGCCGCCATCGAGTTCCGAGCCGTCTCCGTGGCCGCACCGCAGGGACGGCTGTTGCTCGAGAACATCTCTTTCTCTGTCGATTCGGGCTCCATGACCGTTTTGCTCGGCCGCAGCGGCTCAGGCAAAACCACCCTCTTGCGCACCGTCAATCGCATGGTGGTTCCGACGCAGGGTGAAGTCCTCGTTGACGGGACTCCAAACTCGGGCGCGGATCTCATCCCGTTGCGCCGCGGCATCGGCTATGTCATCCAGGAGACCGGTCTCTTCCCTCACTTTACCGTTGAGCGCAACGTCGGCATCGTTCTTGAAGCCGAAGGGCATCCGAGAGCCCGGCGCATTGAGAGAAGCCACGACCTGCTCGCCGCCGTCGGTCTCGATCCTGCCGTCTATGCCCTGCGCCGGCCCCATCAGCTCTCCGGCGGCCAGCGTCAACGGGTCGGTCTTGCTCGCGCACTCGCCGCCGATCCCGGCGTTCTCCTGATGGACGAGCCCTTCGGCGCACTTGATCCTCTGACCCGCTCTGACATGCAGGACATGCTGCGCGATCTTCTCTCCCGCTTTCGGAAGACCGTCCTGCTCGTCACCCACGATCTCAACGAAGCACTCTACCTCGGCGATCGAGTCGCACTTCTCAGCGAAGGCAGGCTGGTCGCCGCGCTCACACCGCACCAATTCCTTGCTTCCGACCGGCCCGACATCAAAACCTACATCGATGCCTTTCAACGGGGCGAGAAGGTTGCGCGCCGATGACATCAACCTTCCTCGCGCGCTACGGCGGAGAAATCGCCACGCTCACCATCGAGCACATCTGGCTGACCGCGGCAGCCATGCTGTTCTCTGCGAGCATCGCTGTTCCCGCCGGAATCTGGTTGACACGCGCGCCGCGCTGGGCCAGTCCGATTCTCGGCATCGCCAACGTCCTGCAGACGATTCCCTCGCTCGCGATGTTTGGATTCCTGCTGCCGCTACCGTGGTTGGGCGAGCGCGCCGCGCGCATTGCCATCGTTGCGCTCACGGCCTACGCGCTGTTGCCAATCCTGCGCAATACATACGCCGGCATCCGCGGCATCGATCCTTCGGTCATCGAAGTAGCGCGTGCTCTGGGCCTCACCGATACGCAGCGTCTTTTCAAATTGGAACTGCCATTGGCTGCCTCGTTCATCCTTGCCGGTCTCCGCACTGCCACTGTGACCTGCATCGGCATCGCCACCATCGCGGCCGCCGTTGGCGCCGGCGGTCTTGGCGAGTTCATCTTTCGCGGCGTCGCTTCTGTTGATAACCGCCTCGTGCTCGCGGGAGCAGTCCCCGCCGCGCTGCTCGCACTCGCTGCCGACGGAGTGTTGGGAATGATCGAGCGCCGCCTCAAGGTTGTCGCCCAATGAGGCGCTTCGCGTGGACCGCCGTCGCTTCTCTTCTCTCGGTCGCGTTGATTTCCTGCTCTCCGCCCCGCCCCGACCACCCGATCATCGGCGCGAAGAACTTCACCGAGCAGGTCGTTCTCGGCGAACTCCTCGCTCAGGAGATCGAAGCCAAATCGCAGCTCAAAGTGGAGCGCCGCTTCTATCTCGCTGGCAGCTACATTTGCCATCAGGCGCTGATCGCCGGCCGCATCGACGCCTACGTCGAATACACCGGTACCGCACTCACCGCCATCCTCAAGCAGCCCCTCCAACGCGATCCGCAATCGGTGCTCAACACCGTGCGCCGCCTTTACGCCTCGCAGTACGGCGTCACCGTAGGCCCGCCTCTCGGCTTCGATAACACTTTCGCGATGGTCATTCGCGGCGACGACGCGCGCCGCCTGCATCTATCGACGCTGACTCAGGCCGCTCAGTACACGCCACAATGGCGACTCGGCGTCGGCTATGAATTCGAGCAGCGCCCCGATGGCCTGCCCGGCCTCAGCGCGGCCTACGGCCTACACGTTGCCGAGCCGCCGCGCACCATGGACCTGGGTTTGCTCTATCGTGCTCTCAACGCGCATCAGGTGGACATGATCGCCGCCAACTCGACCGACGGCCCGATCCAGGAATTCGGGCTGACCGTCCTCGACGACGATCGCCACTATTTTCCACCTTACCAAGCGGTTCCACTCGTCCGCGACGATGCGCTCAAGCGGTGGCCGCGGATTCAGTCCGCACTCGATGCACTCGCTGGGAGAATTACCGCCGAAGACATGCGCGCGATGAACGAAGCGATTGACGGAGACCATCGCGACCCGACCGACGTCGTCGGGGAATTCCGCAGGAACAAAGGGCTCTAGCTTTTCACCCGAGCACATCACTCCACCCGCGCCAGTTTTTCAAGGAGCAGATCGCGTCGCGAATAGGCCAGCGCATCGGCCTTGCTCAGCACGACGACCCACCCCAGCACCGCCACGATCGCCATGGCAAGAAAGATGGGCACTGCGAGCCATATCCTGCCCCAGAAAGTGCAGAAACTCATGACGGAGGCGCCAGCGCCAAGAATCGTCGTCTGAATCAACATACTCAGCAGCGCGTTGGCCTGGGACCCGGATTGGCGGCCGATACGGCCGAGATTGATGCGATACGGCATCACGATCGACAAAACATTGCCCGCCGCCAGATTCGCGGGCAGGGCAAACAGCAGCCACGCCGCGGTGATGGCAACGACATCCGGATCGGGACGGCCGAGACGGAGGGTCGTGAATAACCCGGCAAGCAACGCGGCAAGAAGATACAGTGCGCCGTGAAAGAGATTCTTCGCCAAAAGAATCGTACGCACGGGCAGCGGAAATAGAAACACCATCTGGATCGCTCTTCCCTCCGCGCCGAGGCTGTTATAAATGAGTTGCGTGAATCCCAGCAGCCCATAGGCCACACACACCGGCAAGGCCAGATGAAAGACATGGCGCGCAAAAGGCGCGCCGCTTCGAAAAAGGCTGGCAATAATGACCACCATAATCGGCGGCACGCAGATGGCGTAGATCTGCGTCATCGACCGGAACAGCGTGATGAGTTCCTTCTCGATCTCGGCAACAATCGGTCCATGCCCGACAATGAGCCACGGTTGCTCCCGCTTCGCATCTTGTCCCGTGCTAGGCGCTTCTCCAAGGCTCTCGCCTCGATAGACTGCGCGAAGTCGAATGCCCAGCAATCCGGCTGCCCCGAGGGTGTAGATGCAAAGCAGGCCGAGAGCGCCTGCTTCCAAGGGCGTATCATGCTGGTCGGCGCTCTCCAACACTGCGTTGGCTAATCCCGGTGGCAGCCAGCTCTGCCAAGCTGCCGCCTTGCCGAGCAAGGACTCCGCATCTCCCGTCATCTTCTGCGCAGCAGCTGAGCGCCGGTGGGGATGGTCGCGCTCATGCCACGTCTCGTCGCGCAAGACCGGATTGAGCAATTGCAAGCTCAGCATCGACACCAGGAATACCGCGCTCACGATCTCGCGCGATCGCCTCTTTGCCAGCCAGCGGTCCAGCCACGCAAAGATTGCGCGGACCAGGAAGATGTTGAACGCGGCAAATCCAATCAGAGCCGCCAGGGTTGTTCCGAAGAGATCCGGACGGGCAAGGCTTATGCCGATCAGAACGCCCGCGCAAGACAGGCTCCCAGCCAACGTGGAAACGTCGAGGAAACCAAAGACGAGATGCAACAGAAAGAACGATCCGAAGTTGATCGGAAAACGGAGCAGGCTGCCCAGATCGAACTGCTCCAGAAACGATGCGAGCACAATCGAGATCGCCTGCCAAAGCAGGAAGAGAACCCAGAATTCGATCGCCAGGAGATGTAGTTCATGATTGGAGACCAGCGAATAGGCAGCGGCGCCCGCGCCAATCCCTAATCCAATTCCTATGACAGAGTAGACGAAAAAGGAAATGGCCCGAGCGCCAAACTCAAAGGCGCCCGATCCGGTGCGAAAGCTGTTCGCGAAAGCGTTGGATCGCATCAACGCCAGGGCAACATACTGCTTCCGGGCCAAACGATTGAAGAGACCTGCGCCGGTGGGCAGAGGCCGCTGATCCGGAGCCGCAACTAGGTCAGCCACGAGAGCTCCTGCACTGGCTCTCCGCCGTTCGCACCCACGATTGACAAGAAGATTTCTTCGAGCGTGAGCCTCTGACTGGTCTCTGTCCCAGGTAAGCTCGATGCCACGCCGGCGCGCAGATCTTCGATCGAACCGTTTGCCACCAGCCGCCCCTGATGAATGATGGCGACATGGCTGCAAAGCCGCTCGACAATCTCCAACACATGCGTAGTGAGAAAGATGGTCGCTCCGCGCTGAATCATCCCCTGCAACATCGTCTTCAGCATGCCTGCCGCCACGGCATCGACACCCTCGAACGGCTCATCGAGGAAGAGCACCTTCGGCCCGTGAATCACCGCCGCGGCCAGAGCCAGCTTCTTCTGCATGCCGTGGGAAAAGTCCGTGACCATTTTGCGGCGTTCGTTCGCCAGCTGCATGAACTCAAGCAGCTCTTCAGTACGGCGAGTCACGGTCTCGCGATCAAGCCCGTACATTCTTCCCACGAAGCGCAGGTATTCGGACGCAGTGAGCCTTCCCAGCAGCGCCATCCCCTCCGGCACCACACCGATCTCGCGTTTCAGATCGAGCGCGGCGGCGCTGAAGGGGCGACCCAGAATCTCGATCGTCCCGGCGCTCGGCTCAAGCAGCCCGGTCAACATTTTGATGGTGGTGGATTTCCCTGCTCCATTCGGCCCAAGAAAGCCGAAGAACTGGCCCTGCGTCACGCGGAGAGTTACATTCTCCACGGCTGTCATTTCGCCAAAGCGTCGAGTCAATCCGTATGTCTGAATCGCCGCTGTGCCCATCTGGGCAAGAATAGCAAGCTGAGTCGGTGGTGGCCAATGCACGTGGGCTACGAGTCACGCGACAGTAACGCACCGGCTTCACGATTTGCGATCCTGTTTTTACCCAAGCGGATCATTGTCCCGGTCCGTCACATCCACAAGTGACGCCAGCTCCGCTGCGAGCTCCGGCGTCCAGCTTCCCTCCGGCGCACGCCAGCTCCAGTTGCCATTTGCCACCGCCGGCGTATTCATGCGCGCCTCCGAGCCCAGCCCCAGAAGGTCCTGTGCGGGAACCATCGCTATCTCTGCGACGCTCGCCTCGACTCCACGAATCATCGAACCCACCGGCCGTTCCTGCACATCGCCGACGTACGCCTCGATCGCCTCGCGCTCGGCTTTGCTCTGGACACTCCACCATCCCTGCGTGGTGTCGTTGTCGTGCGTTCCTGTATACGCGACTGTGCGGGTCGTGTACCGGTGCGGAAGGTGAATGTGCGCACCCTTATCGCTGAAGCCGAACTGGATGACCTTCATCCCAGGAAAGCCCAGCTCCATCCGCAGCGCATCTACTTCCGGCGTGATGAGCCCGAGATCCTCGGCCACCAGGGGTAGCGGGCCCAGCACTTCCGCCAGCGTTCTGAAGAGTTCAAGACCGGGCGCCTTGATCCATTCCCCGTTGATGGCCGTGTCGTCGCTTGCGGGGATCGACCAATAGGCCTCGAAGCCGCGGAAGTGATCGAGCCGCACGATATCGTAGAGCTCGCGCGAGCGGCGGATGCGGTCCACCCACCAGTCGAATCGCCGGGCCTTCAGCACGTCCCAACGATAGAGCGGATTGCCCCACCGTTGTCCGGTCGCCGAAAAGTAATCCGGGGGCACGCCGGCGACGCGCGCCGGCTTCAGGTCTTCATCCAGTTCAAAGAGGTCCGGATGAACCCATACGTCCGAGGAATCGAGATTCACGAAGATCGCCACATCACCGAGAATTCGAATGGCATTTCGTACGGCGGATTCCCGCAGTCGATTCCACTGCACTGAAAACGCAAACTGCAGAGCCTGCTCCTGGGCCAGCGCACGTCCATGCTGTGCGGCGATCTCGGCCAGCGCCTGCGGATCGCGACGTCGCAGCGGCTCCAGCCATTCGGTCCATGCCCCCGTGTTCTGCTGGCGGCGCAGCTCGGCATAGAAGGCATAATCATTCAGCCAACCCTTCTGTGCCTGGCAAAACTCTTCGAACTGCTTCCACTGCTCGGCCAACTTGAGATCGCTCGGACCGCGATCGAGGAAGTTTCCCGCCGCCTCGTAGAGTAGCGGCAGCTTGCTCCGCTCTACGTCTTCGAAAGCCACGTTGCCGTTCTTGCCGACCAGCCCTGCAATTCGCTCCGCGGCGATCCATCCCCAGTCCGCAAGAAACTCCAGACTGATCAGATAGGGATTCCCGGCAAACGCCGACGACCCCGCATACGGCGAATTCCCGTACCCCGTCGGGCAAAGCGGGAGCACCTGCCACACGTGCTGCTTCGCGGCGGCGAGAAATGCCACAAACTCATGCGCCGCGGGACCAAGATCCCCAATCCCGCCGTAGGAAGGCAACGAACTGATGTGCAGAAGAACGCCGGACGAACGCTGGAATTGCATATCAGGATTATCTCCGGCGCGCGGCGCGTGTCGCGGCAGAATCGACACTCAAAAAAAGGAAAGGCCCGCATCCGATTGGAATGCGGGCCCGACAAAATCGTTGTAACCGGCTACTCTCCGGGTACCTCTTGGTTGCGCGCCTTGGCGTTGAAAAGCACGCGCCGATGTTTTTTGTAGTCGTCCATGATGTTGGTTGCAAAGATCTGGAAGGCCTCGCCGCGCCGCTGGTCGAGAAGCTGATCGCGCGTCTGATCGAGGCTCTTGGTAATCTCGTCCGCGCTCGGCTCCTGCTTGTCGACCAGCTTTGCTACGACGCCGGTCCGCCCGGCATTGATCGGCCCACTGATGTTGCCTACCGCCATGTCGAACAGCTGCGGAGCCACCTGGCCCACGTCGCCGAGTTGCGGCACCTGTCCCGTCATGCCCACAAGATCGCTCGTCTTCACCTCAGCGCCAACAGCCTTAGCTGCCTTGGCCAAATCGTTGGCGTTGCGTGCCTGAGTGGCGAGATCATTCGTCTTCTGCCGCAGCAAAGCGGGAACCTGCTCGGCGCGGAAGTCGTCGAGCACATGGCTCTTCCAGTCTGCAAAGGTCGGCGCGTGTGCCGGCGTGATGCCCGTGACCTGGAAGATCGCGTAGCCTTCGCCTGTCGGCGCCGACTGCGCCGGGTCACCCTGCTTCGATCTGAACGCGCCGGCCAACAGCCCCGTGCTGTCGGGCAGGCCAGCAATCGTGCCCTGCTCGCTCAGCGGCGGCGTTGTCACTAGTTGCAGGTGATGCGCCTCGGCCGTCTTCTGCAGCCCGTTCTTGATCGCATCCGAAGTCAGCGCCTGCGCATAGTTCTGCTGTGCTGCTGTCGTCTTCTGCCGGATCAGTGTCGCCTGAATCGTCGGCAGCACCTCATTCAGCGATTGCGCGTGCGCCGTCTGGCGCTCTTCCACCTGAACGATGTGATAACCGAACTGCGACTTCACAATTCTCGTGTCACCTATCTTCTGCGTGAAGATCGCATTGTCGAACTCAGGCACCATGCGTCCGCGCTGGGCAAAGCCGAGTTCGCCGCCCGAGTCCTTGCTTCCCGGGTCGTCCGAATTCTTCTTCGCGAGATCGGCAAAGTTCGCGCCGGCTTGAATCTGCTTCAGTAGAGCTTCGGCCTTCGCTTTGGCCGCTGCATCGGTCTTCGCATCCGCACCCGCAGCCACCTTGATGAGAATGTGGCGCGACCGCGCCTGCTCCGGCACCGAATACTCCGACTGATGCGCAGTGTAGTACTGCTGAATCTCCTGCTGCGTGGGCTGCGGAATGCCTCCGGGCACATCGCCGCCTGTGAACGCGAAGTAGGTGATCGTACGCGCTTCCGGCACAGCCGTCACATAGCGTGCGGCGTTCTTCTTGAAGAATGCTTCCAGATCGGCGTCCGAAGGATTGATCTGCTTGCCTAGATCGTCCGACGAAACCACCGCATAGTCGAACTTGATCTTGATGTTGTTCTTGCGGTAGGTATCCCGCACTTCCTGATCGCCCACCGTGACCCCGGCCGTAATTAACGATTCCAGCCGCCGGATCGCGATGTCCTTCTTGACGCTGTCTTCGAAGTCGGCGACGGTAATGTCGAAACGGCTCTGAATGAGTGCGGCATATTTGTCCTGGCCAATGAACTTGCCGTCCGGAAACAGCACCTGTCCCGGGGGCCCGGTCTGCAGATACGTCCGCACATCCGCGTCGGTCACGTGAATCCCCAGCTGATCCGCCGCGTCAAGCAGAACCTGCTGCTGCACCAGTTGCTGGCCGACCTGCGGCTCGATCATGTTCAGGATCATCGGATTGCCGGCGTACTGGGGATACTGCTGCTGCACCCGCTGCGACGCCAGTTGGGCCACTTTCTGCTGGCTGATCACCTCGCCGCCGGACAAGAACTTGCTGTACCAATGTGGATACACCACTGCAAACGTGTCAGCGCCCGACGCGCTCTGGCCGGTGAGCCCGGGAATCAGATAGACCACCATCGACACGGAGGCCGCAGCGATGATGACGACAAACAAGGCCTTGGTGAGGCGATTTTCTTTTTGCAGGAAACGAATCATGGAGGTACGTGAGCCTTCTACTCTCTCTGCGCGTGCTCAGGAACCGTGCTGGTAGGGCAAAAAGCAGCTTCCACGGACGCGCAAATCTCGCTCGGTGCGATCTTTGACATTATAGACGAGGGCGCGCCTGCTCTTGTCGCGCCCGCAGGTTCGGCAAGGTTCCAGCCGGAGGGCTAGCGGTCGGATAACTGAATGGGACTGCCGTCCGGGTCCTTGCCATCGCAGAGACAATACTCGCCCTGCCGGACCTTGCCGAAGCGTGCTCCTCTGGCTACAAGCGCAGCACGGAGCGCTTCGACATCCTTGGCGCGAAATACGATCTTCGGCCCCTTCCGGTCGGGGGATGACGGACCGGAATGAAGCGCGATCGTTGCGCCGCCAGCGGCAAACTCACGCCAACCCTTTTCGTTGGAAATCTGAGGAAGGCCGAGCACGTCTCTGTAGAACCTGCTCATCTCATCGATTTGCGCAGTAAACAAGATCACGCGCGCCATTTCCATCAAGGAAGCCTCCATCGGCGGTTGCTCAGCCTGTTCCACACAGCCTAGCAAACGCTCTCCGAGCAGGATGGCCACAAACACAAAACGGGCGCCCTTTTCCGGACGCCCGTTTCACTCAGCCTGAAGTCCCGAACTTACCGCCAATAGTAGTACCCGCCCACCACATAGTACGGACGGTAGTACACCGGCGCGTAGTAGTAGGGATACGGATAGGGAGCCGGCCCTCCATAGTAGCCGGGGCCGCGTCGATAGAGCGTCGGTCCGCCCGGATACAAGCCCTGCGCGAGACGCGCTGCTTCCTGTGGATCAACTGGGTTGACGGTCACCGGCGCTGCCAAGTGGAAGGTCACCAGCGCCTCCGCCGGAATCCACGCACGCGGTCCGGGAGTGGCCGCCGAAGCCGCCGTCCCCACGGTGCCGCCGGCTGCCGCACCGATCGCGGCACCACCACCGCCGCCGGCTGCTCCGCCAATCAACGCACCAATCAAGGCGCCGCCGATAATGTTCTCCGCGGAGCGACCACCCTTACCGGGCGCTTTCACCCTGAACAGGTCCGACTGCAGCGGATAAGTCTGTCCGTCGAGATCGAGCGAGGTTAGCTGCAGGGCTAGCTCCGAGCTACCTTCCAGCGTGCCCGAACCCACATTCTTCGAGTCTGCAATCACCCCGTGTACGGTTGCACCACGCGGAATCGCCAGAACGCCGCCGTAAGTCACGTCCTGGATCACCGTAAATTGAATTGGCTCGCCACCCTTTGCGCGCTTGCTGTCCACCGGCTCACTGGTGCGGAGCTGGATCATCGTTCCCTGCGGAATCGTCACCGGTCCCTTGGCGTATTTGTAGGGCGGCGGAGGAGCTGCAGGCGCATACCCCGGTCCCGGACCGTAGGGGCTGTTGTACTGCGGCCGCTGTCCATAACCGGGCGGAGGCGGCGGGGGCGCCTGACCGTACGCGGGAGGAGGAGCGGGCTGCCCATACTGCGGCTGCTGCTGCCCATATTGCGGAGCCTGCTGATTGCTCTGCGGCGCAGAGTTCTGCCCGTAGTCCGGAGCGGGTGCCGCGCTCGGCGGAGGCGCAGGCTGACCATTGTCGGCCATCTCCTGCGTATCGTCGTTCTGAGCGTTTTGCGCACCCTGGGCATTCGGATCGTTTGCGGGGTTGCCGATGTTTAGATTGTTCTTCACGCTGGTCACGCCCGGTACGCCTTTCACGATGGACTCTGCGAGCTTCTTCGAGTCCTCGCTCGACACTGTGCCAGCCAGGGTCACCTGACCCTGAATTGTCGCGGCGGTAATCAGGTCGTTCTTCAACGCCGCCGACTGATCGAGCGCATGGACAACGTCCATCTCGATCTGCCCGTCGGTGCGTTGTCCGCCGGCGGGTGCCGCGTCTTGCGCGAGCGCCACCACGCCGCACAGAAGGGCCATAGCGGTCCACGCCATGGACCCCGCAATCACTCGCTTCAACAAAGACCGATTCATCGTAAATCTCCTGCCATTCATTCCGGCTTGGTCTGCTCCCATTAGACGGGAGAGCCCAAAGCCCGTCATGGGGTTCTAACCCAGTCCTGGGCGAAAAGTTCCGCCCGAAGTAACCCCAAACATCGGGTAGGTTCACCCGCTATTTGAGATGCTCGGGAGTTCGAAATGGCACCGAAAATTGCTTCTTCGCGTCTTCAGGGGCGGCTAAGAGCACCGCTCAACGCAGCTGCGATCTGACGCCCGTGAAAGCGGCCATTCTCGATGAAGATTTCGTTGGTCCGCGCTCCGGCTACGATCACCCCGGCCAGGTATATCCCAGACACATTGCTTTCCAGCGTGACCGAATCGCACACTGGCAGCCGGTCTGGCCCATCGAAGATCACTCCCATCTCTTCAAGGAAGGAAAAATCTGGATGGTAGCCCGTCATCGCGAACACGAAATCGTTCTTTAGCGTGACTGGACCGTCCGGCGTCTCCAGTTTCACGGAGTCCGGCGTAATCTCCGTGAGTTGCGAGCGAAAGTACGCCTTGATCTCGCCGTTCTTGATCCGGTTCTCAATGTCCGGCTTGATCCAGTACTTGACGTGGGGTTGCACACCGTCACCGCGGTAGACGAGAGTGACCCGCGCGCCATGCCGCCAGAGTTCCAGCGCGGCAATCGCTGCCGAATTCTTACCGCCGATCACCGCGATATCCAGCCCGAAGTAGGGGTGTGGATCGTCGTAGTAGTGGTGAACCTTGCTGAGCTCTTCTCCGGGAATCTTCATCAGGTTCGGCAGATCGTAGTAGCCGGTCGAAATCGCGAGCTTGCGCGCGCGGAGAATGCCAGCACGTCCGAAGCGGTCAATGGTGTGAACAGCGAACGCTCCGTCGGTGCCCGCGATACGCTCGACCCTCTGATACTGCCGCACATCCAGTTTGTAGAACGCCGCGACCTGCCGGTAGTACTCAAGGGCCTCGTTCCGCGACGGCTTCGCATTGGGGCTCGGAAACGGAATGTCTCCGATCTCCAGAAGTTCCGACGTCGTAAAAAATGTCATGTGCGACGGGTAATGGTAGAGCGAGTTGCACACGCATCCCTTATCCACCAGAACGGCGCGGAATCCGGCCCTCTTCGCCTCAATCGCGCAGGCCAGTCCTGTCGGCCCCGCTCCTACCACCAGAAAATCGAAAACGGGATCCGAGTTGGCCCTGGAATTCTGCTCTGGAATCGAATGCGGCGTTTCGGGCGGCAACGCATCGGCAGGAAAGTCGCTCATACCCCTAGATTAGGGCATGGGCAGGCACGACGACCCGATTCCGCGCGGCAGGAAGACCAGCATGGATCCGCCCGACGAGACCTATTCTTGTCCCGTCGCCCCAGCGGGCTTGGCCGGCTTTGCGGCCTGTAATTTGGCCAGCGACTTGTTGAGCCTATTGCGAAATCCGCGCTCGTCCGAGTTGTCCGCGCCCACCTGGAATATGGTCAGCTTCATGGCGCAGCCGCTGTCATGCGCCGCAAGCGCAACCATGTCCTTGTAGGGTGTCGTCTCGCCGACGACAACGAACGAAGCTTTCTGCCCGGCATCATCGACTACGAGGATGTTGAAGTCGTTTGGATTTCCCAGCGTATTCATGACGGCGGCCCAAAGCACGTCGCAGGAGACGGGAAAGATGTCATGGGATTTAGCGAATGCTGGAACGGATGAAAAAAGTACAAAGAGAATTGCGGCCAACGCCTTGTGCATAGCTTCCCTCAGCGCCCCAGGCACCGTCACAACACCGCTGCGCAGTTCCTGAGGCGCCATGAACCGGAACGGATTCTACGCCTGCAGGATTCAGTCCGAAGGTGACGGCCTGTACCCAAAAACGACCGCGGCATCGTTTAAGGCGATGCCGGGAGTTCAGAGCCGATCACGTCGCGACTTGTCTATGGTAGAATTGTAGAAATAAGAGGTAGAAAGGTAGAAAATCATGGCCTTGAGCCTCAAAAACCCGGAAACCGAGCGGCTGGCCAAGGAGCTTGCCCGCACCACCGGCGAGAGCATCACGCTCGCTGTGACCATCGCTCTCAGAGAGCGCCTGGAACGGCAAAAGCCAAATCCAAAGGAGGGGCTCGCCGACTGGCTGGACGAACTGACGAAGCGGACCGCGCCTCTGCTGAAAGATCTCCCTCCCTCCGACAAGATCGGCGATCTGCTCTTCGATAAGGAAACGGGGTTGCCCTTATGATCGTCGATACGTCGGCGCTCGTCGCAATTCTCAAACGCGAGCCTGAACAGGCTGCTTTCTCATCCCTTCTCGAGACCGAGAAAGACGTGAGGATTTCCGCCGCCACTTATTTTGAAACCTGGATCGTCATCGACGGCTTGAAGCAGCCTGCAATCAGTCGAGCGCTTGAGGATCTGATCGAGAAAGCCCAAATCGAAGTTGTGCCTGTGATTCATGAGCAGGCCCTGATCGCACGCCAGGCTTATCGCGATTACGGCCGGGGCAGCGGGCACCCCGCCAACCTCAACTTCGGCGACTGCTTCAGCTACGCCCTGGCCCGCGCCAAGCGCGAACCCATTCTCTTCAAGGGCGACGATTTCGGGCATACGGATCTGCGGTCGGCGGCCACAAGGGGCTAGGAACTGCAATCGGCTTCCAGTTCTGGCTTGGCCTTCATCCGTTAACCTAAAAGGCGTCTCACTTCTCGGGAGCCCCCATGACCGTCATCCGCCAGGAAGACTTCATCGCCAGCGTCCACGGCGCGTTGCAATACATCAGCTACTACCACCCGGTCGACTACATCAAAAGCCTCGCCAAAGCCTACGAGCGCGAGCAGTCGCCCGCCGCGCGCGATGCCATGGCCCAGATCCTTATCAACTCCCGGATGTGCGCCGAAGGCCATCGCCCCATCTGCCAGGACACCGGCATCGTGAATGCCTTCGTCAAAGTCGGAATGAATGTCCGGTTCACGGGTCCGGACGACGGCGAGCCTACGCTCAGTTTTCAGGAGATGGTCGACGAGGGTGTGCGCCGCGCCTATCTCGACCCCGAGAACAAGCTCCGCGCCTCGCTGCAGGCCGATCCCGCCGGCGCACGCAAGAACACCAAAGACAACACGCCGGCCGCAGTTTTTGTGGAGCTCGTCAAGGGGGGCACCGTCGAGATCACTGTCGCAGCCAAGGGCGGGGGCTCGGAAGCCAAGTCGAAGTTCGCGATGCTCAACCCCTCGGATTCGGTGGTGGAGTGGGTCCTCAAAACCGTGCCCACCATGGGCGCAGGCTGGTGCCCGCCCGGCATGCTGGGTATCGGCATCGGCGGCACCGCGGAGAAGGCCATGCTCCTGGCCAAGCAGGCCCTCATGGACCCAATCGACATTCAGGACCTCATCGTACGCGGCCCGCAAACGACGACCGAAAAACTCCGCGTCGAGCTCTACGACAAGGTGAATCGCCTCGGCATCGGCGCACAGGGGCTAGGCGGTTTGACGACTGTTTTGGATGTGAAGATCCTCGACACACCGGCCCACGCCGCCAATTTGCCAGTCGCGATGATCCCGAACTGCGCTGCGACTCGTCATGCCCACGTCGTGCTCGATGGCTTGGGGCCTGTGTATCTCGACCCGCCCTCGCTGGACGATTGGCCGAAGCTCACTTATGACGTCTCCGGCGCGCGCCGCGTCAACCTTGATACCGTGACCCGCGAAGTGGCAGCGACATGGAAGCCCGGCGAAGTGCTGCTGCTGACGGGAAAACTTCTCACGGGCCGTGACGCCGCGCATAAGCGGATGACCGACATGCTCAACCGCGGAGAAAAACTTCCCGTCGACTTCACCAATCGCTTTATTTATTACGTCGGCCCGGTCGATCCGGTCCGCGGAGAAGTCGTCGGCCCAGCTGGCCCGACTACCGCCACGCGCATGGATAAATTCACCCACCAGATGCTCGCGGAGACCGGACTGCTGGGCATGGTGGGCAAAGCGGAGCGCGGACCGGCCGCCATCGACGCGATCAAAGAGTTCGGCGCAGTCTATCTCATGGCCGTCGGCGGCGCTGCCTACCTCGTCGCCAAAGCCATTTATGGATCGAGATTGATCGCCTTCGAGGATCTCGGTATGGAGGCGATTTATGAATTTGATGTGCGAGACATGCCGGTCACTGTGGCCGTCGATTCGAAGGGCACCAGCGTCCACCAGACCGGTCCCGCCGAGTGGCAGCAGAGAATTGCGGGGATACCGATTTTGCAGTGATCCATTGCCAGCGACTCGTGTGGTGTCCCAGATGTTCTCGACGGAATCAAGAATGGTGAAAAAGCAGATTCTTCGGCTCACCACCCCCGAACTCTGCCCCAAGAAGCAAAGATCGCTTCCTGGGGACCCATGAAGGACGTTCGGGGCCCCGTTCGCTCAGAATGACCCCTTTACCTATGTTGTGTATTTCTCAGAGACAGCACACTCGTTGCCAGTGCGGCGGACGGATTCAAACACCAAGAGTGGCCGCCCGGTCGCTCTCTGCCGCTGGCTGGAAGGTAGCATCCTCTTTGTCGGTGATTGTGCTGGAACGGCCCGCTCTTCGCTCAGGCTGCTTTGCCAGGCGCCTTGTGACGCGGAGTTCAAAAAGGCGAAGAAACGGTGAATCAGATTCAATCTTCAAGTGCAACCGATTGGTTGATGGCGCTGACGCCAAGCGGAACAGCAGCCGGCGACGGCGGGATTGGATTGGAGAAGGCAGGCGCATTGTGGGTTGCTTCGGGCATACGACTCTCCGATGCTCTAAAGATAGTGTGCGCGTTTCGAGGGAAATTCTCTGCAAAAGCGGATGAGGGATGGATGCACGATTGTAGCCACGCGCGGGCAGCGGTCGCTGTTGCTTCATTTGTAACTGCCGGTTAGAGGGTAATTCAGCCGAATCTGGAGAATTGCAGACAAGATCAATGCAAAATGTGCAATAGTCGTGCGTTCCATAGGTGCGGACGGTCCAACCATGACTTTTCGGATGATTGTCTTCTCTCTGGTCTTGCTGGGATCGATTCGGACGGGTCTGGCGCAAGCGGCAGCTACGTCATCGAACGGCCCGACGCTTTTGCTTGCCTCGACTCCTGAGCAGCATCTGTTTCGAGTTGAGCTGCACAACCCCGGCAGCCATGACCTGATACTCGATCTAGGTACGACATTGGCGAATGGAGCAAAGCAGTACCCAAACGCCATAGAGTACGCGATCACAACGTCGGATGGCCGGATTCTTCATCTGGTGCCTATCGACGAATTCGCCATGATCGGTGGGCGCGTCGATCCCTTGATCGTGCCTCTTCCTTCGGGGGCAACCTTTTCTTTCCTGATCAATCTCGAGAAGTACCTTGCGCCTAATGAGAAGGACTGGAAGTTGCACCTTTCTCCCGGCCGCTACACGCTGCAAGCGGAGTACGCAGGTCGAGCGGTTCCGATGACCGAAGCCAACCTTGACGTGAAAGGAATTGCGCTCATGCCTTACTGGGTCGGGCGGGTTGCCTCTGCGCCAGTTGCATTCACCTTGACTTCGGAGTTTGAAAGCTCTCCTGGTCGCTGACCTGACAGTCGCCGATCAGCTCCTCTTGTCTTCGCATTGAACGGATTGTGGCCGATCCGGAGATTGCATTAGAGCACCCGACCTGTTCGGCAGTCGAAACGACTGCCGCTGAAAAAAGCGACCAATGAAAACAGCCCACGTCTCCCGCGCGAGCAGTCTCTCTGATTCACTGGCTTCTGTTTGTCTTCTTCTCTGTCTCTACTGCTTTCCAAACCGGTAGACGAACCCGTAGTTGAATCCGTAGCCATTCTGGAGAGTGGATCCGTATCCAGTCCCCAGATACTCGCCCATCAACCGCAGTGAGAGATTGGGGCTGAGATTGGCCTCTGCAAAGACGCCGCCTTCGAACGCATAGGTTGTTGAGTCTGGGTAAAGACCGAGTGACTGCGGGCTGAATCCGCTCGCGTCGCCGGAGAAGTTCCCGATCGCCACACCGCCTTCGCCGCGCACACCCACAGAATACTTGGGATGCAAGATCAAGCGGTACGTCGGCCCGAACAGCGCATCGTACTGGCTAATCGCCGGACGGGTGATGTTCGACGGGTTCAGCCCCACATACGCCGTCCCGTAGTATCCGCGCCCATCGACTGTCGCCCCAAGCCGCTCGCCGAAGAAGCGGGTCACGGCCGCGTTCCAGGAATACTCTGTCAGCTTCTGCAGGCCGGGTCCCGGCGTGGTCCGCAAATAGCCGCCGCCCACGTAAGCCTCATAGAGATGCAGGTAGGTATCGCGGATCGCCTGCGCACGCCGCTGCTCCCGGCGCGCCTTGATTCGGGCCTGGACGCTCACCTCGCCCTGGTTCTGATTGGCCGCGGGCTGTTGCGCCTGATCCTGCGTGGCGGGGGCCGAGCTGCTCGAATTTGAATCCTGTGCCTGAAGAACCTGCAACGCCGGCAAACTTAGGGCCAGCAAAAACGCAACACGGCGAAAAGAAAACATCGCTTTCGGGATACCTCCACCACTTTACGGAAGCACCCGTTCAAGAAAGCGCTCCCCCTTAGGTATTAAATCATCCGGAGGCGGCGTTGTGGGCGGGTCCGCTGAAGGTTTGGACGCAGGCGAGGGCCATTCGGCGCGCTGGTCCCGGCAGGCCATGCACCTCTTAACCTCGTCAGATCGAGATGTGACCTGCGAATGCTGACAGGATCAGTTAGAGGCTGCGCCAAGCGAATCAGATGCTCTACGATGGAACTCATCGGAGGCACACTTCATGGGCCGTATCCTGTTCGGATTTATTGTTGGAGCTGTGCTCCTGCCGGCTGCCGTTCTGCTCTGGCTCTATAACGGCAAAGTGCCGGTTGCTGTCGCCGATCCACCGTTTCCCGCGGAGAGATCCATCGCCCACTCGGCGCTGGACGCGCGCATCCAGCGTGAGATGCCGCCCCGTGCTGCTCTCGATCCCGACGAACATAACCTGGTTGCCGGAGCGCACGTCTATGCGGAAAAGTGCGCCGTCTGCCACGGCTATCACGGCAAGCCCGCTGCAATCGGTCAGAACATGTATCCCGATGCCCCTCAGCTCTGGGAAAAACACGGCAGCAAAGGTGTAGTTGGCGTCAGCGACGACCCAGCGGGTGAGACCTACTGGAAGGTCGCGAACGGAATCCGCCTAACCGGCATGCCCGACTTCAAAACGCAGCTGACCAACGACGAAATCTGGCAGGTCAGTGTGCTGCTCGCCAACGCCGATAAGCCTCTTCCTCCGGCCGCATTGAGCCTTCTGCACGGAGAAGGGGGTCCGGCAGCGTCCGTTGCAAGGCCCGCGCACTCCTCTTCAGCGTCGGCTCCAGCAGAGTAGAACATGAGAAGATCGACCTCATGAGCGTGATGGACTCCCTGCGCAAAGGACTGCGATTCTTCCTGATGAGCTTCGGCGTCTCCAGTCCTGCTAAGAAGCCAAAGCCCGCGGCTGCGAAAGAATCCCCTTCCACAGAACCGCGCAAGTAGCAGAGCGGCGAGGACGCATCCCTCGGTTTTCGTTTTACAAACTGGATTCGCCAAGGCAAGATGATCGGCGGACGTTTCTCGGGAGCCGACTGATGCTGAAAACCCTTCCCCGCGTGATTCTTCTTGCCGCCTTTGCCGTAACATCGAACACGTGCAGCGTCGCACAGTCGAACGATTTCTTCTCGGACTGGCCGGCTGGCACATCGCCGCAGGAAGTAGGCAAGGCTCTTGCCGATCACTTCGTCACCAGCCCGCATCAATACTCCAAAACCATCCACTACTCCGAAGCCGACACCTGGTATGGCGCGTTGACCTTCGCCCAGCTCACCCACGACGACGCATTACGCGGTGCACTGATCCACAAATTTGAGCCTCTGCTGCCCGGAGGCGCCGAAGCCGATCACCGGCCCCTTCGCCATCACGTGGACGATTCGGTCTTCGGCATCGTGCCACTTGAAATCGCGATCCGGACAAAAGACCCCAAGTACCTTGCCGAGGGCAAGTACTGGGCCGATCGCCAATGGGAGAACCCCACGCCTGACGGCCTTTCCGGCGAAACACGCTTCTGGGTCGACGACATGTACATGCTCACCATGTTGCAGCTGCAGGCGTACCGCGCCACTGGCGATCGCATGTATCTGGATCGCGACGCGAAAGAGATGGTCGCCTACCTTGACAAGCTGCAGCAGCCCAACGGACTCTTCTATCACGCGCCGGACGTGCCCTTTTTCTGGGGACGCGGCGATGGCTGGTTCGCCGCCGGCATGGCCGAGATTCTCCGCGACCTGCCGGCCGATCACCCGCAGCACGCACGCATTCTTGAGGGCTATCGCCTCATGATGGCCGCTCTCCTCAAATACCAGGGCAAGGACGGCATGTGGCGCGAGCTGATCGATCACGACGAAGCGTGGCCCGAGACTTCAAGTTCAGCCATGTTTACCTTCGCCCTGATCACCGGCGTCAAGAACGGCTGGCTCGATGCTGCTACTTATGGTCCGGCAGCCCGCCGCGCCTGGATCGCCGTGGTTGGTTACATCGACCAGAACCACGACGTGACGAGCGTGTGCGAAGGCACGGGCAAGAAAAACGACCTCGCCTACTACCTCGCCCGCCATCGCCGTACCGGAGACTTCCACGGCCAGGCGCCCCTCTTATGGTCCGCATCGGCGTTGCTGCGGTGAGATACCTTCGCTCGAAGGCCCGTACGCGTCCGACGCACCGCGAAATCCTGCAACCTTCGGCGCTGGGAAACGCTCCAATGGCATGAGAGGCTGGAGAAGGATGCCTGCACGGAGTCTGGAGATGAACGGCACAAGCTTTAAAGAAAGGCTTCGCTCTTTCTGGGACTTTCTGATCCTCTTCAGCGGTATCTCCACCGCGAGCAACCTCTCGCGCACGCGGAAGGATCCTATTCAACAACGTGGGCTATTTCTGTTCCGCCGCCATCGTCGCAACTGACTCTCAGCCCCTTGTTTCCACGGTCCCCGTCCCCTCTTCTTATAAAATCCAAGTATGGTTATGAGCCGCCTACAGGCCCTCGATTCCTTCGCTTCCCCTGACCTGATCGGGCTTGGCTTTGAGGCCGACGCCGTCCGGCGGCGTCTGCACCCCGAGGGCGTGGTCACCTACATCATCGATCGCAACATCAACTACACCAACTTCTGCACCGAGTACTGCACCTTCTGCGCCTTCTATCGCCCGCTCAAAGGGCCTAAAGCGAGCCAAGGATACATCCTCGATTTCGAAACTATCTACGACAAGATCGCCGAGACCGTCGAGATGGGGGGTACCGGCGTTCTCATGCAGGGCGGCATTCATCCCGACCTGAAGATCGATTGGTTCGAGCGTCTCTTCACCGGAATCAAGCAGCGCTTTCCGCAGATATGGCTGCATTGCTTGTCGGCGTCGGAAGTGTTGGCGATCGCCGAGTACTCCAACCTCGACCTGCGCTCAACCATCGCTCGCCTGCGCGACGCCGGCCTCGACTCTATTCCGGGCGGCGGCGCCGAGATCCTCGACGACGAGGTGCGCTTCCGCATTGCCCGCCTCAAGTGCCGCACGGAAGACTGGGTCAGCGTCCATCGCACTGCCCACCAGCTCGGCATGAGGACCACCGCGACGATGATGTTCGGTGTGGGCGAAAATGTCGATCAGCGCATCAATCATTTTGAAGTCGTCCGACGCCTGCAGGAAGAGACCGGCGGCTTCACGGCATTCATCCCCTGGAGCTTCCAGCCAAAGCACACCGCGCTGGGCGGCCGCGGCTGGGACGAAGCCACCTCCGTCGAATACCTCAAAGTCCTCGCTATCGCGCGCCTCTATCTCGACAACATCGAGAACGTGCAGGCCAGCTGGGTCACGCAGGGGCTCAAGGTGCTCGAGCTCGGTCTGCACTTCGGCGGTAACGACGTCGGCTCCGTCATGCTCGAAGAGAATGTTGTGAAAGCGGCAGGAACGTCGAACTGTACGACCGAAGAAGAGCTGCGCCGCATCATTCGAGACGCAGGGTTCAAGCCTGTTCAGCGGGATACCCTCTATCGCACCATGTTTTTGAATTAGACTCGCAGCGTCGCACAGCCAAGTACGGCCGCCCGCGGCGCAGTTCGAATCAGCACATCTGCCTAAACCGGCCACGCCCGCCCTCAGCCCCTTCACGTCGCGCAACAGCCGCATGGGAACATCGCGCTGTGCCTGGCCTGTCTTTTGCCGCCCTTCCGAAGTTAACCTCATTTCCAATGAGCCGGAACCGCACCGCAAGCCCGGGACAGATGGTCTTTGCGGTAATCCTGGCCGCCCTCGGAATCCTCGGTATCGTAAAACACGACTTCACTCCTCTATGGAACCCGGTATCCGACGGCTTACCCACACGCTCGGTACTCATCTATCTCTGCGCCGCGCTCTCCCTGACCTCGGGCATCGGTTTGCTCTGGTCGCGCACCGCTGTCCTCGCTGCCCGCGTCCTGCTTGCCGGTCAGCTGTTTTGGTTCCTGTTTCTCAGGGTTCGCGACGTCATCCTGTCGCCGACCTTTGGCGTCTTCTGGCCTGCGTTTGTAACTGCAGTTCTCGTAGCGGCGGCCTGGGCGCTCTATCACCGCCTCGCCGCTGAATGGGATAGACGGTGCCTTGGGTTTATTGCCAGCGACAAGGGGCTGCGCACTGCCAGGGTGCTTTATGGTCTTTCCACAATCTTCTTCGGATTGGCCCATTTCATAGATCCCCAGGACACTCTCGTGCTTGAGCCTCATTGGCTTCCCTGGCACGTCTTCTGGGTCTATTTCTTCGGCTGCACCTTTATCGCCGCAGGCGTCGCGGCCCTCATCGGCACGCTTGCACGGCTGGCGGTCGCACTGTCAGCCGCGCAGCTGGCCTTGTTCACGTTTCTGGTGTGGATACCGATCGTGGCATCCGGCTCGAAAGATGCCTTTCAATGGAGCGAAACGATCCTCTCCGTAACGCTGACCGCCGCCGCCTGGGTGGTGGCTGAGTCTTACCGCGGCATGCCCTGGCTCGCTATAAACAGGCGCTAGGGCCTTCACACCTTCGCTACCCATCATGACCTTATTCTCTAGTGCCCTCAGCGGCGGGTGGTTCTCAGACCCACTATCTGTAACGTCTCTGCCGCAGCCCGCACTTCATCCGCCGATCTTCTCTGTCAGTTCGACCCAGCGCTCATACATTGCATCGTGTTCGGCTCGCGCCTCCTCCAGCTCAGCAAGAGCAGTGGTCAGAGCCGCAGGGTCGGTGACGACCTCAGGTTCTTCAATGCGCTGCTCCGATGCGCGAAGGCGGGCTTCAACTTCCTCAATCCGAGCTTCCAGGCCATCGTATTCGCGCTGCTCGATGTAGGAGAGCTTCTTTCGCGACGGAGGCATGGCCGGGGTCGCGGTCGGCGTGGACGCAGCGGTCTGCGTCACTTCTTCCGGCGCAACTTGAGATGAAACGCGTCCCTGCTCGTTACGCCAGGCCTCCCATTGCAAGTAGTCCGCAAACAAGCCTGAGTTACCGTGGCCGTCGAGACCAAGCACGGTGTTCGTGACGCGATCAAGGAGATACCGGTCGTGCGTAACCAGAACCAGCGCGCCCGGAAACTCAAGCAGGGACTCCTCAAGAATCTCCAGCGTGGGAATATCGAGGTCGTTCGTGGGCTCGTCGAGGATGAGGACATCGGCCGGCTGAAGCATGAGCCGCGCAATGAAGACGCGCGCCCGCTCGCCGCCGCTGAGTCGCTCCACGGGCTGATTCAGTTGCTCGCTCGTAAAGAGAAAACGCGACGCGTAGCTGGCAACGTGAACGACGCGATCTTGATAGACGACCGAGTCTGAATCCGGCGCGAGGGCGCGACGCAGCGTCAGAGACGTGTCCAGCTCTCGCAACTGCGAAAAGTAGACAATGCGAAGCCCGTTGGCGCGGCGAATCTCACCCGCGCTCAGGGGAATCTCACCGGTGATGGCCCGAAGCAGTGTGGTCTTGCCGGAGCCATTCGGCCCGGCGAGCCCGAGCTTCAAGCCGTTGGTCAGGATCAGTGAGACATCGCGAAGGATCTGGCGATCGGCCAGATCGACAGCGGCGTGCTCGACCTCGATCAGCCGCTTGGTCTGCCGGCCAGTAGCGTCGAATCCGATTCCAGTCGTGGCAGTGCGCGAGCGGGATTCGGAATCTCGCAGCTCGGCGATCAGCGCATTGGCATTGTCGATGCGGGCCTTGGACTTGGTCGTTCGCGCCTTCGGGCCGCGTCGAAGCCAGTCCATCTCGATGCGGACACGATTGCGCAGACTCTCCTGAGCGCGCTCCTGCCACTCGACGTAGGCCTCCCGATCTTCGAGAAACTTGGAGTAGGCGCCTTTGACCCGCAGCAGGCCATCCGAATAAATCCGATTGAGCTCGACAACTTCAGAGGCAACGTTCTCGAGGAAATAGCGATCATGGGTGACCACAACGAAAGCGAATGGGGAGGCGCGCAGCAGACCTTCGAGCCATTCGATGCCTTCAAGATCGAGGTGGTTCGTCGGCTCGTCGAGCAGGAGAACGTCCGGTCCTGTGACAACGGCCTCGGCAATCGCCAGGCGTTTGCGCCAGCCACCGCTCAGGCTGGCAGCTTCGCGGTCCATGCCGGGATTGTCCGCGGTGCCGTCCTCGCTGAACCCGGCGCGGCCCAGGGTTTCGCGCAGCCGCTGCTCGCGCTCCAACGAGGAAATCCTGGCGCGGTCCAGCGCCGCTTCGATCACTTGGCGTGCGGTGATTCCAGGGGTGAAGTTCGAAATCTGGTGTACATAGCCGACGCGGGCCCGCTTGCGAAACGAGACCTCGCCGGAGTCAGGCTCTTGCTCTCCTCCAAAAATCGCCAAGAGGGTAGATTTACCTGCGCCGTTAGGACCGATCAGGCCAATACGATCGCCATCGTGAACCGAAAATGAGAGGTTCTCGAACAGCGGATTCGCGCCGAAGCGTTTGGAAATGTTCTGCGCAATCAGAATCGGCGGCATGTCTCCAGTGTATGAGGACTCTCCTCCTTCCTCTGCAAGCCGGGTACCTGTCCTGGTGGGGTCCTTGCGACTAGTGTGAAAGAGCTAGGCCACCGCGTGCGGCAGCTTCTCGGCCTTGGCCTGAGCTATGTCAACGGCCCATCCGTGCCCCCAGGGTCCCCTCCGCTCTCACCTTCACGGCCCAAACCAGCTTGTTTTTCGGAGACCTTCCTTACTTCCTCCCTTGTCCGAACAGATCTTCGACTCAGTCCGTGGGAATGCTTCAATTCGTCTTCGCAAACGGCCATTGTGCCAACTTGTGCGCTCGAACGAGATAGATCAGGCTTCCACTGCAGGCAATGACGGCTGCAACGGCGATGCCCGAAAGCGCATGACGACGATTCATGAGTATAAAGACAAAGCCAGCCATCGCCACGATGGGCGGAAGCGGATAGAGCGGCATGCGGAAGGGCCTCTTCAGCTCGGGCCGCTTGATGCGCAGCACGATCACGCCGATTTGCTGCAGGAAAAACTGCAACAGGATGCGCGTGATTACCAACATCGTGATGACCTGCTGGAGGGAGAAGAAGCAAAACGCCGTGGCAACCAATCCCAATGCCACCAGCGAGCGATGCGGGATGCCGTAGCGGGGATGAACCTTGTCGAGGTAGCGGAAGAAATTGCCGTCGCGCGCGGCAGCAAACGGCACGCGCGAGTAGCCGAGCAGCAAAGAAAACACGGAGGCAAACGCAGTCCACACCACGAGAGACGCGACCAGACGTCCCATCCATGCGCCAAAAGCCGAGCCCGCGATCTCCGCGACCAGCTGCAAGTGCAGCCCATTCGTGGAACCTGCCACAGCCGTCGACGCCAATTCGTGAATTGCTGGAAGCGCGGCGAAATTCATGGCCACATAGAGGACAGCGACAAAAAGGACGGAGAGCAGGATCGCGCGTGGAATCGTCCGCTCCGGCTCACGAACTTCGCTACCGAGAAACGTGATGTTGTAGTAGCCCCAGTAATCGTAAGTGGCAATCAACGTGGCCTGCGAGAGCCCGGCGACCGCGAGGCCGGCCGAGACGGCGGGCGCTGCCGGAAGATGCCAGCCGCCGGCCGTGAAAGCATGCGCAAATCCGGATGTGATCACGCCGGCCATCGCCGCCATCACGCCAGCAAACAAAACCCACGCGAGCCGTGTGATCGAGCTGAGGTTCCGGTAAAGCAGCGCCGTCACCACGAGACATGCCCCCGCCGCGGCGAAGTTTGAATAGTGCAATCGCTGCAGTGCAGCAATCGGCGTGCCGTCAAGACCGGGCCAGAACCACACAAGGAAGCTCGACAAACCGATGCAGCCCGACGCAATCGACAGGGGAGCCGAGAAGCTCAACTGCCAGACGTAGAGAAAGCTGAGCCAGTTTCCGGCACCATCGGGCGAATAAATCTCACGCAGAAAAGCGTACGATCCGCCCGCGCGCGGAAATGCGGCGCCCAACTCGGCCCAGACCAACCCGTCGGCCACGGCAACCACCGCGCCGAGCAGCCATGCAACCACCGAAAGCTTGTAGCCTGCTGCAGCAATCACCAGAGGCAGAGTGATGAACGGTCCAACGCCGATCATCTCGAGCACGTTGAAGAGCACGGCGGAGCGCAGGCCGATACGTCGCTCGAGGGACGCGGATGCTTCGGTGCTGGAAGTGGATGAGGTCACCAACTGGCCTTATTCTTTCGACGCTACTCTGGCGGATTGTACACTGACGAAGACCATGATCCTGAACCGGATGGCTCTTCGCGCGGCGTTGTTGGCGGCTCTTGGATTTCTGAGTCTTGTTTCCCTGCAAATGCATCGCGCTTGCGCGCAACAGAGGGCGGCTGCGCTCGCCGATGTTCCGGCGGCGGAGCCGAGTTCGATCGCGCTGCCGCTGCCCGAAGACCGCGGCCAGGCTGCTCTCGAGCAGTCGCTGAAGCGGCTGCACACGGCCGCAAGCCTGATGATGATCGTGGCTCATCCCGACGATGAGGATGGCCCGCTGCTCACCTATCTTTCGCGCGGCCTGGGTGTGCGCTGCACGTTGTTCACTCTCACACGCGGTGAGGGCGGGCAGAATGCGATGTCGGCCGATTCCTACGATGCCCTGGGCATCATTCGGACCAACGAGCTACTGCGCGCGGATGAGTTTTATGGAGCGAAGCAGCTGTGGGGCACCGAGGTCGACTTTGGCTTCTCCAAAACACAGGAAGAATCGTTCGCGCGCTGGGGCCATGACCGCGTTCTGTATGACGCCGTGCTTGCGGTGCGACGCGAGCGGCCGCAGATTATCGTCTCCACCTTCGTCGGCGGCATCACCGATGGGCACGGCCAGCACCAGGTGTCGGGCGAGATCGCACAGGAGGTATTCAAGGCTGCGGCCGATCCGAGTGTCTTTCCGGAGCAATTGAAGCCGGTCAAGGACGGTGGCCTCAGTCTTACCGTCTGGCAGCCGAGCGCGGTCTACTCGATGGTTCCGTTCGCCCCCGTGACCGAAAAGGGCATGTTCGATTACGCGACGGGTAAGTGGGCGCCAGCAAAGTTTCACAGCTACATCACCGATGAGTGGATCACCGGTGTTCCATCGACGGACGTCACGATTCCGGTGGGCGGTCTCGACCCAACGCTGGGCCGCAGCTATGTGCAGATCGCACGCGAAGGATGGGGCGAACAGAAGTCCCAGAACGGCGGCTCAAACCCGACGCTGAGTGGCCCCTCGAGCACGAGCTATCACTTGTGGGCGGTCGCACCGCAGGCCAAGCCGGCAAAACCGAAATCATCCAAAGACGACGACTTGTTTCACAATGGCAGAGTCGATGTCGATACGAGTGTGTCTGGGTTGGTGCACCTTGTCGCGGAGGCGACGCCAGAGTGGCTGAGTGACGGCCTGCGTCAAATCGATGAGTCACTCGACAAACTGCAAACGGTTTGCCCGTGCGATCATCGCGCCTATCTTGCGCAGCAGATCGCCGCGATCTACAAACAGACCGTCGACCTCCGGACCAGAGTGGCCGGCAGCACACTTGATGCGCAAACGAAGGCCAGCCTTGTTTTCGAGCTCGACGCGAAGATCAATCAGTTTCAATTGACGCTCGCCGAGCTGCTCGGGCTGGACGTCATCGCATATCGAACCAACGAGAGCAACGCGCAAAGCAGCGGATTCCGGGGAAGCTCGGCCGATGAGACGGCGGGCAGTGTTTCGCCCGGAGAGACGTTCAAAGTGCACGTCCATGTAACGAGCGCTTCCCCCGAGGCGCACCTGATGAAGACCTGGTTCGAAAGCCAAACCCAAGAGCCATGGCAGCAAGCCGAACCGATCGCCAGCAAAGCATCGACTCAGATTTCCGATGCGGTCTTCAACCTCAAGGTGCCGGAGAACGCGCAGTCGACGCAGCCCTTCTTCACAAGGCCCTCGATCGAGCAGCCGTACTACGACATCTCGAATCCGATGTGGAGGGAACGCTCCTTCGCCCCGTGGCCGCTGGCTGCGTGGGTTGAGTTTGCCTTTGACGATCTGCCGATCCGCGTCGGCCGTGTAGTACAGACCCTTCATCGCGTGACCGGCCCCGGCGGTATCTACGAACCTCTCGCGATCGTGCCGTCCATTGGCATAGGGGTTGCCCCCGAGGCGCGCATTCTTCCCCTCGATGCCAGTGCGTTGCCGGTTCGCGTCACGGTGCACACGCAAACAGCGGCCGACGGGACCGTTGCGTTGAAGCTTCCCGAGGGCTGGCGAGCCGAACCTGCTGAGGCGAAGTTCCATCGCGTCAGCGCCGGCGAGACCGAACCGATTCTCTTTTCCGTGACGCCCACCTCAGCGGCTGCGGGCGCGTTCACGATTCAGGCTGAAGCACACTCGGATGGCCGAACCTACAAAAACGGCTGGCAAAGCATCGGTTATGCAGGGTTGCGTCCGTATAACCAATACCGGCCTGCTGTTCTGCGCACAGGAAGGATCGACGTGAAGGTCGCGCAAGGACTTCGAGTGGGCTACATCATGGGTACGGGCGACCTTGTGCCCGAGGCGCTGGAAGGGATGGGAGTGATCTCGCACCTTCTCTCCGCGGAGGAAGTTGCGTCCGCGGATCTCTCCCACTGGAATGTCCTCATCGTGGGCATTCGGGCCTATTCGGTGCGGCCCGAGTTGGCTGCCGCTCAGGCGCGCCTGGACGAGTTCGTGCGCGATGGCGGCACGCTGATCGTGCAATATCAGAGCGCCAACTTTCCTGCTCCTCTTCCGCTCTCTTTGGGCCGTGCCGAACGCGTCGTCGATGAAGCGGCGCCGGTGAAACTCCTCGATCCGAAGAACCCCCTGTTCGTCTCGCCGAATGCCATCACGCGCGCCGACTTCGATGGCTGGGTCGAGGAGCGCGGCCATTCCTTCCTCGACTCGTGGGATGGAGGCTATGCCGCTCTGACCGAAACGGCCGATGCCGGTCAGGATCCGCAGCGCGGAGGCCTGCTGGTGACGCACCCAGGCAAAGGAACTTATATCTATGTTGCATACGCGCTGTATCGCCAACTTCCCGAGTTAGTGCCCGGCGCCTATCGCCTGTTAGGGAACCTTATAAGTGCCGGAAACTCTCGTTGAACGCTGGGACCTGCCCATTCTATGGAGAGAAGGCACGGCGCAAATGAAACTCCGTCCGCCAGATTGGATTGGCGCAATTCGTTTGTAAACATACGATGAATTCTGCGCACATTTACTGAGATATCTGCAAGAAACAGCTCTGTTAAAAATATGTGAATTAGTCAAATATTCATCAAAGTCTGCGAGCCTTTCAGGTGGATGCGGTCGGGGAGTGTGTGGCTTTTGCGTTGTTTTCTCCAGGCCGTTCGAATTCCTTTCGCAACTCTTCTGGAACGACGCACTCATGCTGCTGGACCTTCCGGGGTGCGAAAGAAACGAGCGTTCGCGCGGTTGGCGAGCGCAGGCAAGTAACCATTGAGGTAAAAGAGAGGCCCAATGAACTTCAGATTCAATACTGCTGCCGCAGTTGTTTTGGCAGCCAGTCTTGTCGGATCGTACGCCTACGCAGGCGATCCCCCCGCGCCCGCAAAGAAGAAGCAAGTAGCCAAGAAGCCACCGAAACCAACGGTTGAGGATCAGATCCAGAGTCTGCGGCAGGAGTTTCAGGGCCAAATTGACAGCCTGAAGGGCGATTTGGCGGCGAAGGATACTCAACTACGGCAGGCGCAACAGGCGGCAGCGGACGCGCAGGCGGCAGCGGCCAAGGCCCAGGCGGCCGCCGACGCACAGCAGCAGGCAACATCGGACAATGCGGCAGCGGTCTCGAACCTTCAGGGGACAGTGACCGATTTGAAGGCCAATGCGGTTTCGCTGGCGGACACGGTCTCGACCGAGAGCGCCAACATCAAGAAGGCGATCAACAATCCGAGTACTCTCCACTACAAGGGAATCACTCTTACGCCGGGTGGCTACGCGGCGGGTGAAACTGTTTATCGCACCAAGGCAACCGGCGGCGATATTCCGACGGCATTCAATGCGATCCCGTATGAACACGCAGACGCCTACAGCCTGAGTGAGTTCTTTGGCAGCGCCCGTCAGTCCCGTGTGACTTTGATGGCGGAAGGCAAGACGAACTGGGGCACCCTCCGTGGCTACTACGAGGCGGACTGGCTGGGCACCGGCAGCACCTCCAACAACAACCAGTCGAACAGCTACGTGCTTCGCCAGCGCGTGATCTGGGCACAGGCCGAGACAAACAACCACTGGGCCTTCACCGGCGGCCAGCTATGGTCGTTGGCTACTGAAGACAAGAAAGGTATTTCGAACCTGTCGGGCGACATTATGACGCCGCAGACGATAGACCCGAACTACGTTACCGGCTTCGTCTGGACTCGCCAGTATGGTTTCCGCGTAACGAAGACCGGCAAATATGCCTCCTTTGGCATCGCGGCAGAGAATCCTCAGATCCTCTACACGGCTTCATTGGCCGGAAATACACCCTACGCAGTCATCGGAAGTCAGGGTAACAACGGCGGCAACTACAACCCGGCTATCAGTGCCTGCACGCCGGCGACTTCGATCGTCAACTACACCGACCAGGTAGAAACTGACTCGGCAGGCAACACCATTCATGTGGCAGTGCCGGTCTACAAGACAGTGAATGGCTGCGCGAACGTCGCCAACATCTCGTTCAACGAAGCTCCGGACATCATCGCCAAGATCGCGCTCGATCCCAAGTGGGGTCACTATGAGGTTTTCGGCATTGGCCGGTTTGCGCACGAGACTGTCTATCCCGGGGAAACAACCAACAGCAACTTGTATGGTGGCCTGACGGACGCTGCAACCGGTGCGGTTGTCGCGCCTGCGCTCACCGTGAACGGCTCGTTTAGTAACAGCATCGTTCTGGGCGGCGGCGGCGCCAGCTTCCGCATACCGGTTACGAAGGCCGTTACAGTGGGCGCGAAGGGTATGTACGGTGCGGGCCTTGGCCGTTACGGTGACTCGACACTGGCCGATTTGACGACCAACAGCTGGGGAGGATTCTCTCCGCTGCACAACGCGTCCGGCCTTTTCACGATTGAGGCTAACCCAACTCCTCGGCTGTTGATCTGGGCAGATTACGGTGGCGACTACGTGGGCCGCGACGACTGGGGTCACGCTGGCGCCACGACCTCGCTGGGTGCTCCGTCCGCGGACTTCTGCTACAAGGCGGCGTCAGGAGCAATCACCTGCGCAACCTCTGCTTCGGCTGCTGCCATTGCAGCCGGCGGCAAGTGGGGCGCGCACTGGGGCGCGCCGAGCAATGCAGCCGTGGGCTACGGTTCCTACCTGCTTTCCAACTCGGGCTGCTTGGCCACGACCGCTCCCGGCTATAACGGAGGCGCTTCGACCGGCTACGCCGCGGGTGGTTCCTGCGGCGCACAGACTCGCAATGTTCAGGAAATCACCGGCGGCTGGTGGTATGACATCTACCGAGGCGACCACGGTCGCTTCCGGCAGGGTTTCCAGTATGGCTATGCAGTGCGTGAGGGCTGGTCCGGAGCCGCTGCAACTGCCGGTGGACCTGGCATCGGAGCCAAGGGCATCGACAACATGTTCTGGACGTCGCTCCGTTATTACCTGCCGTAGCTACGCGTTGTGGCATCAACACAAGAAGGGCAGCCGCACTGGCTGCCCTTCTTCTTTCATGCTTTATTCAGACTTTGAACTCATTTCGGCCGTATCCAACCTCTCTAGTTCCCCTTCGGCTCGCCGGTGGGAGAAAAGGCTTCACCCGCATACACGACGCCAGAAGCCAACACATCGCGCAGACGCTCAGGATTCGCGCCTGTGTGCGCAACTGCTTCTCGAATGAGATGCAGCGCAACCTCCGGACTTGTTCGTGACGGAAGACGGAAGATCCACGGCACGTTCGTGGATGTGAGCATCTTGTCGTCGCTAAGGGCGATCACGGGTACGAACGCTTTGAGGGCGAGTTGTTCGGCCAGATGGGCGGCATCTCGATCGAGGGCAATGATTGCCAGAGCATGTTGATCCCACAACGCACGGACCAGCTGCGATGAAGCTGCTCCCCAGTTCTGATCGCTAGCGATGGGGACGATCTCCCACGGTCTGTGCCCTGAAGTGCCATCGGCCACCTGCGCTTTCAGCTCTGGCGAACTGGAGACCGCATCGGCTCGCGGACCGAAGAGAACGATGCGGGCCGGGCCATTGGGAATGTCCGGGCGAGAGGGACCGGCATACGCCACAGCGTCTTCGCCGACGCGTGCGTGTGGCGCCGATGTCGCTGTGGTTGGATACCCCGTAGCTGATTCCTTGTCCATCGTCTGCACACGATACGTGATCGTACCGTTGTGCACGGTGCCGAGATACATGGGCGACACATTCTTCTGGTTCGGGTCGAACACCATGTGCCCAGTCACGCCGTCGTACTCCTGCAGATCGGCAAGAGCATCGTGAATGCGCGCGCGGTTGAGGCCTGATCTACAGATTGCTTCCAGCAGGGCGTTCATCGCGTCGTACGCGAGCGACGCAAACTGCTCGGGCTTCTCGTGGAAGCGCGATTCGAAGCGCTGGTTAAAATCGAGCCACTTGGGATCGCGGCGCGAGGGGTCATAGGGAAAGACGGCTTCGAACCCTTCGGCAGCCGGCCCTGCCTCAGCAAGCAACTCTGGACCGAGTGTACGGTAGGCGCCGAACACGCGCTGTTTCATACCGAGGGCACGCATCTGCTTAAGAATGCCCGCTGCCTCCGCCTGGTCGGCCCAAAGAACAATGGCATCTGTGCGCGAGTCCTGAATGATCTTGAGCGCGCGTGTGAAGTCGGTGTCCCCGGGCATATATTTCTGCTCGATCACGACAGGATGACCGAGCCGACGAGAGGCATCGCGAAACTTGAGTACGCCGAATCGTCCATAGCGGTTGTTGACTCGCAACAGCGCCACGCGCTTAAGCCCGAGCTCGGTGTAAATGCGACGCGCGAGCGTGAGACATTGCACGCGATCGTCTTGAAGATCGGTGAAATACCAGGGGATGTAGGTTTCGGGAATGGTTGGATCGGTTGACGCCGAGTTGACAATCGGAATCTCAGCTTTCAGCGCGACACGCAAGGCGATGTGTGTCGACTCGGAGCTGATCGATCCAAAGATCGCCCAGTCCTCATCGTCGTAGACCATCTTGACCGTTTCATTGGAGGGTGAACCCCAGATCGTCGGATCGGTGGGACGGTCGTCACCGTAGACGGCCTTGGCCTGCCAGTTGTCGTAGTCGTTATGCAGCATCAGGCGGAAAGGCTTGCCTCCGTATCCGCCCTGTGCATTGGCTTCTTCGACAGCGAGCTGCGCGCCATGGAGCATGCGCTGCCCGAAGACCTGATCGGGCGTGTGCTCTATGGGCCCGAAGAAGCCGATCCGGACTTCCGAAATGTTCTTCTGTTCAGGCAGGTCGCGGCCAGCTCCGCTGTAGATGTTCGGATGAATGTAGTTCAGGTCGTACGGTTCCGCGAACTTTACGTACGGACTCATGTCCTTCGGCTCACCCGCATAGGGGTGAACGACGCGATCCCGCGGCGGTCCAAGAGGATGTGCTCCGCACGCGCACACGCGCCCCGGTTTTGCCGTCTGTGCAGGAGCCAGAACGCCGACGCAACCTGCCAGTAGCGAGGCGCCAATCCACAAACATCCGGTACGCATGAGCTACTCCTTGCGATCCTTTTCGGTGCGGAACATGGCGATGGCCTCGATCTCCACGAGCAGTTCAGGGCGGCAGAGCTTCGCCTGGATGCCAGTGGACGCTGGCAACGGATCGAGCCCCTGTTCCTTGAAGAAGGCCGTGCGCTCTTCGTTAAATGCCTCGTAGTCGCGATCGATGTCCCGGAGATAGCAGCTGGTACGCACGATGTCGTGCCAGGTGCAGCCTTCGCTCTCCAGCAGCCTGGTGATGTTCTGATAGGTGCGGCTCATCTGCGCGCGGAAATCGCCGATGTGGACGCTCTTTCCTTCCTCATCGATGGACGCCGTACCGGAGATGAGCAGAATGACAAGGCCGTTCAGATCGATGCGCATACCGCGCGAGAACGAGCTTGGTTTGGCGTAGTCGTAGGCTTCGTTGAGCGTCCTCAGGTTGGACATGGATCGCTTTTGAATGGGTGCGTGGGCGATGGTCTCCAAAACTTCGGTCAGATCAATCATGATGAAGGCTCCTTATTTTGCTTGTTGAAGAATTCCGTGGCTCAGCCCCTTTGCTGTGGCCACCCAGATGTCTTTCCCCTGGAAATCGATGTTGAGGATGTAGTTGTGTGCCGGTGCCGTGGTGACCGGAACGGCGGTAACGTTTCCCTTCGCGTTGCGAACAGTCATTTCGGGTTTGCCGGTAGTGAGAGACGGGCGATAGACAATCCAATTGACGCCGTCGTAGTACGCGAGGCCTTTATCCGTCCCGAACCACGCGTGATTGGCATCGACGCCTTTCACGACGTTGGTGAAGTTCGAGGGCAGGCCGCTGTCTTTGGTCAGAAAGTTGTGCCAGTAACGCCCGTCATAGCGGCTATCGCCGAAATAGGTTGCCACCCAGACGACGTTATCGACATAGCTCACCGAGGTCGTGATCTCGTGGATCAGGCCCTGATCCCTGAACAACACCATCTCGTTTTCGCCGTCGGGGTCGTCGTATTTATCCCAGACCTTGGTCTTCTGGTTGTATTCGAGAAGGCCGCTGCCCCACACGGCGTAATAGACCTTGTCGGGCGCGGCAAAGACACCGTAGACCCAAATCTCGGTCATAGGCGTGTTGCGCTCGTTGTAGAGTGACCACTCGTTGGAGCCGAGGTTCAATCGGCACGCCCCTGCTGCGGTGGCTACCCACACGTTTTCCCCTTCGATAGAGACGCCGTAGACCACATCATTGCTGAGACCGGAGTTGAGCTGGGTGTAAGTGTCAATGCGGCCGCCGGAGATGCGGCTCAACCCGCCCATCGTCCCTGCCCAAACATCGCCGGTTCGCTTGTCGAGCGCGAGTGAAAGAACAGCGCGGTGCGCCAGCCCATCTTTTTTGGTGAAGATCTTCCACTTGCCGCTTTCGTAGAGGCCAAGTCCGTTGTCCGTCCCGGCCCAGATGCGGTCGCCGTCAACAAGCACGGAGTAGACATGATCGTCGGGGAGTCCGCTGGCCGTCGTGAAGTTCTCGAACCGATACCGCGGCACCACCTGCGCCACCGGCTGCGGGGCCACTCGTGCTGTCGCGCCGACTTTGGCCGAACGTGCGGACGTAGCTTTCGACTCGGAGTTCGTGGGCGGAGTCGCTGAGACCACCAAGCTCGGAACCAGCAGTCCTGCAGCGGCAAGCATGGCGAGGGTTGAGTTCTTCATCGCGTCCTCAGGTACTGAATCAAATCGTTCAGCTCATCTTTGGTGAGGTCGTTGGTGCGGCCGTGTTTGTCTTCCGGGTTGAACCTGGTCCAGATCTCCTCGAGGGTTGCCGCGGAACCGTCGTGCAGATAAGGAGCTGTGAGTGCGACGTTGGTGAGTTGGGGCGTATCGAGCAGGCCGGTGTTGTCGGTGGGCTTGCGGGTTCCAACCTCGAATGACTTTTGGCTCGTCCCTTTTGGGCCGCTGTGGCAGTAGGCGCACCGGTTTGCCTGTGGGATCGCGTTGCCAAATTTGTCCGTGGCGCGCTCAAAGAGAGCTCTGCCACGCTCCTGTGCCGGTGTGAGCTCCCTGTCGACCGGACGCCATCGATTCGGACGCGAGGGCAGGCTTCGGACATAGACGACCAGATCGGTCAGGGTGAGATCGTCGTAGTTCTCGGACCGCCAGAAGTATTTCTCAGTGCGGGGCCCGCACTCGGTGGGTAAGTTCGGATTAGTACCTGTCCACTTATACGGTTCAGTTCCCTTGAGATCTTCGATGGGGCGGTTATCCACGATGTCGCGACCGAAACCGTCGGGCTCAAGATCCCAGGTCAGGCCATCGAAAGTCGAATCGATGTGGCAGTTGGCGCAACCGATCTGGCCCTGGAAGGAGTAACGAGCCGTATAGAAGGTCTGCTCGCCATGGCGCAGGACGGAGAGTTGTTTTGGCCCTTCCAATGCGATCGTAGAAACGACCCGATCATTGTGTGTGTCGATCACGCTGATCGTATCGTCGAGCCGGTTCGCAACGAGGAGTTTCTTGCCGTCTCGAGTGAACGCAGCTCCGCGAGGATCGGCGCCAACTGCGATGCGGGTGACGACATAGTTAGCGCTCGCCGAGAGGTCGGATGCGAAGGGCGGCTTGTGGGTGCGGACGAAGCGCAGAAGCTTCGGGACATCAATGACGGTGACGATCGCCGAACCGCCGTGGGTCACGTAAATACGCGATTTGTCCGGCGCAATGGCGACAGCGAAGGGCCGGGCCGCGTAGCGTTCGAGTTCGTCGAGCGGGACCTCGATCGGATTGGAACCGATGTCGGCACCGAAGAGTTCGAGGGTATCTGCAAAGGCTCCGCCATGCTCGAGGTGGGCGAGCGGGATCAGGTTCTTGGGATGCAGGGTCGCGGCAACGCCGAGCTTGCCATCGCTGGAAAAGGCGATGTGAAAGCCGTGAGCGATGCTGTGCAGCGGGACACGATCGACGACCACGGCGCGCGCGGTGTCAATCACCGTGATCTCCGATTCGGGTGCAGTCCGATGCGCGGATGGATTCGGATAGACGTGCGTCACGTAAAGCCGGCTGCCGTCGGGCGAGGGCGTGATGTAGCTCGAACCGCGTCCCGCCGCGAGCCGTTTCTCTTCCTCACCGGTCTGAGCATTCAGGACGGCGACATCGTTGCTGATGCGATTGGCGACGAAGAGATGCCGACCGGCGCGGTCTTCAATGACGCCGGAGGGCTCGGCGCCGACTGACCAAGTGGCAATTACTTCGAGCGAGGTGGTGTCGATGACCGAGATAGTGTCGTCCCAGGTGTTCGTGACGAAGAGGCGCGTTCCATCGGGCGAAAACGAAAAACCGCGCGGCACGTGACCGACGTGAATCGATTTGGTCTCGTTGTACGTACTCGCATCGAGGACGCGGACCTGGTCGCTGCCCTGGCAGAGCACATAGAGGCGCGCACCGTCAGGCGAGAAAAGCACTTCAACCGGAGAGGCGTAGTTGAGCCGTTCGCCGGACCGGTCGATTTCAGCGTGCGCGCGCCGATTCGGCGACAGGCTCACGCAAGCGACAGCAACGCCCAGTGCGGTGAGAGCCGCGACGAGGCTTGCATTCACTGAAAAGACGCGGGCCGATGGGAGACGGCCGGTCATTTCGGGTCCTTGCTGGTCGAGTCCGCGCTCGCCGGTTCGGTGATGAGGAGGACACGATCGACAGCCTGTTTGTCGAGTGCCTGCTCGCGGCCGCTGGGCCAGTGGACAAGAATTTTGTCGACGGTTGTTGCCGGGCCGAGCCCGAAGTGCAGGCGCTCCTCGTTCTGTGAGAGGTAGCCGGATCCTGCGACGCGCTCCGCAGTCCAGCGTTTATCGCCGGCGAAGACTTCGACTTTGGCGCCGATACCGTCGCGGTTGCTCTTTGTTCCCCTGAGCTTGATTGCGAGCCAGTGGCCGGTGTTCGTCGACACGTTGTGGACCAGTGTGCCTTTCGCACCAAGGTTCACGAGAAACGCGTCCACCTTGCCATCGTTATCGTAATCGGCAAAGCAGGCGCCGCGCGCAACGGTGCGGGTGCTGAGGACGGAGCCGGCCTGGCGCGATACGTCTTCGAACTTGTCGCTGCCGAGACCGCGAAAGAGGGTGTGCTCCTGCGGGATGAGGTGGATGAGGCCGCCATGGAAGATGAGGACATCGAGGACGCCCTCGTTGTCAAAGTCGTAGACGCCTGTTCCCCAGCTGACGTACTGCGCATTGGCTTGCGACACGCCGTTGGTGGCGCCGATGTCGTCGAAGCCGAGTGCGCCACCCTTCGATGCCGCGGACGTGTTGCGCAACATGCGGTTGTAGTGGCCATCCGTGACCCAGAGGTCGAGGACGCCGCGGCCTTCGAGATCGGCGAAGACCGGACCCATGGAAGAAGTGGATTCGCCGTTCTGGCCAAAGGCTGTTCCGGTGTCATTACCGATCTCTTCGAAGGTTCCGTCGTGCTTGTTATGGAACAGGAAGTTCTCGGTGCGGTCGTTGGCGACATAGATATCGTCCCAGCCGTCGCCGTCGAAGTCGGCTGCGGTGACACCCATGGTGCGGCCCACGTAGGCGCCGATGCCGGACTTGTCGGAGACATCGGTGAAGGTTCCGTCGCAGTTGTTGTGGAAGAGCTTGTTGGTCTCGCCTTCGTAGTCGAGCGGGCCGGGATAGTTGTCGGCGGCGTAGTAGGCGCGGTACTCGGGATCGAACTTCACGTAGCGGCCGACAAAGAGATCGAGGCAACCATCCTTGTCGTAGTCGAGCCACGTGGAGCTGATGGCCCAGCCATCGACCTTGATGCCGGCTTTGGCAGTCACATCGGAGAAGTGGCCGTTGCCATCGTTGTGATAGAGGATGACCTTTCCATAGCCGGTAACAAGCAGGTCGATATTGCCGTCGTTGTCGTAATCCGCAGCGGCGACAGCCATCCCGTACATGTCTGGATTGAGGCCGGCCTGATCGGTTACATCGGTGAAGTGCCCGCCGCCATCGTTGCGATAGAGGTGGTTGTGCGGCAGCGGATTCGGCTTCACCTTCAGCGGGTGCGGGTGCATCGAGTCATCGAGCGGGCGTCCGTTGACGACATACAGAGACGGTCGACCCGAGTTGTTGTAGTCGAACCAGACACAACCCGCCCCTGTACCTTCGAGCAGCGAGCCTAGTTGCGCCGATCCGAAGCTGTGCACATAGTCGATGCCAGCTTGGTCGGTCGCGTCTTCGAATTGAATAGCAGGCACCTGCGGCGCGGCAGCCCTTTCGACGGAGGGCTGCGCAAGGCCGGATGCCGGGGCGGCTGGCGGCAGGTCCTGCGCGATTCCCACTACCGACGCGGCGAGGATGCCGAGCATGAGGAACGAGAGGAGACGAAGGCGAAGCATCTCAGCGGCCTCCTGCAGATGCGGTTTGGTTCGCAACGGCTGGCCCAGTCAGATCGACCGACGTCGTGGTGCGCAGGAGAACGGCAGGAACACGATTCTCCGATGCGCGTTCGGGCCCGGCATGGCAGCCGACGCAGATGCGCTGTTCGCCTCCACGCGCCCAGAACCAGCCGCGCTCCTGGCGCAAAATAGAACCTCTTGCATCGAGCAGCGCGAATCGGATCGGTCTGTCGCCGGGGACCTTCACAAAATAGGAACCGTCGGCTTCGATTGGCGCGGTGCCGAGCGCGACAGGGTGGCCAGTTGCATCCTTCGCCTCAACGCGCACCGTTGCAGGAACGCCTTTCAATGCGCCGTCGCGAGAGATACGTGCGTCGAGCGCCAGAAGATTGGCATAGTCCCATGGGTGCAGCCCGGACGGATGGCGTTTGGGTGTGGCGCGCGGAGCGACAAGGACGGGTTCAACAAGTTGGTCGCCGGGCTCGGACAGGACGGTTTGCAGGGCCGATTCGCCGGGCTTCCACACCTTGATTGCGTAGTTCTTTTCCGATGCGCTCTTCGCGCTCACCAGCCAATCACCCGATTTGGTCTCCGCGATGGCTCCGGCATACTCGGCATGGGGTGCGGCGACGCGCTCCTCATGGGCCAGCGGCGAGGTAAAACGAGCCAGTGATGGACCGTGGGTGAAGACGACGTCGTCGGACGTCAGCTGCTTCCCGCCCCAGCGGGCTGTGCCATGGTCGCAGCGGTAGGATTCGACACCGGACCCATCGGAGTAGACGAGGTAAAGCTCGGGGGTCGCACCAGAGCCGAGCGGAAAGCCCGACTCGAAGAGGATGCGCCCGTCGGCCAAGACATCTACCGGGATCGCGCTGGCATCTGCGTGCGTGAGCTGCATCGCGGTCAGGTCGACTTCCGCGTGCACCTTCTCCACCCCCTCCGATTCTCCGAGGGGTTCTGCGCGCAACTGAAAGCCTGCAGGCGTGCGCTGCGCGTAGACAAATCGGCCATCCGGAAGATAGAGCGGCCGGATCGCGTCCTCCTTCCCCGACGTGAGTTGACGCAGCGATTTGTCCACGAGTGTCAGCTCCCACACCTGCCATAGATCTGAGGCATCCTTCCTGCCAGCGAACAAGACGCGCGAACCTTCGAAGGAGACGCTGGCATCGGCGGTTGCCGCGAATCGGGCAAGGAGTGGCTCGGACTTGCCCTGATGTACGAGCAGCAGCTGCGCGCCCCGCGGGAAACGTTCCTGTCCACGCAATGCGGCCAGCGGTTGGTACACTGGCGCCGCCGTGACGACGAAGTCGTCGCCGACACGTGCGGCGGAATCGGGACCGAAACCACAAAGAGGAAACATCGCAATGCAGGCGGCGAACACAAGAGCCTTAGCCTGTGAGGTCATCCAACTGCCTCCAGGGTCCTCTGATGCGCTGACTCGCTCCAGCCTTGCGATCGGATGGCGAAGTAGGGCTCGAGCGAGTCCATCATCTCGTTGAACTCAGCGAAGGTGAGTGACTGGTCGCCATCACTCCAGGCGCGGTCGGGATTCGGATGCACTTCGACGATCAGCCCGTCGGCCCCGGCTGCTACGCCGATGCGCGCAAACGCGGGGACGAGATCGCGATGCCCGGCTGCGTGGCTGGGATCGGCAATGATCGGCAGGTGCGAGATCTGTTTGACGAGGGCGATGGCAGCCACATCGAAGGTGTTGCGGGTCGCCGTTTCGAACGTGCGAATGCCGCGCTCGCAAAGAATGACGTTGGGATTCCCGTTGTCGAGAATGATCTGGGCGGAGCGCAGAAAGTCAGCCAGCGTCGCCATCATGCCGCGCTTGAGCAGAATGGGCCGGCCTGAGTGCGCCGCTGCTTCGAGCAGCGTGTAGTTTTCCATGCTGCGTGAGCCGATCTGCAGGATGTCGGCATAGGCGGCAACGAGAGGCACGTCGCACTCCGACATCACTTCAGTGACAATGGCGAGGCCCGTCGCCGCGCGGGCACGGTCCAACATCTTCAGGCCTTCAAGACCGTGACCTTGAAATGCGTAGGGAGAGCTGCGCGGCTTGAAGGCGCCGCCCCGCAGAATGCGGGCGCCGGCCTGGCGCACATGGTGGGCGGTGGTCATCAGCTGGGACTCGGTTTCAACCGAGCACGGTCCAGCCATGGTGATGAACTCGTCCCCACCGACAGCGAAATCAAGCACAGGGACCATGGTCTGCTGACACTGCAGACTCTTCAGAACCCCAGGGCTTTCGGCAAAACGTTCTTGCCAACTTAGGCGCACCGTGCGCTCCAGTCGGCCTCCACTGATCGGGGAAGCGTCAGACTACTGCGATGGACTGCACGACGCCTCCATCCAAGGATGGAGACTCAATGACGTGTGATCTGGCTCACGCTCACTCTGCTTCTATCGAGGTGCTGAACAGTTGTCTGTGACGGGTGAACTTGATTTTGGACTGATCTAGTCTGAAAGTGCGATAGGCGGCGGGCGATAGCCGAAGGCCGCATCGACAACGGATGCGACGCCAAGGGCTATTTCATCCTCGAATGGCCGAGCCACGATCTGCACGCCGATCGGGAGCCCTTCAGGCGAACGGCCGACAGGAACGACGGCCGCAGGCGATGCCAACACGTTGAACCATTGTGTGTGTCGCACAGCATCGAGGTACTCGACCTTCTGACCGTCGATGGTCCAGGCACGCTCACCGTGACGCCATGCGGGAACGCTGGCAACGGGACACAACAGGATCGGGTAGTCACTCAATTCCTCGAGAGTCTTGGCACGCAAAAGATCGAGCTCTGCCCACGCGTTGAGCAACTCAGGCGCGGTGATCGGCGTCTGCCCACCAGCGATTTGGAGAAATTCGTCAAAGACAGGACTGAGTTGGCCATTTTTGCCGGCGATGGTTGACGCGTAAAACATCGCGCCGCATTGGACAAAGAATGTCATCCACAACTTGCGGAGTTGTTCAAGCGTACGCGGCTTGAAGGGTTCGACGCGAAAGCCGGCGTCGCGCAGGGCTGTCGCCGCTGAGTGTACCGCGGCACGGGTTTCTGCGGTTACGGGGACCAGGCCATCATCTTCGAAGAAACCAATGGTGATCCGGCGTAGATCGCGGGGTGAGTGCCCGCGCAGTGGAACTGGCGGGCTGGAGGGATCGTTGGGGTCCTGCCCGCTGAGCACGTGGAAGAGGAGCGAGACATCCTCTATGGTCCGCGCCATCGGGCCGATGGCGCCGAGGACAGAGAACGGTCCGACACAAGGAGGCAAGTGGCCTGTTCCCGGAACGCGGCCGGGCGTCGGCTTAAGCGAGCAGATTCCAGTGAGATGTGCGGGCACACGAACCGAGCCGCCGCTATCCGATCCGAGCCCAGCCGCCGACATGCCCGCGGCGATTGCAGCCGACTCGCCACCGCTCGATCCACCGGGCGTGCGTGCCAGATCCCATGGATTCGCGGTGCGGCCGTGGAGCAGGTTGTCGGTCTCGTAGGCCATCAGGAACTCGGGGCAGTTGGTTGTACCCAGAATCAGCGCTCCTGCTGCGCGCAGGCGCGCAATGACGACCGCATCTTCGCGCGGAATGTTGCCCTTGTTGAGGAGGCTACCGATCTCGCACTTGTAGCCGGCTGTCGCGATGGAGGACTTGATGGTGATCGGCAGGCCGAGCAGCGGCCCACGCAGGTCCTGTTGGGCATCCATCTGCCCGGCCTGAGCGCGCACGCGTAGGGAATCGAAATCGGCGAAGGCGTTCAGGCGCGGATTCAGGCGGACGATCTGATCGATGTGCGCTTCGGCGAGTTCGGAGATGGAGATCGCCCTGGAGCGCAGCAGTTGAAGTTGCTGCGCCGCCGGCTTGAGAACAACGTCGTTCATGGTCTTTTTGACGGGACTGCGGTCGACTCGTCGTCGGCCGGGGTCGACGGAAGCATCCGATAGTCGAAACGATAGGACCGAACGGGCTCACCGGAATCGAAACGATCGTTCCAGTCGAGCTGGTAGGCCAGCGCATCTGCATCGTCCGGGTATCTTTCTGTCTTCGGATACGGGTACGTCGACATGCCATGGAACGGCAGCTGCGACACGGTGAACGGCGAGGCATCCCACCAGTCCATGTCCTTGACGTAGCCGTTGGCATAGAAGAAGTAGTCGCGCTTCCAGTGCGGAGGCAGAGCGGGCAGCTTGTCCGCGTCGAACTCGGCTGCGATCTCGTCGCCGCTGCCAAAGATGGCATAGCGATCGTCCACACCTTTCACCAATGCCGTCACATCGCCATAGCGTGTGTAGTTGCCGCGCTGATGCTGGAAGGGACCGGTGAGGCTGACGCGGTCGTAATCATAATCGAGATCGCCGGGGCTCTTGCCTTCGAACTGGGTCGGGTAGCCGCGGAAGTGTTCCGTTGCATGCCAGAGCGGAACTTCGGTGCTACGCGAGGGTGCTTCCGGCGCGTTGTCGATGAGCACCTGGTCCCAGTAGATCTCAAGATTCGATTTGAGCCGAATGCGACGCGTTCCTGCCGGTAACTTGCCGGTGAGATCGACGACGATGGTCCGCTCCAGGCCCGCGGGGAAACCCGCTTCGCCGGGAATGCGCTGCCATATGCCATCGGACAGTTGTGCTTCAACGTAGGGCGAAATGGGCTTCACGCCGGCCTGCCACGCCGCATACAGCGAAGTCGCGCTGAAGTAGTTGACGTAGCCCGTCATCAGGAGCTTGAGCGGCGACGTCGCGTCCAGCGGTCCCAAGTCGAGGGTCAGAGCGTGGAGATTGGCGAAGCCATCATAGGGTGAAGGCGTGAAGCCGCTGGCAAACTGATGATCCCGGTGGCTCAGCACATCGAGCACGTCGTGGCCCTCGCCATCCCATGCGCCAACAGGCAGCCGCGTGCTCTGCGATGCGATGACACGCCCTGAAGCAAACGGAGGATCGTCGAGAAAACGTTCGTCAGGATTCACTTCAACATTCTCGTGGTGATCGACAGCAACAAGGCGCAGCTGGTCGATATAGTTGACCTCTTCCATCGGCTCGATGAAACGCAGGCCGAGCTTGCCATCGACATTGGCGAGCCGATCGCCGTCGACCTTGATCCACTCTCCGGGATTGGGGATATTACGCCGTGTCGGCGTGAACCAGTGCCCCACGACGGCCGCGCCGATGACATCGGTGACGAGGCGATACTTGTGGCCGTCCCAAGCGAAGAGCACCGGGCACGAGCTGCCGCGACGGTCGGCTTCTTTCATTGCGATCACTTGCGTGCGAGGCAAATCGATCTCATCCTGGAGCACTCCCGTGGGCCAGAGGATGCGCAACAGGTCGATGCCTTCAGCTTTGCCCAGCCCGACAAGCACCTGCGGAGCGGACTGCGTCTGGTAGCCTGACGCGCCAGCCAACTCCCACTTTTGCCACTGGCCTGCGGCGAAGATCTCAATCTTTGTGCCAATGGCCGTCTTGTTATCGGCGAAGCCCGTCAGGTCGAGGCGGACGAAGTGGTTTTTGTTGGCTCCAATGTTGCGCAGCAAGACCGGCGGCGCGCTAAGTTGCGTCACGATGAGGTCGGCTGCGCCGTCGCCGTCCACGTCGGCGGCGATAAGGCCACGCGGGGCCTGCAGTTTGATCGCATCGAGCCCAAGCTCGTGGCTCACATCCTCAAAGCTGCCGTCGCCGTGATTGCGCAGCACGCGCACTTGCGGGCCCGCGCTCGTCTCAACGATTGCGGCAAGATCGACCCAGCCATCGTTATCAATATCAATGGGTGTCACACCCCAGCCGCGAAGCGCGCCCTTCAGCGGCAGAGAGACACGGTCAAATCGCCGGCCCATGCTATTGGGTCCTGCGACATTACGCCACAGGGTGAGGCCGGGCTCTCCATCGTGCGTGACGGCGATGTCCATCCAGCCATCCTTGTTGTAGTCGAGCACTGCAATGCCCGTCGTCGGAGGCAACTTTTCTTCGTAGAGGGTCTGTTGCGGGTACTTGCCCTCACGCGGATTGACGAACAGGATGGGTGCGGGGCCGTCGCCGGTCACAGCAAGATCGACCGCACGGTCATTGTTAAAGTCGGTCAGAATCACGGCTGCAGTCTTCCCTGAGTCGCCGAGACCGGTCGGATCGGTCCACTCGGTGAAGGCCTTGTTGCCGTTGTTGCGCCAAAGGACGTTGGGCGCGTCGCCGGCCTTCAGAGGTTCGCCGGTGAGAAGCAGATCGAGATCGCCGTCGTGGTCGTAGTCGACATAAGTAATGCCGCTGGGATGATTGCGCGGCGCAAGACCGGCCTCCGCAGTCACATCCTGGAACTTCCCTTTGCCGAGATTGCGGAAGAGCATCACCTTGTCGTCGAAGGCGACCGCAAGATCGTTCAGGGTATCGGCATCGTAGTCTCCCACGGCGCAGGCAATGGCATGGCCTGAGCCCTGCAGTCCAGCCGCGGCTACATCAAGATCGCTGAAACTTCCGTCTGCGCCACGATGCAGCACACGGATCGCCTGCGGACCGGATTGGAGCAGCACGAGGTCCATCTGGCCCGATCCCGTCGAATCGATCATGCAGGCCCCGCCCGTCTCAGTGCCGCCGCTCTCGCTCGTGAGCAGGGGATGTGGTTCCAGCTTGACGGGTATCATCTCCGGCTCGCGTGTCTGCGGCTCTTCGACCGGAGTCACGGTGGAGTAATGTCCCTGCTCGCCGTAAGCAAGGCCGATGGCTGCGGAGATCTTGGTGCTGGTCAGATGCTGGAACGTCTTGAAATGGTCCTTTGCCTCGGGTATGTGGCCGGTGCGCTGCAGAGCGCGCGCCATCGCAAACTCCGAGGACGCGTGGAGCGGCGTGACGGCCAGCGCCTGCTTCAGAACTTCAACCTCTTTGTCGTACTGCTTCAGTTCTCCGTAGCAAACCCCCTGGAAATACCACGAATCGGCGTCGTGCGGATCGAACTTGACGGCATTCTGAAAGCTGGCCAGCGCGGCATCGATCTCGTTGTCGGCATGCTGTGCCAGGCCAAGGTTGTACCAGGCCTGCGGATTGCTCGGATCGAGCGCGAGCGCTGCGTGCAGGGCTTTCTTGGCCTCATCCAGCTTTTGCAGCGTCATCAACGCGATGCCTTGGTTGATCTCTGCCTGCGCCAGCTTCGGATCTTTCTTGAAGGCCTCGGCGAAGCTTGCGGCTGCCTTCTCTGTGAACTGCTGGCCCATCTGCGCGACGCCCTGGTTGTTCAGGCGGATCGCCTGCTGGTCGAAGTGCGTTTGCGCTAGAAGGTTTGCACAGGCACACGCAAGGCTTGCAGCCGCAACGAGCCTGCCCAGGTCCATCCATCTCTTGCTCAAATTTCTCTCCGAAACGCTCGTGCGGTCTCTCGAACCATCCAGTGTATGCGAGCTAGCGGACCTCCCGCGCCCTCCAACCGGCTGGTTCTTTGCGAGGAATCGCCAATTTATACTTCCTTTTGTGATCTCATCGCTTGAGGGCATCGATTGGCGCAGCTTTTTGGGGCGACCACCCCTGCCCGCCCCATCAGCCGAGGTGCTTGCGAGAATCGCCGGCGAGAGAATCCTGATTACGGGAGCCGGCGGCTCGGTTGGATCGGCCCTCGCGCTGTGTCTGGCTCGCCTCGCTCCCCGAGAACTGCTTTTGCTCGAATGCTCGGAGAGCGGTCTCTTTGCTCTTCAGAATCGTCTGCGCAAAGTGGCTCCAAATTGCCCGCCAAAGCTGGTTCTGGGCAGTGTTCTCGATCGCAATCTGCTGGAGGAGACCTTCGATCTCCACCAGCCCAGCCTTGTCTTCCACGCAGCGGCCTACAAACAGGTCCCTCTTCTGGAAGAACAGCCTTTAGCCTCGATCGAGACTAATGTTTTCGGCACCGACACACTCGCACAGGCTGCCGCGCAGAGCAAGGCCCGCTTGATTCTGCTCTCGACCGACAAGGCCGTGGAACCTGCATCGGTGATGGGAGCGACAAAGCGTGTCGCCGAGCTGATTGTCCTGGAGTCCGGCGGAACAGTGCTTCGCCTGGGCAACGTGCTCGCTTCGAGCGGCAGTGTGGCCGAAATATTCGCCGCGCAGATTGATGGTGGTCGCCCGCTCACCGTGACCGACCCCGCAGCGTGTCGCTACTTTCTTACAGTGGAAGAGGCCGTTGACCTGCTGCTGTCGGCTTCCCTGGAGCCTGGGCACGCGCGGGTTTTCATCCCCGCACTCCCGACTCAACATTTCGTTGCCGATCTGGCACGATTCATGGCGCGCGCACTAACGCCAGAGCGTACGATTGATATCGAATTCACCGAGCCGCGGCCCGGCGACAAAGAGTCGGAGAGACTATTTGGATCAGATGAAAGAGCGGAGGCGGTGCGTGCGTCTGGGCTTCAATCGCTTTTCTCCCCTCGGACCGACGCTCACACTCTGCGCCGGACATTGAGTCATCTGCGCGGTTCTGTGGACGCGCGCGATCTGGCTTCTGCGTTGGCCGATTTGCACTCGCTTGTCCCTGACTACGCTCCCAGCGCTACTCTTCGGTTGCTCGTCGAACAACAAACGCCGCGGGCGACGACATGAGCGGCACGAAGAGGCGCATAGGTGTTGTCACTACGTCGCGCGCCGACTATAGCCATCTCTATTGGCCGCTGCGGGAACTTCAAGCGCACACCGAGATCGAGCTGGGCGTAGTCGTGCTCGGACCGCATTTGTCGCCGGAGTTCGGCCAGACAATCCATGAAATCGAGCGAGACGGCTTTCCGATCGTTGCGCGCATCGAGTGTCTGCTCAGCTCGGATACCGATACAGGGATGGCGAAGACCATTGGCGTCGCAATTCTGAGCCTTGCCGATGCGTTCACCACTTGGCGCCCAGACCTGCTCCTGCTGATCGCCGACCGCTACGAGATGCTGGCTCCGGCGGCCACGGCGCTCGCACTGCGCATCCCGATGGCGCACATCGAAGGTGGTGAGGTCAGCCAGGGCGCCATCGACGATCAGGTCCGCAACGCTCTCACTAAGATGGCGCATGTCCACTTCACGTCCACCGAACTGGCGCGCCGGCGGGTGATCGCCATGGGCGAGGAGCCGTGGCGCGTGCACCGCGCAGGCGCCCCTTCGCTCGATCACCTGAAGCGCTCGAAGCTTCTCGATCGCGCCGCGCTGGAAACGCGCCTCGGGCTACGGCTTGGCCAGCCATCGATTCTGGTTGCATGGCATCCGGTGACGATACTTAGGGACACGAACGCTGAGGCAGATTCTTTTTTTTCGGCGTTGGCGCAGGCAGTCGGCCAGCTCCTCTTCGTTTATCCCAACACCGACGCCGGCAGTTACGCTCTGATCGAACGCACGCGCGCACTTGCAAGCACGCGTCCAGACACGCACATCTTCGTCAATCTCGATGCCCTGACCTATTGGAGCTTGCTCGGAAAGGTCGATGCGATCATTGGCAACTCTTCGAGCGGCATCATGGAGGCAGCATCCTTCGCTCTTCCGGTCGTCGATGTAGGCATGCGCCAGCAAGGCCGCGAACGCGGGCCCAATATCGTCGACACGCCTGCGAACCTGTCAGCGGTTTCAGCCGCCCTCAAGCAGGCTCTCAGCGCCGAATTCCGTGCGGGATTGTGCGGTATGACGAATCTCTACGGAGACGGCACAGCAGCGTGCACGATCGCCACCGTTCTGGCCAGTGTTCCGCTCGAAGGCATGCTGATGAAGCAACCGGCGCCCGTGCCGGCTGAACCGGAGTCCGCAGGATGACGGGTATTCCGCTCTCGGCGCCCGACATCACGCAGGCAGAGATCGACGCGGTCACAGCCGTGTTGCGCACTAACCGGCTGAGCCTCGGCCCGGAACTCGAGGCCTTCGAAGCAGGGATGGCTGCCTACCACGGTGTTCGAGGGGCGGTGGCTGTCAGTTCGGGCACTGCTGGTCTGCATCTGGCACTATTGGCGCTGGGTATTGGCGAAGGCTGCGAAGTCATCGTCCCGTCCTTTACGTTTGTTGCGGTTGCGAACGCTGTCCACTACGTGGGTGCGACGCCGGTCTTCGTCGATATAGATCCGGTCACCCTCAACCTTGACCCGGTGCTCATCGAATCGGCTATCACGCCGCGAACCCGCGCCATTCTCGTGGTCCACACGTTCGGGGTTCCGGCTGAGATGGATCGCATCAGGCAAATCGCAGAGCGACACAGCCTGGCCGTAATCGAAGACGCATGCGAAGCGATTGGCGCGGAATACGATTCCCGCAAAGCCGGCAGCTTCGGCGATCTAGCTGTCTTCGGGTTTTACCCCAATAAGCAGATCACGACCGGCGAGGGGGGGTGCGTACTCACCCGCGACCCTAATCTCGCTGAACGACTGCGCAGCCTCCGCAACCACGGCCGGCCGGCCCAGCGCGCGCTGACCGCTGAAGACGACCACGGAAGCGCAGCCAATTCAACCCGGTTCGAACACGTCGAAATTGGCTACAACTATCGGCTCTCGGAGCTGGCCTCTGCTCTGGGCCGCGTCCAGCTCAGTCGCATCGACGAGATCCTTAGCTTTCGCCGCGCATCCGCCGAGCGCTATCAGGCGCTTCTGGGCGAGATTCCCGGCATCGAGCTGCCACCAACTTCGCTACCCCGCCGGTCCATCAGCTGGTTCGTCTATGTTGTTCGATTAGGCAGCACGCCCGAAGGCGGCGAGAGACCATCGGCCTTGCGCGACCGGGTTCAGGCGGCTCTCGCCTCCCATGGCATCGCGACGGCGCGCTACTTCGCCCCGATTCACCTGCAGCCGGCCTGGAGCAGCGACCCGGCCGCGCGGGGGCTCCGTCTCCTCCATACCGAAGCCATCGCCGCCCGCACGCTCGCGCTACCCTTCTTTAACCGGATCACGTCAAACCAACAAGAGCAGGTTGCGGAGGCTCTCAGCGCCGCGATCGAAGAGTTGTGGTTCCTAACTCGTCCTACGGTGAGTTAGTCGTTCTGCTGCTTGGTGGAAGGATGGCTTCGTCCGGTTTTCACGGAGTCCAGCAACTTAGCCAGCGCGCCGAGCATCTCATAGCAAGTTGCATCGATTTATCCGGATTTGTTCAGCCGCTCCTTGACAGGGAAGAAAAAGCGGCGCACTATCGACCCAAATTGGTGCTTCGATCTTGCTGAGTTTCATTGTAGGAAGCACCCTGCGAATCGCCGAGACGCAAACCGTTTTCGGCTGACCAGGCTACCTAAACTGAGATCATCCAACCCCCTGAGAGCAGGCACATGGTAGTCAAAACACAAAGCAAGGGCCGCGGAGTCACTGGCCTTAATGTCGGCACAACCAATGTTCAGCGCTACTTTCACCGCGGCTTACCGTTCGTCGAGCTGCAGCTGGATCATCTGCAGATTCAATGCGATCTAGCGCCGAACTTCTGGGACGATCAACCGGAAATCTTCGATCCCCGCCTCTGCGCCTGGCTTGAGTCCAAACACCTGGCCGGCAATTCTGCGCGGGGCCCGATCAATCTGGCGCTCATTCCTTCGGGAAAGAACTCGTTTCAGCTTCGCATTGGTGCGCCCAACGATCAGAAGGCAAAGTTGCCGGCATAACTCGGCAGTAAGCCGCGCCTCGAGAGAGCAGTTTTGGCGCGGGCGACATGAAAACGATTACTTCTTGTCTTTTGGCTCCCTTCGTTGCTCTCTAGCTTAGGCATAAGTTCCTTCTAACCCTCATACAAATCGACTTACTGAGCCAATCGGATACTGCGAATCCAGTTTCTGGTTCGAGGGGACTTATTGGTCGCCCCAGGCCTGGAAGCCTGCCAATACCGGCCTGGCCAGGTCCTGATTAGCCCCGATCGGGTTGATAGACTCAGATGGAATGACGACAGAAGAGCTTCAGAAGGCGATCGAACTCCATTTTGGCGCTGGTTCCGCCGCTAAAGACGATGCTGAGGCGATGGCGGTCTTCCTCGAACTCCGTTCGGCCCTCGAACGGGGCGAGGTGCGGGCAGCCTCACCGGATGCCACGAACCCCCTGGGCTGGCGCGTGAATGCGTGGGTCAAACAGGGCATCCTGCTCGGATTCCGGATCGGCGCGCTCAAGGATTATCCCGGTCCCATCCTCTCCTTTGTCGACAAAGGCACCTATCCGGTACGGGGCTTCAGCCAGGCGGACGGCGTGCGGCTGGTTCCCGGCGGATCTTCGGTACGCGCCGGAGCCTACGTCGCGCGCGGGGTCGTCTGCATGCCTCCGATGTACATCAACACCGGCGCATGGGTGGATGAGGGCACCATGGTTGACTCCCATGCCTTGGTTGGGTCGTGCGCGCAGATCGGCAAGCGGGTCCACCTGAGCGCAGCAGCACAGATTGGCGGCGTGCTGGAACCGATCAATGCCAGCCCCGTCATCATCGAAGACGATGTGCTGGTGGGCGGCAACACCGGCGTTTATGAGGGAACGATCGTACGCAAGGGAGCCGTGCTGGCTCCGGGGACGATCCTGACCCGAGGCACTCCCGTGTTCGATCTTGTGAATGGCAACGTCCTTCGGGCAACGCCTGAACAGCCCTTGATCGTCCCGTCGAATGCCGTTGTTGTGCCGGGCTCCCGCGCCGTCGCGAGGGGTAAGGGGCAGGAGTGGGGACTAAGCCTCTACGCTCCGGTGATCGTCAAATACAGAGACGAGAAGACCGACCTGAGCACGACGCTCGAAGATTTACTACGTTAAATTCGCGAGTTCTCGCTCGGCACATGAGTCCGACCCTGCCATCTTCTCGGTGCGATAGGCCACCCGGATCGCTCTACGGAAGCAGGCGTCCATCTGCAGGGGTTCCAGCCCTGCGGGCGGGCAGAGAGCAGCGGCTCCTCGAAGGAAATGGAACCGCATAGGACCGGGTCACGTGAAAGCGGTCCATGAACACATAGCGGATGCGAAGACCTTCGATCGTCTGCTGAAGATCGGCAGGAATCTGCTTGCGATCGACGTAGACCACCAAATCAGCCTCCCGCGGATTGTCGAGACTTTGCCCCACACCGACACCGAAGATCGCCGCATTCCCCGGCATGAGCTTACGTGTGATTTGTTCCTTCAGTTCCACAGCGTGGCTGAGCACCGCTGTAGGGAGTGCCTGCATGTCGGAGAGTGAGACGAAGCTGGGCGCAGCCCCGGTTGCAACGGCATGGGTGTTGGTTGGCACGACGACTGTACGCACTCCGGCCACCGCCGCTGGGATCTCGGGCGTCTGCCCTTCGGCTACATAGACGATCACCGCTGCCTCGCCTGGAGAATCGTTGCTCTTTCCAGCAGCGACGCCCAGGATTCCGGCAGCTGGATCGACGAGTTGACGTGCAGCATTGAGCGCGCGCTCCGACCGCTCCATCTCCGCGTCACTCAGGGCACGGGACTGTGCCGCGAGAATGCTGCTGTCGCCATAACTGAGACAGCTGACGGCGTGATCCTGCCCTCCGACAAACGTATAGGCAGTGCCATCGCCGCTCTGTTCGCCCAACTCGTGCAACACATCTCCAACAGGATTTGCGAGGCCCTGGGCCACTCCCAGTTCATCCGCCCCCCCAGCAAAGTAAAGCCCGACGGGTTCCGCATTCTCGGTATCAACCAGAACCGCTCCCGAATCGCCAGAATCGCTGAGATGATTGCCGCTGACACCGATCTGGTGTGTGAAGGTTTTGCTGAGATAGGGACGTGTTTCAGCGCAATCGCTGTAGTAGTCCACCGAGACGTCCACATCGATCGCGGAGACGCTCCCGCATGTCAATCCCGTGGTGCGGCCGCTCTTGGCCACACGCAGCTGCAACGTTGCGGGCTCGCCCTTGCCTCCGGTTGACGAGACCCCCAAAGGCGCTGCCGCCAGCGTCCCATCGGGCTGGCGCGGACCGAGTTCCTGAATGCTCCCCAGCGGGTCGACCATGTGTGAGCCCACTTCGGCAATCGCTGCATCGGCGTTCGTCGAATGTGCGCTGAGAGGCAGCCAGCCGGTGAGTGAACCCACGGGCTGGGTTCCGGCGCCATCTCCATTCGGCGTGCAGTTGTTGTCGATCAATCCCGGCTGCACGACGGCGTCGCCCAGCGAAGCATGATCGCTGCGTGCCAGCACATGGTTATTGCTGAGCAGGTACTGCCGGCCGCGATCGTCCTGAACAAGCGCACCCAGTGTGCCGGCGCAGCAGTCGACGATCCGGTTGCCCTTCGCATCGAAGTCGTTGTCGTTGCCGCCGGAGCTGCCGAGGAGCATCGGCGCCAGAAACTGGACCTGATGATCGGCGGGATTGCTCGTCACCCCCGCCGTGTTGAGCAGGACTGCTGTCTTTGTTTTCGCCGGCGAATCGCCCGCTGTCGCCACGATGTAGGTGACCGCAGTGCTCAGCAAGTTCGTCGGCGCTGAGTAGGTCACGGCGCAGGACGTGAAGGCCCGCTCGTCGCGCTGACAGATAGGCGAGCTTAGTGTCCCGAGGCCGCTTCCCTTTCCGTTGGCTGTGTCGGCCAGAGCGAAATGGATCCCCGTCTCTCCACCGGCTTCGGCAAGGATTCCAGTCACGGTCACAGTGCCATTGGCGCCGAGAGCGACGTTCTCGGGAGTGAGGGGCTGAAGAAATCCAGGGGTGACAGTGAGCACCGAGGTTGCCTTGAGGCTCGAATCGCCCTTCAGCGTAGCGGTCACGGCGACTTGAACCCGATCGGTGGTGAGATAGCCAGGCGGCGAATAATGTCCTTGGATGTCGATGGCGCCCGCGCCAGCGACTGGATCTCCCCCAGAGACCGACCAACTCACATCCACAGCACCGCCATGATTGAGCATTGCGGTGAACCGATGCACGGCATTTCCGCGAGCGTCCGTCGCGTTGCAACCAGTACAGTTGGTGTCGATCTGACCTGCTCCTGGCGTGAGGACGAAAACGCTGTTGGTCTGATTCGCGGTGACAGTCGTGCCTCCGCAGCCGGCCAGCAGAGCGGCGAACAGAGCCATGGCGGCCAGCGCACCGGAGAGTCGCGCCCAGCGCATGGCCGCCCACGTGCGAACAGGACGTACCGCTAGCAGAGGATTCGATGCTGGCTGGGGGGAGATCAAGATCCTTCGACTCAACTCAAGGAAGAAGTACGCTCTTCCCTTAGACTGCAGATTAAAGTTTAAGGCGTGTAGGGTTGGAGTGGAGACACAAAGGAGTCGCGGTCGATCCTAAGCGGGGTCCGGAGGTAATCCGCGGCTTTAGACTGGGTCCTCGGAGGCCGTCGGAGGCTTTGCTATGGCTCAACTAGACGCTGTAGAGGGCGACATCACGACCCTCAAGGTCGATGCGATCGTGAATGCAGCCAACTCGTCGCTACTGGGCGGCGGCGGTGTAGATGGGGCGATTCATCGCGCGGCGGGACCCGAGCTGTTGGCAGCGTGCCGAAAGCTTGGCGGCTGCGAAACGGGAGACGCCAAGGCGACACCCGGGTTTCGGCTGCCGGCCAAGTGGATCTTTCATGCCGTAGGACCAGTGTGGCACGGCGGCCGCCATGGCGAGCCCGAGTTGCTGGCGAGTTGCTACCGCCGCTGCCTGGACCTGGCGCGCGAACACAGCGTGGCGTCAATTGCGTTTCCGGCAATCAGCACGGGGGTGTATGGGTACCCACGCAATGCCGCAGCACAGATCGCAGTTCGGACCGTTCGAGAGAACGCCGAATCCAGCGAAGTGTCGCTTGGGCAGTTCGTGTGCTTCGATCAGGAGACACTCGACATCTACTCTCGCATACTCGGACGTTAGTTCGTCGGCCAGCGCGATCCCAACGCGATCGAATCCTATGGCTGCCTCAGTCGATGGTGACGACCAGCTTTCCAAAGTGATCGCCTGCCTCCATGCGATGGAGCACTTCGCGCGTTTCAGTCCAAGGATGGCTCTCGATCACGGGGCGCAGGCCCGCTAATGCAACGCACGCATTCATTTCTTCGAAGTCGCACCGCGAGCCGACGTAGATTCCGCGAATGTGTGTCTGCTTGTGCAGGATCACCGGCAAGGGCAGCTGTTCACTGGGGCCGGAGAGGACGCCTATCTGCGCGATCGTTCCTCCCATGCGTATCGCGCGCAGGGAGCGCGGCAGAGTGCCGACGCCGCCAACTTCAACCACCAGATCGACGCCTTCGCCATCGGTCTGTTCCAGAACCCAGCGGTCCCATTCGGGTGTTTGGCGATAGTTCAACCCCGCGTGGAGCCCGAGCGCGCGTGCGTGCTCCAACTTCTCATCGCTGCTGGAAACGCCGAGCACCTTCATACCTATGAGCCGCGCGAATTGCAGAGCGAAGATGGAGACGCCTCCGGTGCCCTGGATGAGCACGGTGGCTCCGGGCTTCAAGCTGGCTGCAACGAGAGCATTCCAGGCGGTCACGGCGGCGCAGGGTAACGTGGCAGCTTCGGCAAAGCTCAGATGCTTCGGGATCGCTACCAAACCAGCTTCGTGCAGTATGACCGCATCGGCGAGCATGCCGTCGATGTCCCCGCCGAGCGCGCCTTTCACCTTCGCTGGAGTTGCAAGGCCGTCGATCCAGTTCTGCATGAAGATGCCGGCAACTCGATCGCCCGGTTTCCACCAAGTGACGCCTTCGCCGACGGCAACCACCTCGCCCGCACCGTCGGAGCAAGGGATGCGCGGTAACTTTAGCTTTGGGTTATAGAGCCCCTTCACCATCAGCAGATCGCGATAGTTGAACGAAGCTGCTCGAACTCTGACTTCGATTTCACCCAGTCCCGGCTTTCTGTCGGGCCTCTCGGCAAGCTCTAAAGAATCAATGCCAAAAGCGGGAATCTGCCATGCGCGCATGTTACGTCCTTATCTATCAAAAGCGGTTGCAGGGCCATTTTGCGGTACGCAACCGCATCAAGCGCCGTAGAATGAAGATATGGCCCGTGGATGGGAAAGTAAATCGGTGGAGGAACAGATGGCATCAGCCGCAGATCGGGCTGTAGAAACGTTCGTCAGTGAAGATCAGCGAAGGATCGCCGCTTTGGAGGCTGCCCACCGCGCACGCCGTAAGCAATCTCTCGACCTGCAGCGGGAGCAGATCTTGTCGCAGCGGACCTCGAATGCTGGCCGCCGTGCGGCCCTCGAAGCAGCGCTGAAGGAGATTGAAGCGCAGATCGCTACTCTAAGCTAGCGTGCTCCTCCACAGCGATGAGTGCGGGCTACTCCTCGCGATGAAACAGGATGGAATTAGCCTGCTGCACCGGCGTAAGCAGGACGCGCGCGATGTTGACATGCGCGGGCCGGCTCGCCGCCCAGACGATTACCTCCGCAACATCCTCCGGAGTCAGCGGCTTCACTCCCTTGTAGACCTTCGCTGCACGCTCATTATCTCCGTGGAAGCGCACCAGGCTGAAATCGGTCTCGACCATCCCTGGATCGACACTCGTGACGCGTACTGGCGTTCCCAGCACATCCTGGCGCAGTCCGTCGTTGATCGAGCGCTCGGCAGCCTTGGTCGCACAGTAGACTGCGCCGTTGGGGTAGGTGAGTTCGCCCGCAGTTGATCCCAGATTGATGACGTGCCCGCGGCCGCGCACCACCATGCCCGGCACAACCGCACGCGTCACGTAGAGCAGGCCCTTCACGTTGGTATCGATCATCTCTTCCCAGTCGGGGATCTTGCCCATATAGAGCTTGTCCAGGCCGCGGCTCAAGCCGGCGTTATTCACCAGAATGTCGATCTCTCCCCACTCCGCAGGAAGATCGTCGATAGCTTGTTGCACGGCGCGGCGATCGCGCACGTCGAGGTCGACGGAATGAACGGCAGGCGCGCCGCGCTCCAGCGCTTGCGAGGCGACCTCGGCCAGCTTGCCGGGGCGCCGTGCGGCCAACAGCAAACGAGTACCTTCTGCTGCGAAGGCGAATGCCGTCGCCGCGCCGATACCCGCGCTGGCTCCGGTAATGAAGACAATCTTCCCTTTCAGGCTCATGGAACCATCCTAACGAACCGTCGAGACAGGCAACGTGACCTGCACTACGTGCGCTTGCGAAAAGCGATCATGCCGATTGAACGAGGTGCGGGGTAGAGCCTATGTTGAGGCACTGCGCCGCTGCGCCATGCGATATTGGCCCACAGCCCAGTCTTCGCCGCCCAGTCCTGCCTGCTGCGCCTCGGCGAAGATCGCAGCCAGTGTTTCGGCAAAGCTAAGGCGTGTGTTTCGGCTCGCCGCAGCCTCGCGCAGCAAGCGATTGTCTTTCGCGCCGAGGGCGATCGTCGCACCGGCGTGCGTTGGCGGATTGAGCATGACTTTGCCGTAGGCGGCGTAGAACGGCGATTGAAAGAGCGCGCGGTTAACAGCGTCTAAGAACACTGCGGGGTCGAGGCCCTGCGACTCGGCGAAGACAAAGCCCTCGCTGAGCGAATGAATCATGGCGCTGATCAGGAAGTTTCCGCCCAGCTTGAGAGCGTGCGCCT
>CAZPEZ010000010.1:0-75434 GCA_964585715.1 uncultured Occallatibacter sp.
GGATAGCCGCGCTGCTGCGAGCAGTAGTGCACCAGCCCGTCCTCGCAGATGTAGAGGTAGCGCGACCCGGCGCGGCAGCGCCAGTCGTTGGGCCGACCCTGCGCAATCGCCTCCTGAAACTTGTCGAACTGCGCGTAGTTGGTCTTCTTGCGATGGGTCATCGCGAAGTAGACCCGGGCCTCGTCCTCTTTCAGCGGCTTCAGCTGCCCGTCGCCGTCGTGGATGATGCCGATGGTCGACTCAAAGCCCAGCTCCAGCGCGCGCCTACCGATCTCGAGCGCGTCATTGGGATCTTTGAAGCCCCCGCCCACCACCGAGTTAATGTTGACATGAAACTCGGCGTGGTCCGCCAGCATCTGCAGCTTCTTGTCCAGCACCTTCAGGCTCTTCTTCGAGATGTCGTCGGGGACCAGATTATCGATCGAAATCTGCATGTGGTCCAACCCAGCTTGATTCAGCCGCTCGATTCTTTCCACGTTGAGCAGATACCCGTTGGTGATCATGCCCGCGATCGCGCCGGTCTTTCTCATCCGCTGGATGATGTCGTCCAGGTCGGGGTGGGTCAGCGGCTCGCCGCCCGAGATGCCGATCATGGCCGTACCCAGCCGGCCCAGGTGGTCGATGCGCCGCAGCATCTCGTCCAGCGGGACAGGCTCGGAAACCTTGTCGTACTCGTTGCAGTAGGCGCACGACAGGTTGCAGAAGCGCGCCGGCACGATTTGAGCGAGAACCGGATGGCCGGTCGTGGCCAGCGCGCGCGCCACCATCGCGTATTCGCGCGCCTTGCGCGTGGCCGCAATACGGCGTCCGCGCAGTGTCGATCTCCGGGGAGTAGCCATCTCTACTATTGAAACATAATCGGATGTATAGGTTCCATCGGCAGATCAGCAGCGGCCACGGCCGCGTTGGACCATTGTGTTATGATTGCCCGCGATTTAACCCGCCCCAAACGAATGAGAGGGAATGGAACACGCATACATAAATCGCAGAGTCGCACAGTGGGCACGTGAGCGAAGGGGTTTTAGCAGAGACGCGCTTGCTGACAAGCTAAAGGTCACAATTCAGCAGATTGCACAGTGGGAAACTAGGCCAGAGTACCCTCCTTTCGGCAAAGCTCAGGACTTAGCGAGCGCACTAGAAGTCCCTTTCGGATATCTCTTTCTGAGCGCACCGCCCATCGAAAGGCCTGCGATTCCAGACTTGCGGAGACCCACGCCAGATCGATTGCCACCCTCGCCAGAATTTATCGATCTCTTAAATGACGTGGTGGTCAAGCACGACTGGTATGTCGAGTACGCCAAGCAAAATCGGGCAGATAAGTTGTCGGCGCGTTGCTCGATTTCGTCGAGCTTCAAATCGGCGTGGAGGCGGTCGAGTTCCTCTCGAAGGCGTCCGACGCGAGACATACTCATTCGGAATCGCTCGTAGTACTTGGCCGTGGCGAGAAACCCAAAGAGGCCCAGTATCACCATAGAAATCGCTACCGCCATTGCGCGCTTCGGAAAATCCTTGTCGACGATGAAGCCCTGCGCCGCAACTCCAATCACAATGATGAAACTGCTCAAGGCTGCCCGTTGATCCTCCGATTGTTTAGCCTGAGCCCACTGCCTATCCATCTCGCCAGTTAGCATCCCGGTAACAGACTCGCCCTCCGCCATCGCACGTTCCTCCTCGACCCGCCATGGCGGAGTGTACTACGGAATCACTTCGCGGCAGCCCGCCCGATCACCCTCCCGATCCAGTACGCAAGCCCCGCATTCAAGAGCACGCCGGGCAGCACGGTCACCGACGCCAGCAGACCATAGACGAGTGGCGTTGCCCGCGAACCGGTTAGTCCAGTCGACGTAGCCCACGGCGCTCCAAACCGGAGAGAGCATCAGGCTCCACGGCAGGCCCACGACGATGATCCAGAGGCAGGAGAACTCCGACTGCGCGGTGTGAAACACCAGATCGTAGAGCATGAGGCACTCGGCCACAACAAATACGGCGAGATACCCCATCGCCAGCACCGATCCCAGATGCGCCCGCCGAACTCCTTCCGCCATAAGTCCCAAACCATAACACGAGGTCGCAGATTCAAGGCCCAGCGGCCGGCGGACCACAATCCCTCTTGACATAACTAAAAGGTTATATAAAGTATTAGCTATATAAGGTGAACGTTATGCAGAACCTCGATTCAGCCTTTTCCGCCTTGTCCGACCCCACGCGCCGCGCCATTCTTGCCCGGCTGGCCCTGGGCGAAGCCACGGTGATGGAGCTGGCTAAGCCCTTTGCAATGACCCAGCCAGCGGTCTCGCGGCACCTCAGGGTACTGGAATCGGCGGGGCTGATCGTGCGGCGCAGCGAGGGAACAAGGCGGCCGTGCCGGCTGGCCAGGCCCGCTCTCCAATCGGTAGATGCCTGGCTGGACATGCTGCGCGTGGCTCTGGAGAAGAACTACGAGCGGCTGGACGCGCTTCTGGCAGAGACGACACCTGAAACCAAATCCGAGACCAATTCCGAAAATGGAGGGACAAATCGATGAGCAGAATGGAGAACGCAGTCATGTCCAGATTGACTATGAAGACCGAAGGCGATACCCACATCGTTGTCACCCGGCGCTTCGCCGCCAAACCCGAGGCGGTGTACCGGGCTCACACCGATCCCGCACTGCTGCAGCGATGGCTGCTGGGGCCGGAGGGCTGGACGATGCCGGTGTGCATCTGCGAGGCGTGGCCGGGCGGCAAGATTCGCTATGAGTGGACCCACGAGAAACGGGGAAGCTTCTACCTGACCGGAGAGTTTCTGGAGTTAGAACCCTATCGCCGTATCGTGCACCTGGAGCGGATGTATTTGCCCGATCCGACGCCCGATAACCATGCCGAGACGACGTTTGAGGCGGACGGGGACGGCACTTTGATGACAATCCGGATGACGCTGCCGGATGTGGAGACGGTACGGCAGATGCTTGCCAGCGGAATGGAAGGCGGAATGGAAGCCAGCTACGTGCGTCTGGAGGGTCTGATCGGGGTCTGATCGGGGCGTGATCGAGGCGTGGCGTGAACGGCGGGGTTTGGCGGGACCGCAATTGAGTCGGAAGCTGGGTGCGGGACCTAACCCTTCCTTGCACCCGCCCGCCGCTCGGCTTCCATCAGATTCCTCAGAATGTCGTTGATCCGGGTGAGATGGCCTTCTCCTTTAGAGCGCAGCCAGTCGAGCACCTGCGGGTCGAGCCGCACGCTCACCGGAACCTTGCGTTGTACGTCGCGCAAGCGCACCATGCTGGCAAGTTGCTCAGGTGTCAGCGGCGGGATGTCGGAGAAGTCAATTCCTGAATCGTCGCCGGCGGCTTGTGCGGCAGCGATCCGGCTCAGGGCCTCCTCCTCCTCCTTACTCCGGCGCCGGTTCCTGATATCTTCTGATGTCATTGACTTGAGCCGGACGCGCGCTGATGATGCGGATGATCTCCTCGCCATGGCGATTCTCCCTGTAGACGTGCACCAACAGCAGAACTGCTCTTGCACCAGTCGCAAGCAACACCGACCCGAGCTCATGCCATCGCGGCTCGCCGGTCTCGTCCACGCGGTCCGGAAGGATGAGGCAATTCGGATCGTCAAAAGCCTCTGCGGCTGTTTCGAACCCAATGCCATGTTTGCGCTGGTTGAGCCAGTTCTTGCGCTCGTCCCACCCGTAGCGCCTCTGTATATACATAATGTAGCACGAATCTGCGGCGGGAGCCGTCGCTGTTCTCAGCGATTCTCTCCGCAAACCCCGGCAAACACTGGTGGCAGATGGCACCGATGTTTCGGGCAGGGCAATTCCGGAGAAGCGACAATTCTCCACAGGTCGCGAGAAACGCTTTCGGCATCCAACACACTATTCCGATGTGGCCCCTCCCCCGCCTCGATCTCCGGCTGGCTTGCTGCCAACGGCCGGGATGCTGAGGCTGGGGTCACACAAAGAAGAAAGACCTAGATTAGACTCCGCGCCTCCCTCTGCTATTCGGCCCGCCTTCATTGCCCTTCCAACACGCTGCGGAGGTCCTAAGCCCTCCGCAGCCCGTCCTTCCCAAGCCGAGGCGCGCAGATATCTGTCGGCCCCCGGGTCCAGTGCAAAGGGCGGCTGCCTGGATGGCCAGTCTTTGCGGAAAATAACGCGTCGTTGGCACACACTAGGAAATGAGCACCCAGCAGTCCCGCCGCAGGTGCTCCTGGTTGGATTGGGGAAGCGGCGAGAGGTACCCCCCTCCCCCCGGTCAACCACCTACCCCGGGGCTGCGAATCGCAGCGCGCAACGGCGCGCGACGGCCTAACTTCTTGCTCGAGAGATATTTGCCGCCAAGCTATTGACAGCTAATGGTTTAGCGTAAGCTATTGAAACGTTAAACTCAATCGATAGAGATACTTGCCTCAAAACCGAAGGGGGGAGGGTATCGCGTTCTGCACCGATCAGGCTGCAGTTTGCGGCTCTCAGGCCGCGTCCGCCCTAGACCGCACATTCTGGGCGACCGCCAGCGCACATGCCGCGGGAAACCACGTGACCAGCAGGGCGGTCCATGGCATGCGCGCACCGCTGCTCGACCCGAAGACGGCCTGCACATCGGTGTTCGGGCCGAAGACGACCGCTGGCACCCAGATCAGCAGTGTATAAATCCAGAGCTGCGCGGCTTCGGCATATGCAGCCACGCGCGGCAGCACGTTGAAGATCAGTCCGAGGCCACTGGCAATCTGGCCCGCTCCCGTGAGATAGGCGAAGAACGAGCGGTCGGGAAGCCATTGCGGAATCAGGAGAATCGTCGCATCGTGATAGACGAAGTGCGAAATCCCGATGGGGATGATGCAGACACCGAGATAGATCTGTGCCATGCGCACCGAGCGCTCGCTGGTCAGGAAGGTCAACGGCGATCCGGCGCCTAGATCGGCCAGGTGCGCAAAAAGCGTCCAGCCGCCGGCGAGCAGCAGGGCGGTTTCTCCCCAACTAAGATACGCGCCCACATGTGTGCCTCCGAGAACGATCTCCGGCACCTTGAGCAGTTGCCACAGGATCACGCCCGGAAAAAGGACGCGCGCAGCCCAAGCCGACGTAGCCCGAAAGAGCAGGCCGAGCGCAACAACGCACTCGAGCGCGGCGGTACAGTAGGCGAGCGCGGTTCGGCCGGGAATCCAGGCGGCCACAGGCTGCCAGACGAGCGCGAAATCCCCGTAGATGAGCCCCAGAATGCCGAGGCCAAGCAATCCGATGGCAGCAAGTGCGAGCGCTGGCTGCTCTGTTGTCTCAAGAAGGCCGACATGTGCGGCTTGAGCGGCTTCTGGGCGTGGCATCACGCGAACCGTGTTCATGAGACCTGCAAGGTAGCGCGCAGCCGAGACGAAGCCAACCGAATTGGTGTCCACCGGCACATGGACAATACGAACCGGCTTGTCACAGAGTCGGAGGCTGCGCTCAGTGTCTGGGACTATACTTCCGCCATTCTGAGACGAGAGAGGCCGGATATGATGCAACGGACGCTTGGCGTGGTGACTTTGCTGGTGGCGTTGGGATCGAGTGTGGGGCTGCGCGCGGAAGAGAAGAAGCCTCCGACGACCTTGCGCGGCGTGCTGCTGGAACAGCTGCGAACGACTCACGATCAGGAGGACTGGTTCGTGCCGGCCAGCATTGCCGTGGCGGGGCTTACGGCCGATCAGGCGAAGTGGACGCCAGGAGCAGGTCAGCACTCGGTGGGGCAGCTCGCCTACCATCTCTGGTTCTGGGATACGCAATCGCTGGCGCGATTCAAAGGCGAGAAACCACCTGCCTTCAGCGGAAACAACGACGAGACCTTCAACGACTTCACTCCCGCACAGTGGGACGACCTGGTCAAGAAACTCAATCAGGTTCTGACGGACTGGGATACTGCGGTTGAGCAGGCCGATGACAAAAAGTTGGCCGAGAATGCATCGCTGATTGCGCACGTGGGCGCGCACAATGCGTATCACATCGGGCAAATCATTTATGTCCGCAAACTTGAGAATGCGTGGGACCCGAGCAAGGGTGTGAAGTAGACATACGCAGCGTAGATCGGGCGAAGATCGGCTACTGGGATACCGGTTCAACTCTTCTACCACATGAATTTGTTGACGCTTGAGGGATCAACGCATCTAATCAAGTGGATCTTGCGCAGTAGAGCTTGCAAGACCGGAGCCTCGTGTTCTACGCGAGTCAAAAGACGGATATGGTCGACGCAACGAACGAACGCGTCGTGAAAAACCCCGCAGAGGAACGCGCCTCTGCAGGATGGCTCGGGTTCTGCAAGCCTTCCGTGTTGGGCGGCTTCGGGCTCGCCCTTGCGCTTGTTCTCTGGGGTTACAACTACAGGCTCTCTCTCTACCAACCGCATCGGGATACGGCGTCGCGCACGCTGGCACCGAAGCTATGGATCGATCAGCGACACGCTTCGGAAGAAGTGGCTGCGCGCATAGGCGCGGAGACGCAACAGCACGCACCTACCGATGTCCCTGATCTGCACCCGCCGCTTCCATTCGAATGGATGTGCGTGTGCGCGCTGGTTGCTCCGCCAACGCATATTCGTCGCGCGCGCTTCTTCAGGTCCCTCCTGCCTCTTCGTTCCCCTCCTTCCAGCTCCTTCTCGGCGTAGACGGCGCAGCAGATCTCCTTTCAACAGATCGGCTGCATTGCAGTTATTTCCGCGGAGAGGAGCAGACCATGAGTTTCAACCAGGAAAGTCTTGCCTCGAGTGATTCTCCGATTGCGGCCGGTTCATGGCTGGTGGGTGTCTCTCCGCATTTCAAGTCGAAGGGCGCTTTGCCCGAATTGGAGAGATGATGAATATGACAGAGAGCCGAGAATTAGAGTGTCCTGCGTTGGGTGCGTTGGGATGCGAGCAGGATAGCGTGCAGGCGAAGTTTCTGCGCGCAGCAGCAGAGCGAAGGCCGCAGCTGCTGCAGGCTGCGCGGCGGATCACGAATCGCGACGAAGACGCAGAGGACATCCTGCAGGATGCTTTGCTGAAAGCCTACAAAGCGCTTCCGAACTTTCGTGGAGAGGCACAGATGTCGACCTGGCTGACAGCAATTGTGAAAAACACGGCCCGCGAACATCTGCGTGGACAACGAGGCCGCGTCTTTCTTTCGATCGAATACACGGCCGGCGACGACAACGAAGTAGTTGCCATGGACTTCCCGGACGGACGGCCCAACCCGGAGGAGAGTTGCCGGCGCCGCGAGATGGAAGAGCTGCTGCACGGCGAGGTGAGCAAGTTGAACCGCGGGTGCAGGCAGGTGATCGAACGCTGCATGCTGCAGGAGGACTCACAGACTGAAGTTGCGGCAGCTCTCCAGATTCGCGTGGCGACGGTGAAGGCGCGGGTCTTTCGAGCGAAGCGCATGCTGAACCGGGCTCTGGCCCGGTATGAGAGGCCGTGGCAAGATCTGCAGACGGCAAGTGCGATCCGCGCCAACTAGAGACTTCCTGCGCACGATGCGGTCCGCTCCCGTTACAACAGCGTGCCGGGCCGCATTGGGTGCACAGAGAGGCACTTTGGGGATACCTGTGAGATTGGTTATTTCGTTCACCGTGGAGCTTGTTGCGACGCGGAATATACTTGCCGCATGAATCTTTCGGGAAGCGAGATTGTAGCTCTGCTGATCGCGGTCAGCTTTGCCGCTGGCCTGAACGTCTATGCGACGGTGGCCACGCTGGGACTGGTGGCACATGCCGGCTGGGTCCAGCTTCCGCCGTCGCTGCATCTGCTGGAAAACTGGTATGTGATTGCGGCCAGTGGCGTGCTGTTCGGGGTCGAATTCTTTGCCGACAAGGTTCCGGCGTTCGACCTGATCTGGAATGCCCTGCACACGTTTATTCGAGTACCGGTGGCGGCGTTGCTGGCCTACCAGGCAACCGCCTCACTCTCGCCGGGTGAGCAGGCGCTGGCGACGATTGCCGGTGGAATGATTGCACTGGCCGCACACGGAGGCAAGACTGCCGTGCGTGCCGCGGTGACGCCGTCGCCGGAGCCTTTCAGCAATATGACGCTAAGTCTGGGTGAAGACGTGTTAGCCGTGTTCCTTACATGGATGGCGACGTGGAAGCCCTACATCGCCGCGACGATTGTGGCATGCCTGGTGTTGGCGACCGTGCTCGTCGTGCGCTGGGTATGGCGCGCTCTCTGCGCGTTGTTTCGCGGCGCCGAACGCGCGGTTGACGCCTAGCCTTCTCAGCCAGGGAGCAGGCGGCAACAGGTGCTCAGAGGCAGAGTTCGGGCGGGATCCTGGTCATCGGAGCTTGCCGTCCGCGAAATTGTTGACTTCTGTTTCGATACAAACCTGTAGAATGGCCGCTGTTCGGGAGGTCGATATGGGACGCAGGTACGCAAACATTCTGGAGACGGTCGGCAACACGCCGGTCGTCAAAATCAACCGGCTCGCACCCGAGGGCGTGAACCTCTACGTCAAGATCGAAGCGTTCAATCCACTGGGATCGGTGAAGGACCGGCTGGCGCTGGGCGTGATTGAAGACGCGGAGCGCACGGGCACGCTGAAGCCAGGACAGACGGTGGTGGAGGCGACGAGCGGCAACACCGGGATCGGTCTGGCGATGGTCTGCGCTGCCAAGGGTTATCCATTGGTGGTCACGATGGCCGAAACGTTCAGTATCGAGCGGCGCAAGTTGATGCGGTTTCTGGGCGCGAAGGTGGTGATTACCCCGGCGGCGGCACGGGCGGTGGGTATGGTGAAAAAGACGGAGGAGCTGGCCGAGAGGCATGGCTGGTTCTATACGCGGCAGTTCGAGAACGAGGCCAACGCGGATTTTCACTCACGCACGACGGCGAAGGAAATTCTGAGTGACTTTGAAGGCGAACGGCTCGACTACTGGGTGACTGGCTTCGGGACGGGCGGCACATTGAAGGGCGTGGCACGGGTGCTCCAGAAGGACCGGCCGGAGACGAAGGTTGTCGTGTGCGAGCCTGACGAAGCGCCGATGGTGTCGAGCGGCATCGAACAGCAGCGGAATACAGATGGCTCGGCTGCAGTGGCTCACCCTTCGTGGAAGCCCCACCCGATGCAGGGCTGGAGCCCGGATTTCATCGCTAAGCTGGCCGGGGACGCAGTGGCATCGAAGGCGATTAGCGAAGTCTTGCGGATCGAGAATGCCGAAGCGCTGAAGTGGAGCAAGGAACTGGCGAAGAAGGAAGGCATCTTTGTCGGGATCAGCTCAGGCGGTACATTTGCCGGCGCGCAGAAGATTGCCGCGCTGGCTCCGAAAGGCTCGACGATTTTGGCCATGCTGCCCGACACCGGCGAGCGGTACCTGAGCACGCCGCTGTTTGGAGATGTGGGCGTCGACATGAACGAAGACGAGATCGCGATTGCGAAGTCCACGCCCGGCTGCTGGATGCCGGGAATCTAAATGCGAATGCGGGCTGCGGCTTCAGCGACCTCGCGGATGTGAGCAGGCCGGGTGCGGCAGCATCCGCCGACGATCTGTGCGCCGGCTGCGAACCACTCGGTGGCTTTTGCTCCGTAGGCTTCCGGGTCGCTGATTCCGGTCCAGCAGCGCTTTTGTGCGTCCCAGCCTTCGCCGGAGTTGGGATAGACCATGATGGGCTTGCTCGAGGCTGCGCGAATCTCTCCGATCAGCCCCACTATGAGCGAGGGCTGTGTGCAGTTGACGCCGATGGCGATGGTTTGCGGGAGCGTCGAAAGATAAGATGCGCAGTCGCGCAGCCTCTCGCCGTGAGCTACGTGCTGCGCATCGCGGCAGGTGAAACTGAACCATGCGCGGAGATGAGGCCACAGAGCAAGGGCTTCACCGATAGCACGGGCTTCATCGAGTGAGGGCAGCGTTTCGAATGCGAGGGCTTCTCGCCCTATGATCCCTGCAAGCACTTCGATGCGGGCGGCGTGGAAGCCGACAAGTTCTGCGCGCGAGCAATCGTAGTTGCCGTGATACTCCGCGCCGTTGTGGAGTGCCGCGCCATAGGATCCGAGAGAGACGGCGATCTGAACGTGCCTGTCTGTGACTTCGGCGACAGCTGTGCGGGCAAGCGCGAGGGCCTTGACGAGTGCTGAGTCCGCGCGCTCAGGAGCGAGGCCGACTTCGACGTAGCCCATGCGCGACACTTGATAGCTGGCAGTTTCGATGCACTGTGCTCCAGCGGCGATGTACGCACGATGGACGGCGAGAATCTTGTCGGGAGCTTCCTCGAGGACGTGAGCCGACCAAAGCGGGCCATCGATTTTGGCGCCGAGATATTCGAGTTCGGAGGCCAGGCCGCCGTCGAGTACGTGGACGCTATCGAGGACTGAATCGCGATCGGATGAAGACGTGCTCATACCTGACTCAAGCTTAGCTGAAGACCTTCCAGAAGAAGACGAGATAGACGAGGACGCCGCAGGCGATGGCGTTGAAGATCCACTCCAGCCAGAAGAGCCAGCGCCACTGTGGGCGCAGCGCTGCAACGATGCCGATGGCCAACAGGATGAGAGTCGCGCCGAATTGCTTTCGATCGCTCTGGAAGGCGGCGAGCCCAATGCGCTGTGCGCCCTGGGCGAGATCGCGCAGATAGGCGATGCAGGCGAAGCCGGGGAAGACGGCGAGCAGCCAACAGGCCACACGACGGCGTCCTCGCAATTGAAGAGCTGCGGCTGCAAGCAAAACGGCAATGACGATGACTGTGAGCAGAGCGCCCATAGAACAGCCTGGTAGGGTTCCTATATCTTTTGGGTGCGCTGGACATCGCGGACGCCGTTGACCCGGCGAAGAGCGAGAACCATGCGGTTCAGGTGGCGCACGTCTTCCGCTTCGACGATGAATTCGATGATGGCCTCACCATCGTCGTCGTGACGAATGTCGATGTTGCGGATGTTGGTGTCGTCGTCGGAGATCACGGCGGTAAGCTCTTTCAACATGCCGGTGCGGTCGTGGCAGTAGATCGTGATTTTGACCGGATACCGCTGCGCCCGGCCAACGCCGTCGTCGCCTACGCGTGCCCATTCGACATTAATGCGGCGGTCGCTCTCGTAGAGCAGGTTCTGTACATTGGGACAACCGCGAGCATGGACCGCGACGCCTTTACCTCGAGTGACGTAACCGACAATCTCTTCGCCGCGAATCGGATTACAACAGCGCGCGCGATACACGAGCAAATCGTTCTGGCCTTCGACCTGGAGTGAGTCCGAACCGGTGAGATGCAGCTTGCGCACCGCATCGGACATGGGCGCTTCGCCGGGCGAACCTGGTTTAGTCTCGGTGGGCGTGTCCGGTTCGGGCTGGGCGGAGTAGCCCGGCGCCAGCTTGTTCAGCACCTGATGCGCGGAGTGTTTGCCCTGCCCGAGTGTCGCGAGCAAGTCTGCCGCGGTGGCGACGCCATATTCGCCGGCGATGCGGCCCAGATCCTGGTCCGAAATCTGCGCCAAGGGCACCTTGTGTTTGCGGGCTTCGCGCTCGAGGAGCTTGCGGCCGATCTCGACGGCGCGGCGCCGTTGATCTTCGTTGAGCCAATGCTTGATCTTGTTACGCGCGCGCGGACTCTTGACGTAAGTCAGCCAATCGCGGCTGGGCTTGTGGTCTTTCTGGGTGACGATCTCGACGATGTCGCCGGTACGCAGCTTGGTGCGCAGCGGGACCATGCGACCGTTGACCTTGGCGCCGACGCAGGTGTGGCCGACTTCGGTGTGGATCGTGTACGCGAAATCGATGGGTGTGCCGTCAGCCGGAACCACAACGACTTTTCCCTTGGGCGTGAAGGTGTAGACCTCATCGGGATAAAGGTCCATCTTCAGGCTGGAGAGGAACTCGTTGGGGTCGGTCATCTCCTTCTGCCACTCGACGAGCTGGCGAATCCAGTTGAGACGCTCTTCGTCGCGTGATGTGACGCCTTCTCCGGCGGCCTTGTACTTCCAGTGCGCAGCGATGCCTTCTTCGGCAATGCGATGCATCTCTTCAGTGCGAATCTGCACTTCGAATTGATGGCCGCCTTCGCCGATCACGGTGGTATGGAGGGATTGGTAGCGGTTGGCGCGAGGGATGGCGATGAAGTCTTTGATGCGGCCAGGCACGGGACGCCACAGCGTGTGAATGAGACCGAAGACCGCATAACAGGAGGCCACATCTTCGGTGATGACCCGAACTGCCAGCAGATCGTAGACTTGATCGAACGAGATTTTGGAGCGTTGCAGCTTCTGATAGATGGAGTAGAGGCGCTTGATGCGCCATTCAACACGCGCCTGAATATTGTTTTCGCGGAGCTGCTCGGCCAGCGTGTCTTCGACGCCGCGCAGGAACTGTTCGCCTTCGATGCGGCGGGTTTCGACGGCCTCCGACAGCTGCTCGTAGCCGAGAGGGTCAGTGTAGCGGAAAGCGAGATCTTCGAGTTCGCCGCGGACTTTGCCCATACCGAGGCGATGTGCGAGCGGCGCATAGATGTCGAGGGTCTCGCGGGCGATGGCCTCTTGACGCTCGGGCTTCAGGTGCTCGAGGGTGCGCATATTGTGGAGCCGGTCAGCGAGCTTGATGAGCACGACGCGCACATCGGAGACCATTGCCAAGAGCATCTTGCGGACGTTTTCGGCTTGACGGTCTTCGCGATTGGCAAACTGAATTTTGTCGATCTTGGTGACGCCCTCGACGATGTGGGCTACCTGATCGCCGAAGCCGGCTTCGATTTCCTCGCTTGTTGCCGGAGTGTCTTCGACGGAATCGTGGAGAAGGCCGGCGGCGATGGCCGTCGCGTCGAGCTTCATCTCCGCCAAGACTTCGGCGACCTCTAGGGGATGAATGATGTAGGGCTCGCCGGAGGCGCGCATCTGGCCCTTGTGGTGTTGGACACAAAAATCCCAGGCTTTGCGGATGAGGCCGACGTCGTCGCTGGGGCGATTGGCCTGTACCTGGCGCAGAAGTGCAGCAAAACGCTCTTCGATGGCATCCGGTGCGCTCAGAAGAGCTTCCAAACCGGATTGGCTGGAGCGGGGGTTGTCGGCGCTGATCGGCTGCCGGACTGTCGCCATGCTTCATTATAGGCCGATGTTGTGTGGCAGGCATGAATGGGTGGCGTCGGGCAGCCTTGTAGTCATTAGAGATTGCGCGCGAGGGCCGAAGAGGGAATTGGACGCCGGCGAGAGCGTTTCAGCTTGCGGAGTGGTGCTCGTTGCAGAGAAACTCGCGAGGCATCGAGGAGCGGGCCAAACTTAGCCGTGATGTTATGTGACAGTTAGAATGTCTGTTAGTGAGGGATTAGGTCGTGTCTTCGGATGGCCCGTCGAAGGTTTGTGAAGAATTGAGAGATAGAATGAAGGATTGGAATGAGGTCCATTTTACGGGCGATTACGGCTCTTATCTATGCGGCTTATGCCTTTAGAGACTAGCGTTTGTCGTATAGGTACGTCAGTGTTGGCGGGACGCTGTCAATGTGCTAGCCATCACAGCCTGGGATCACCGAGGAAGGCGTAGAGTTCCCTGCGGAGTAGAGGAAACGAACGGAGGAACTTATGTTGAAACCCCTCTTACTTATAACCTTGGCTGCGGCATTTTCCGCGAGCGCCGGGTATGCAGCAGATCAATCCATTGCAAAGGTCACGATACCGGTCAACAGGACTTCGCCCACGAGCGGCAAACAGATGTTTTCCAGCTATTGCGCGCCATGCCACGGCGTGGACGGCAGAGGCCACGGACCGGCCGCGACGGCCCTCAAAGCAACACCGACGGATTTGACGGCGCTCGCCAAGAACAACCACGGAAGCTTCCCGGACGCGCACATTGTTGCGGTGCTTCAGTTTGGCTCGGAAGTTCCCGCACATGGTTCGGCAGAGATGCCGGTTTGGGGTCCGATCCTGAGCAAGATGGACAGGGCGAATCTACAGGCGAAGCAGCTCAGAATCAGTAACTTGAGCCGCTATATCGAGGGCATGCAGGCGCAGTAATCGTGCGGCGGTACGTGGGCTGCGGGGTCTATGATGCCCCTAGCACATGACCAAACCGCGAGACCATCATCTAGCCAAAACGAAGAAGGCGCCCGAGGTGCACATGCCAGAGGCGCCTTCTTTGCGCGCAGCCAAGGCCCATGAGAAGAAGGAGTTGAGGCCGAAAAGGCCAGCTTCTGCGGCAGAGCAATCGCCTGTGGGCGCGCGGATCAGCCGGCGCGCAGCAGACCGGCTGAGGAACGGGCATGTCTGGGTGTATGCCTCGGATGTGGAGGCCCTAGAACCCGGAGAGGGCGAGATTCCAGCGCTGCTGCCGGTGGCCGATAACCGCGGTTTGCTGCTGGGAACAGCGCTCTACAGCCCGTCGTCGCAAATCGCACTGCGGATGGTAGCGCGGGAGGCAATAGGCGAAGCGGAGTGGCTCAAGCGGCTGGAGAAGCGGCTGGAGCGAGCCATCGATGTGCGCATGATGATGCTGGGGCCGCTGGTGGGCAAGAGCGATTCTTGCCGTCTGTGCTTCAGCGAGGCCGACGAACTGCCGGGTCTGGTGGTGGACAAGTACGGCGATCTGGTGGTTCTGCAACTGCTCGCCAAGGGGCTGGACGGCGAAGCGGTGCGGGAGACTGTAGTTCGGGTTCTGCGCGAGAGGGTGGGCGGGAACAGCGGCGTTGCGAAAGACGCGGGTGGGCTTGCGGCGATCTGGGAACGGCCCGATCCGCGGATTCGTGAGCTCGAGGGCTTGACTGCGCCGTCACAAGAGCCGCTGTTTGCTGCCGATCCCAACAACCCGCAGACGGCAACGCAGTTTCGACTGAACGGGCTGAAGTTCCACTTCGACGTAAACGCCGGACAGAAGACCGGCGCCTTTCTGGATCAGCACGCGAACTACAAGGCGGCACAGGACTACGCGTGGTTGCTCGCTCCCGGAGGCCGCGCCCTCGATGTCTGTACCTATCAGGGCGGGTTCGCGCTGCACCTGGCGCGTGTGTGCAGGACAGTCACAGGGATCGATGCATCGCATGCTTCGCTCGAAGTCGCGGAGCGCAACCTGGCCGCGAACCGCGACGCGATTGGCGACAAAGAGGTCGATTGGGTCGAGGGTGACGCCTTCGACATCCTGCGCGATTGGTCGGAGGGAGGCGAGACGTTCGACACGATTGTTCTGGACCCGCCGGCGTTTGCGAAGACCAAGCGTGCGGTCGAAGGCGCGCTGCGCGGCTACAAGGAGCTAAACCTGCGGGCTCTGAAAATGCTGCGGCCGGGCGGGCTGCTGGTCACGTGCTCCTGCAGCCATCACGTGAGTTGGGCGGATCTGGAGGGCGCGGTAGCTGCCGCGGCTGCGGACGCGCGCCGGCGGGTGCGGCTGCTGGACCGGCGAGGGGCAGCGCCGGATCACCCGGTCATTCTCAATCTTCCGGAGACCGAATATTTGAAGTGCCTGGTGCTGGAAGTCTGAGTGCTGTATCTGGAGCGCCGGCCACGCAATCGTGCGCAGTTGGAGAGTCTTGAGGGGGGGCAGGCAGAGGGTCGGGTCGGCGATAGCGTGTGTGGGTCCGCAAGGCCTGTTCGTAGCTGATGGCTGCGACGTCCTCGGCGAGGATATCGTCAGCCCAGCGATCGTCGGTTTGCGGTTTTGGGGCGGTGAGTCCGGCCAGGAGGCTGGCAAACGAGGAGACCGCTGAGGCTGCAGTCGATTTCGATGCTTCGGAGGGCGCGGAGGGAAGGATACGGTGAGTCAAACGGAAGGTGAGGTGATTCGTCGGCGAAACCGAGACACGCAGCATCGGCCTGGAAGTACTCTGCCGCAAGCCGGGTAAGGTCGTCGTAGCACCGTTCGGGCGGCGTGTCGAGAACGTTATAGGCCGCCAATGCTGCGAGCCGCGCTGCTTCCTGCCGACTATCTGCCTGTCTGGTCCCAGTCTCTAAAAGCTGCATCGCGACACTCATCCCGCTGCAGCCTTTATCGGTAGAAGCGCAAAGTGCTTGAGCGACGTGAACCGGCCTTGGCTCAAGAGAGCCCTGTCTTTAGTGCACAGGAGCTTTCGCCGGTGGTGTTGTTCCGGTTTCGGTCCAGAGGAAGCTGGTCTGGTCGGCGTCGTCCTGCACCTGCTGGTCGACGCTGACGCCGGCCGAGTGCCCGCCGGTGACACTGTAGTGGAGCAGAATGGGACGATCACTTTTAGACGCAGCCTGCAGAAGGGCAGTCATTTTGCGCGCGTGCAGGGGGTCCACGCGTGTGTCGCTGTCGCCGGTGAAGAACATGACGGAGGGGTAGGAGATGCCGGCCTTCACATTTTGATAGGGCGAGTACTTCAGCAGATAGCGGAACTGGGTTTCGTCGTTCGCCGACCCGTATTCCGTAGTCCAGTGCGGGCCTTGCTCGAACTTCTGGTAGCGCAGCATGTCGAGCAGCGGGTAGCCGCACCAGACCGCGGAGAAGAGCTCTGGATGCTGCGTGAAGGAGGCCCCCATAAGCAGGCCGCCATTCGACCGGCCGGAGATGGCGAAGTGTGAGGGCGAGGTGTACTTCCGGGCGATCAGATACTCTGCTGCGGCGAACCAATCGTCGAAGACGTTCTGCTTCTTCTCGAACATGCCGGCCTCGTGCCATGCCTCGCCGTATTCGCCACCGCCCCGCAGGTTGGGATAGGCGAACCAACCGCCCTGCTCGAGCCACCAGGCCCAGGCGGGGTTCCAGCTAGGCGTCATGCTGAGGTTGAATCCGCCGTAGCCAGTCATGAGCAAGCGCAGGGAGCCGTCTTGCTTCAAACCCCTTTTGCCGGCGATGAACATGGGGATTTGCGTGCCGTCTTTGGACTTGTAGAAGACCTGCTTGAGTTCGTAGTCGGCGGGATGGAAGGGAACCCTGGGCTGAGCGAAGACTTCGCGCTTGCCGGTCAGGGTGTCGAGGCGGTAGAGCGTCGGCGGCTGGATGAACGACTCGAAGCTGAAGAAGCCGTAGCGGTCCGAAGGTCGGCCGTAGACGATAGAAGCCGAGCCGATGCCGTCATAGTCGATGGTGCCGGCAGGCTTGCCATCGAGTGTGTAGATTTCGGTTGCGGACTTCACATCCTTGAGGCGTGTGACGTAGACCTTATCGCCGACGATGGAGAAGTCGGAAATGACGTCGGAGGTTTCGGGCGCAATGGTTTTCCACGCCGAGGGGTCGACGCCGGGATCGGCCAGCAGGACGCGGCCCTTGGGCGATTGATAGTCCGTCCTTACATACCACGCGCCTTTGGCGTAGGCCGTGGAGAAGCGCGACTCGATGCCCCAGACAAGCACAGTGAAGGGCGTTGCGGGCTTGGTCAGATCGCGGAAGGCGATGTCGACGCGTTTGGCAGGGACGCCGCGCCGGATGGTAACGACCAGATAGCGGCCATCGTGGGTGACGTGCGACTGAATAAGGTCGATGGGGCCGAGAGGCTCGTCGTAGAACTCATGGCCGAAGACGAGGGTGTCGTGCGAATTGAGCGTGCCGAGGGTGTGCAGGTAGACCAGGGAACCCTGCTTGTTGGTGCGCGTGTCGTAGAGACCTTTGCCGTCGGGCGCGAAATCGACGGACCAGTAGATTCCGGCGGGGAGTTCGTCTTCAAGGGTCTTTTTGGTCTTGAGATCGTAGACGCGAACGGTAGTTTCGTCGGCTCCGCCCTGGCGCACGTGGTAGGCGATGAGCGAGCCGTCACGTGAAACATCCGCAAGTTCAATGGATGTGTTGGGATCGCGGCTGAGGACTGCTGGATCGAGGAGACGCTCGTCTTTTCCGGTCCAGCCGCGGCGCATGTAGATGGAGGCTTGACCTTCGTCGGACAGGCGCTTCATGAAGTAATAGCTGTCGCCGCGCTGGATGGGCAAGGTCCAGTGGGAAACCGCCTCGAGCGCGGTGAGATCGTCCATGGCATCGGAACGGATGCGCAGAGACTTGAGGTAACGCGCGGTGTAGGCGTTTTCGGAGTCGATGAAGGCACGCGTCTCCGGGCTCTTCGAGTCTTCGAGCCCGCGATAGCTGTCGGCGATTTTGATCCCGAAGTAGTTGTCGGTGACGGGAGTGCTTTCAACGGGTGGTGGAGCGCCGAGGGGAAGGCCGTCGCCCGTACGAATAGATTGAGCCAGAGAAGGGACAACGAGCGCGCAGAGAAGCAGGGATGCAAGGTGGGTCCGCGGCATGAAGACAGGATACGCGGCACGCCGGAGAGGACGGATAACACAGGCGCACCCACGTATTACCTGATGAAGACATCGAGTGACGGTTGAGTCTCGGGCAATCCTTGGGCCCCGATAGAATCACAGGAGTGACAAGCACGCCCACAACTGAAGCTGGACGCCCGCCCGAACCACAGTCTCGATGGGTGCGGATTGTGAGCATGATGCGGCCGTCGCACAAGCACTCAGTGTTCGGAGCGACTGTGGTGTTGATGGCTTCTACGCTGCTGTCGAGCGTCTTCGGGCTGGTGCGAAATCTCTATATCGCCTGGGTGTTTGGTCGCGGCATGGAGGCCGACGCATTTCTCGCGGCGTTTACGTTGCCGGATATGATTGCATACTTCCTCGTGGGAGGCGCGGCATCGGTCACGTTTGTCACCATCCTCACCCGCTATCGCGACGCGGGGCGCGAGGAAGAGGGTGAGAAAGCGCTCTCGGTCATTCTTACCTCGATGTTTCTTGTGCTGGGAGCCGCGATTGTGCTGGCCGAGTTTCTTGCTCCGTGGTATGTGCACTGGTGGTTCAACGGTTTCGACCCGGCAAAGGCTGCACTGTGCACGAAGCTGACCCGCATTCTGCTGCCGGCGCAGCTTTTCTTTCTGGCCGGCGGGGTGTTCGGTGCCGTGCTGCTGGTGCGCAAGCAGTTCAACGTGCAGGCCGTGACGCCGCTGATCTATAACCTGGGCACGATTGTCGGCGGGATCCTGCTGGTGAAGACGCTGGGGATCTCGTCGCTCGCGATCGGCACTGTGGCTGGCGCATTGGCCGGCCCCTTTCTGCTGAATGCCGTGTTCGCGCGACGTGCAGGCGTGCACTACCGGCTCGTGCTGGACTGGCACAATGAGGGACTGCGCGAGTGGGTCAAGTTGTCGCTTCCGCTGATGATTGGCGTCTCGCTGGTGACGGCGGACAACTGGATCATTGCGCACTTCGCTTCGGGCACGAGCGGTGCGATTGCCTTGATGACCTACGCGAAGCGGCTCTTCACGGCGCCCATGTCGGTCCTGGCGCAGGCAGCGGGCGTGGCGTCGATGCCGTTTTTTGCCAGCCTCTGGGCCAAGGAAAATCACTTAGAGTTCGCCAACGCGGTGGCAGACTCGGTGTCGCGCGTGGCGTGCATGGGATTGTTGGCTGCGTCGGCGATGATCGTGCTGGGTGAGCCGCTCATCGAGGTGGTGTTTGTCGGCGGGAGATTTTCACTCAGCGATGCGCATGAATGCGCCGTGTACTTCGCAGTCTTCGCCGTGTCGTTGTTTCTGTGGTCGGCGCAGGCGATTTATTCGCGGGCGTTCTACGCGGCGGGGAACACGTTTGCGCCGATGGCCGCAGGAACGATCGTCACCGTGCTCTCTCTGCCCTTGTATGCGGGGCTGAATCACGTCTATGGCGCAATGGGGCTGGCGATTGCGTCGGACACAGGGATCTGTTTGCAGACACTGACCATCGCGTATCTGCTGCACCAGAAGCGAATGGTGTCGCTGGCAGGTTTGGACTATGAAGAGCTGGGGCGATGCCTGCTGGCAGGTTTAGTCGGCGGCACGGCAGTGAGGGCCGTCTTCGGATGGTTGTTGGGATGGGCAGTGCATGCGCTCGGGTTCGGCGCGCATGCGCAGACCCGATGGATGGCGCTTGTGATCTTGCTGGCAGGGACCGTGCTGTGGCTGGCTGTCGCCGATACCGTCCTGAGAAAGACCGGATCGGCCCTACCGCAGGTTGTGCGCAAGCGGTTGAAACTGGCGTGAGCCCCAAGTGCTTGCGATGCGAACCAGCCAACTAGAACATTTTGTGATTCTGCAGATCCTTGTATTGATCGAGGACCTTCAGGTTCCTGAACTCATCTTCAACTGCCGCGGCGTCGAAGTGCTTCAGGGTGGTGGGCGCATCGGCGACGGCGTAGGCTGTGAGTCCGACGACGGCCACGCCAAGCGTGAGGTCGCGCTGATCTACCTTATCGAAAGTATCGCTGGGCTTGTGATGCAGGGCCATGTACTTTTCGAACGCCGTCCAGAGGACGAAGGACGGAACGCCCGCGACGAGAAACGGTGCTTCGTCGGTCTGGAAAACGTGTTCGGCGTCATTGGTGGTGGCGGCCGCGTCGAGAGAGCTCAGCAGGGGCTTCAGCGGAGTGAGCGCTGTGGACTCGTCGTCGCGCCCGAACACGTACCAGCCCTTGGGCGCTTCGGCACCGGAGTCGGAGACAAAATCGCCCACGCACTTGTTCAGCTCGGCAGCATGGTCGCGTGCATAGTGGATTGATCCGATCAGGCCCTGTTCTTCACCGCCAAAAAGGATAAAGCGCATGGTGCGCCGCGGCGTGAGGCCGGCGGCTTTAACGGCTGCTGCAACGGCGAGCACTGTGGAAGCGCCGGTGCCGTTGTCCTGTGCGCCCGTGCCCGTGCTCCAGGAGTCCAGGTGGCCGCCGACGATGACGTATTCTCCGTTCGGGTCGCTGCCGGGAATTTCGGCGATGACGTTGTCGACCTTGACGTGTTCGCGAATCTTGTTCTTGAAGCCGAACTCGACTTCGACAGCGCCTTCTTTGAGAAGCCTCTTCAGGAGCAGCGTGTCTTCTTGTCCAAGATTGCCGCTGGGAATGTTGGCGACCGTTCCCGTGAAAGCCGTGTTGCCGATGAGGCTGGGCGCATTGTTAGTCGTGCCGAGGCCGAAGATCAGCCCGCGGGCACCCTCTTCACCAATCATGCGCAATGCATCGAAAAGCTGGCCGAAGAGCATCGGCTTCTCGGCGTCGTCGCCCCGCATGGATCCTCCGTCGATCAGGACGACTGCGTCTTTGATCTGTGTGGCGTTTGCTCTTACGGCATCAGGGGTGAGTCCCTTCTGGTAGAAGATGCTTCCGCGCACGCCGCCTTCGGGCGTGGAGGGACTCCAGCCTTCACTTTCGAGATGGAGGCGTTGCTCGTGGGGCTTGAGAATGCGAGCGGTGGCGATAGTCTCAGGCTCCCAGGTGGCTGGCATCTCCCATGACTCGCGATGCACGTTGCTCAGGCCGAGGCTCTTGAACTCGGATTCGGCCCAGACAGCGGCTTTCACATAGTTCTCCGAGCCGGTAAGACGTGGCCCGATGTCGTCAGCGAGGTGCTCGTCGTAGTCGTAGGCTTTGCCGGCCACGAGTAACTGGCCGCCCAGACGAACGAGTGCGGCATGTTCATCGGCAGAGAGTGCGTCACTGGTCGCGGCTGAGGGTGTGGACTGGGCGCAAGCCGGCACAAGGGAGAGCAACAAGATCCCGGGGAAGAAGAGCTTCATCCCGTCATGCTATCGGGATCGGCTGCGCGGCAAGCAGGGAATCTGCGGCCAAGAACAGTATAGGGCAGACGCGCCGAGGACCCAGCCGATCTGCCCCATCCCATTTGGTATTGCCGAGTTGGCTGCTAAACCGCTACCGGCTTGGCAACCTCGGTGGGTTTGGCGTCGCCCTTCTTAATGTCGATGCCACCCTTGAAGAAGGCGCCATCTTCAATGCTGATCCGGGCGGCGGAGACGTCGCCAGTCAAAGATCCCTCGGCACGGATGTCGACGCGATCGGTGGCTGAAACGTTCCCCTTGACCTTGCCGAGCACCACGATCTCGCGAGCGTTGACTGAGGCATTCACCTGGCCGTTTTTGCCGATCGTCAGGCGGTTCCCGGGCAGGTTGATGGTGCCTTCGATCTTGCCATCGATATAGAGGGACTCAGAGCCTGTAATTTCACCTTTGATGAAAAGACCCTTGCCGATGGTGGCCTGTTCGCCGGTTACGGCTGCAGGACGTGCCGGCTCAGCGGCCGGAGCGGGAGGTGTCTGACGAATGGGCTCCGGGGTGGGAGCAGGAGAGGATGGTCCTGTCTGGGTGGGTTTCCACATAGCGCTCAAGATGGTTCCTTTTCTGTCCGGATGGGACGGGTTACCAAGGCCGGTCTACACTGCGCGACCCAAAACTTTAAACTGTGCGTACCGTAAGATCATTGCCTATACGCCGGCGGTTCCACTCGGCGCTTCAGGCGGCTGTCTGCGGCTATTGTATGCGGTATTTGCACCAATGGAAGCAGGCCGTGAATCTTTGGTACTCGCCGAGAGCTCATTGTACCAAGCGGCTGAGGCAGGCAGAAGCCGGGAATCAGGCGCGACAAGAGAATGGAATGGAGAGGCGAGGATGAAGCGAAAAACATGGTCGAAGGCTGTGCTGCTAATTGCCGCGGTGATCGCGACGCACGCGATGGGACAGCCACCAGCGGGATCGGAACGGCCCTTCGATGTCGTCATTCGCCATGGACACATCATCGATGGCACAGGCTCTCCGTGGTATGCGGGCGATGTTGGAATTCGCGACGGGAGAATCGCAACGATTGGCGAGTTATCGGGCGTAGCGGCCAAGCGAACGATTGATGCGCAGGGCAAAGTGGTAGCGCCCGGATTCATCGACATGCTGGGGCAGTCGGAGCTGACGATGCTGGTCGATCCGCGCGTGCCGTCGAAGATCTTTCAGGGGATCACGACCGAGATCACCGGCGAGGGCAATTCGGCCGGACCGGTCAATGACGCGATGATTGCCGCGGATCGGGCGGGCTACGAGCACTACCGCCTGACGCCGGACTGGCGCACGCTGGGCGAGTATTTTGCACGACTTGAGAAGCAGGGCATGGGAATCAACTTGGCGTCGTATGTTGGCGCGACGTCGGTACGGCGCATGGTGCTGGGCGATGCGGATGTGCAGCCCACCCCTGAGCAATTGAGCCAGATGAAGGGCTTGGTGGCCGATGCGATGAAGGACGGCGCGGTGGGCTTGTCGACTGCACTGCAGTATGCGCCGGCTCCGTATGCGAAGACCGAAGAGCTGATCGCGCTGGCGAGCGTGGCAGGGCAATATGGCGGCATCTATGCGACGCACATGCGGAGCGAGGGCGATGCGGTGCTGGAGTCGATCGATGAAGCTGCTCGCATTGGACGCGAAGGGCATCTGCCGGTGGAGATCTGGCACTTGAAAACCGCGGGAAAAGCCAATTGGGGCAAGATGCCGCAGATTGTGGCGCGCATCGATGTGGCGCGCGCGTCGGGCGTGGACATCAGCGCAAACACGTATGCGTACACGGCGTGGTTCAATACGTTCTCGGCGTTTATTCCGCCGTGGGCGCACGATGGCGGCGATGCGAAACTTGTGGCCCGATTGAAGGATCCTGCGATGCGCGCACGGATTCGGAAAGACATGACTTCGGCCGGCAAGGATTCGGCCGGCGAGGAGTGGGACAACGAGTGGCAGGAGATTCCAGGGCCGGAGGCGATCCTGGTTGCGGTGGTGCAGAATCCTGAGCTTCTGCCGTTGCAGGGTAAGCGCCTGTCGGAGATTGCGGCGCTGTGGCATGAGGATGCGATCGATGCTCTGTGCGATCTACTGATCAAAGATAAAGCATTCACGGAGGTCGCTGTCTTCGGTATGGACGAACCGGACGTGGTGCTGGCGCTGAAGCAGCCATGGATTTCAGTGGACAACGACTCACAGGGAACGTCGCCGGAGGGATTGCTGGGATCAGAGCATCCGCATCCACGTGCGTATGGGACGTTTCCTCGAATTCTGCGCAAGTATGTGCGTGAGGAAGATGCGCTGACGCTCCCGGATGCAATACGGAAGTTTTCGGCGCTGCCGGCGCAGAGGCTACGGCTGACGGACCGCGGCGTACTGAAGCAAGGCATGGCAGCGGATGTGGTGGTTTTCGACCCAGAGACGATCACCGACAAGGCGACCTTCGAGAATCCGAATCAGTTTTCTGTCGGCATGGACTACGTACTCGTCAACGGCGTGTCGGTGATAGCCGAAGGCAAGATGACCGGCGCGCTGCCGGGGAAGGTGCTACGCGGGCCAGGGTCCGCGCGATAGGCCACCTGCGGTGAGGCCAACCACCTGCGGTGGAGCCAACTGCCGCTTCGCGGCACCTGCGGTGCGGCCAACTGCGCTTCGCGCTTAAAGAGCGCTCACGAGTAGGCCGACGCGGTGGTTTTGATGCCTTCGGCGTAGGGGGTTCCGGCGAAGCCGAAGGCGCGCAAGTACTTCGACGAATCGAACAGGTAAGGGCCGTCGTTCTGGTAGAGCATTTCGTAGACTTCGCGAACGGTGGGGTTGAACCAGCCGACCATCTTGACCATGGGGCGCGAGAGGATGCGCCACTTTGCAGGCCGGCCCATGGCTTCGGCTACTTCAGTGATGAACTCACGGGCGGTGAGCGGATGGGGCGTGGTGGGAAGATGCCACACCTGGTTCCACGCTGACTCAGATTCGGCGAGGGCGACCAGGGCCTGCGCGGCGTCGGGCACATAGGTATAGGAGTGAGGAAGCAGGTCGCTGACCAGGCACATGGGCGTGTTCTTCTTGCTCATCGGCTCGAAGACCATGGCGTTTGGAATGCCGTTCTTGGCACCGGGTCCGTAAAAGTCCGCAGACCGCGCGATCATGGCCGTGAGGGTCCCGACTTTCCATTCGTTGGCGAGTGCAGTGGCGATGGCGGCGCGGACTTCGCCTTTCTTGCTCCAGGGCCGATAGGGCGTTTCTTCGGTCATGGGGCCGCGCACGCGGCCATACATGTAGACATTATCGAAGAAGACCAGGCGCGCGCCGGCGCGCTTGCAGGCCTCGATGGTGTTGTCCACGATGAGGGGCCAGGCTTTCGCCCAGAGCTTGTGGTCGTATTTGAGGCCGGCGAGTAGATAGACGATGCTCGAGCCAGCGACGGCGTCGATGGCCTGCTTGGCGTCGGTGAGATCGGCGGAGCGGGTTTCGATGCCGGGAGTGGGGGCCGGATGGCGGCCAACGAGGCGCAGCGGGAGACTGCGCGCGGCGAGCACCGGGACGAGGGCGTTGGCGATGCTGCCGCCGGCTCCCAAGATCGTATGTTTTGGGATCGTGTTCATGGATGCTCTCTTTCGGCGCGGAAACGGTCCTGGGGCAGGGTGCGGCTCGGGAAGAGTGTAGCGTGCGGAGTTGAAAAGCGAGTGTCGAGTGTGACGAGCGGTAGCACGTATTCGTAGCGGCGCAGGGATGGCCTAGTCTGGAGCTATGACGGATCGCGAACTGGTGGCGCGGATTGCTCGGTCGCCCAGAGGGAAGGCCGGATACAAGCAGCTGGTGCTCGAACTCGGCCTGGGCGGCGGGCGCGAGCGGCGCCTGCTCCTCGAACAGCTTACACGGCTCACAGTGCGCGGCCTCCTGGTCAAGATCGATCGCGAGGTCTGGGGCATTCCTCGCGCGGCGAGCTTCGCGGGTGGGCGCGAGAATCTGATTGCCGGGCGGCTCGATCTGCATCGCGACGGCTACGGCTTTGTGCGGCCCAACGCGCGGCAGGCGTCGGGCGTGCCCGACGATGTTTTCATTCCGCCCAACGAGATCAACGGCGCCATGCAGGGCGATCAGGTTTTGGTTGAGCTCGAACCGCCGCGCGCCGATGGGCGGTTGTCGGGCCGGATCGCCCGCATTCTGGAACGGCGCAATCCGACTGTCGTGGGGACATTTCATTTCAGTCGCGGCGAACGGCATCCGCTGAATGTGGTGATTCCGTTCGACGAGCGGATGACGCAGCCGATTGTGATTCCCGAGGGTGCGGAGGTGGTTGAAGCGAAAGAGACGACGCCGCATCGCGTCGTTGGACCGGAAGCCAAACCACGTCCAAAGGGTGAAGGCCCGGAGGGGCTGGAAGGCCTCGTCGTCGATGTGGAGATCATGAGCTGGCCTACGCCCTTCAAGCCACCGGTGGGAAGAGTGATCGAGGTGCTGGGCTATCCGGATGATTTTGGCGTCGATGTGGAGATGATGATCCGGAAGCATCAGCTGCCGCGGGTGTTTCCGGAGGGTGTGCTGGCGGAGGCGCAGGCGCTCGCGCTGCTGGACAAGTCGAAAAGACAACCGCAGGTCCTTCGACTCCCTTCGTCCGCTGCGCGGACTCCGGTCGCTCAGGATGACAAGGGTTTTGAGCTTGATGAGAAGAGTTTTGAGTTTATTGATGAGGTAATGGCTGGACGGCGGGATTTTCGTGCTCTGCCTATTGTGACCATCGATGGCGAGACGGCGCGCGACTTTGACGATGCCGTGCTGGTGACGGAGCGTGCTGACGGGGGCTATGAACTGCAGGTCCACATTGCCGATGTGGCCGAATACGTCCGCGCGGGAACAGATCTCGATCTCGAAGCGCGCTTGCGTGGGACGAGCGTCTACTTTCCCGATCGCGCGATTCCCATGTTGCCGCAGGAGCTTTCGACCGACATCTGCAGTTTGCGGTCGGGCGAGGACCGGCTTGTGCTCAGTTGCCTGATGGAGCTTGATGCCGACGGGGGCATCGAGAGCTGGGAAATCGTTGAAGGCGTGATTCGTTCGGCGGCGCGGATGACGTACACCAAGGTCCACGGCATTTTGGAAGGCGATCCCGAGCTTCGCGCGGAGTACGCAGGTCGGGTGGCAGATTTCGAACGCATGAAGCGCCTGGCCGTCTTGATGAACAAGCGGCGTGAGGAGCGGGGGAGCATCGATTTCGATCTACCCGAACCGGTGATCGAGTTCGACGACCAGGGCCAGATGCGCGGCGTGACACGCGCGGAGCGGACATGGGCCAACCGGCTGATCGAGGAGTTCATGCTGGCGGCCAACGAGTGCGTGGCGACGTGGCTCGAAGACCTGGGCGTGCCGTCGTTGTACCGGATCCATGAGAAGCCCGAGGCGCGCCGTGTTGTCCAGTTAGAGGAGCTGGCTGCGAGTTTTGGGTATTCGCTTGGCCTAGGGGCGCTGCCCGTCAAACGGATCCAGACGCGCGGCGGCAGGCGCGAGGCGCATCGCAGCGGCAAGCAGGCGCGTACGCACGAGGTGGCCGAGGATGTCGCCGTAACGCCAAGGATGTATCAGAAGCTGGCGGCGCGGATCGAAGGCAAACCGGAAGAGAGGATTCTGAGTTACCTGATGCTGCGATCGCTGAAGCAGGCGCGGTATTCGGAGCAAAATGAGGGGCACTTTGCGCTGGCAGCACCGACGTATACGCATTTCACGTCGCCGATTCGACGCTACCCGGATCTGATTGTGCACCGGATTACGAAGGCGCTGCTGCGCGCGGGTGTGGTGGGGCGCGGCGCGACGACCGAGGGACGGCAGAGTTCGCCGTGGAGACATCAGAACGAAGGCGGGTTTGGGCCTACGCTTTCCTACCCTCGCAGCAAAGACAGAGACGCCGCGAGGATGGGGCACCCAATATCTAGTCGCTCGCCTGAATCCCAAAACGCGGGTCCTTCGACTTCGGCCGCAAAAGCGGCCTACGATCAGGGTGACAAGGAGCCACTGGAGTCGCCGATTCCGGAGGCGGCGCTGGCGCAGATTGCCGAGGAAACCAGCCTGACGGAGCGTCGCGCTGCGGATGCGGAGCGCGAACTAGTGGAATGGAAGAAAGTTCGCTTCATGCAGGACAAGGTAGGTGAGGAGTTCGCCGCGCTGGTGCTGAATCCTGCGAAGCATGGGTTGTTTGTCGAGCTGACCGATCTTTTTGTCGAAGGGCTGGTGCCGATCGACTCGCTGCGCGATGACCGCTATACCTGGCGTGAGAACACGCACGAGATTGTAGGGGAGCGCTGGGGCAGAAAGTTCCGCGCGGGCGATCGCGTGCAGGTCGCGCTGGATCGCATCCTGGCGGATGAGCGCAAGCTGCAGTTTTCGATCGTAGAAGAGGGCCTGCCGCTAACAGGGAAGCCTGCGCGACCTGCACCGAAAGTGAAGAAGCCGCGCAAGGAGAAGGTGCACGGGCCGGGTGCACGCAACAAGAGGCGCCGCGGGAAGAGGCGGTGATCGGCCCCGTAGCCCGCACAGCCCCTATCCTTCCGCGTGAAGGCGAAAGGACGAGGCACGGCGGTCTCTCAGCTGCCTGCCTGTTGCGCGGCGAATTTCCCGATGATGGGCAGCTCCCAGCGTTCACCCTTGAGCGCCTTGAGGAGCAGGATGACCCAAAGGACCAGGAATCCCAGGTCGAGGAACGCCAGAATAAGCCATCCGATCACAGGGATGATTCCAAGGACGATGTGGATGGCGACGAAGGCAATGCCGAAAAAAATCGATTGCCAGGAGTGGAACCGGATAAACGAGTTCTTGTTGTACGGTTCGACGATCAAAAAGATGATCGCGGGGATGATCGTGACATAAGCGAGGGCGCCGGCGGCGCTATCGGACAGGCCGCTCTGTGCTGGCGCCGGGGCTCCCTGAGGCTGGGGAGGAACGGGTGTGAATTGTGGATCGGACACGGTAGCTCCTTTTTTGCTGGAGGGTCGGATTGGGGATCGACAGGGTGCGCTGATTGTACCGAATTCCTGAGAATTGTCTCCGTCGTTTTTTCGCTCAGAAGATGGAAAATCGAGTGCGGATGCGGTTCTATCCTGCCTGTTTGGCCGCCAGATCGCCGATGATGGGCAGCTTAAAGCGCTCGCCGTTAAAGGCCTTGATCAGCACCATGATCCACAGGATCAGCATGGCGAGAGCCACCAAAGGATAAAGCCCGAAGGCGATCAAACCCATGAAAGACATGACGCGTCCGAAGACGCCGATGCCGACATCGATCACGATCCAGGCAATCGCCATGAAGATGCATTGCCAGGAGTGGAAGCGGATGTAGGAGCTCCGGTTATAGGGTTCCACGATCAAGAAGACGATGGCCGGGATGATCGTGATGTAGGCAAGACCTCCGGCGGCGTTCTCAGACAGGCCTGATTGGGCGGTTGGCGCTGGGTTGGGTGCGTTCATGTGTTCTCCTTGCATCTCCACGCCGGGGGCCCGTTTTCGCGCCTGGGTTCAGGCGGGCCGGGTTGGCTGGATTGGGGGACCAATCCGCTTTAACGGCAGAGGGCGCACGGATATCCGTGGACAATTCGATTCGCCCTCAGGAAAATCCGAAAACAGATTGTTGTCAAGGAAATTCAGTGGGATGGGGGGCTTGGGGCTGGGTGTTAGGCGGGTACGGTCGGGGAAGGCCAGACCGTTGTTGGACAGCGGACTTACAATTGCTTCGGCCGCACTTGTTCGAGCAGGGTGTCAAAGCGGACCCAGAAGATAGTGCAGTCTTTCTCGCTGGTTCCGTGAATAAAAGAGGTACTTACCGTCGGGCGTTACGTATTGGCCCCAGCGGTGGGCTAGGCCGTCGTTGATGTTCGGACCGAGGCTCACCGGAGCGGTCCAGGCGCCGTCGTGTTTATGAAATGAGATCCAGAGCTCGGATTCGTAGGTCTTGGTTTCCTTAGCGCTAACGATCATGTAGGACTCGTCGGGGGCTATGTAAAGGTCGCCATTGAAGCCTGGCTCGTTGATCGGCTCGCCGAGGCTAGTAATACTTGGCTTGCCGTCGACAGTCTTGAGCACGCTGAACGCGTAGGTGACGCTGTTCTTCTTGTCGTCTTCGGATGGTTCGCTGCCCACGTAGGCGTTGCCGCTAAGAGTCGGCATGTAGTCGTAGACACCAAATCCCTTGTCGTAGATCTGGCTCGGTGCCGACCACGCATCGCGGGAGTCGCTGCCGAGGCGGTGCTCGAACCACAGATTGGTCATGCCGCCCTTCCGCATGTAGAGGGTCTTGTCATCCATCGAGAAGGTGGGCGAAAGCATTTGTTCTGCGATAGCGACGGGCTTGCTCCCCCCATCGTTTTCAAAGCGCACCATCTTGAGTTGTGCATGCGCGCCGCTTTCCCAGGAGTCGTTCTGCGCGAAGTAGAACTCCTTGCCGTCACGGGAGAACGTGACGCGGCCCATCATGAAGGCGCCCGGTTCATTCACCAGCCCGGGGGCAAAGGGTCTTGGAATGTCGCGCGGAGGCGTCTGGGCCAGGTAGGCATTCTTTGAGTTCCAGAAGTTCTTTTCGGCTTGTAGCTGCGAAACCAGGGAAGCGGCGATCAAAGAAAGAATGAGAAAACGACGCATGGAACATTTCTCCGATGTGAATTCTGGGCTCAGCGCCGGAAAGCAAGAGGTCCGATCGTGCGCGGAGGAAGAAGCAATTCTTTGGCCATCTCGCGCCAGCCTATGGACCGGGCTGAATAGTGACATCGGAAGGATGTTAGCCGGACTGCGAGCGATGCAGACGGATGGGACGAATGTCACGGTTTGAACGCCGCTGTCCGAAATCGAGCGGTGCTGTCCGCATGCGGACAAGGCCTTGTCGAGCCGCGGGCTCCTAGCGCTTCGATCGAAGCCGAATCAGTTGAAGAGACCAGGCTGCTGCCCCGGTTCGGGCGGAGCTTCGTCCAGGAGGGTCGCATCGTCGTTGCGGACGTTGCCGACGCGGTCGCCGACCGCCCAGGCCTGCATCTTGTCCGCGGGATAGGGACGGAGTAGATCGACGGGCGGGCGCTGGGGATCGCCTGGATCGAGCCATCGATCGTAGTCGCGCGGTTCAAGGATGACGGGCATACGGTCGTGCAGCGGTTCCATCAGCTCGTTGGGATCGGTGGTGACAATCGTGAAGGACTCGAGAGCCACCCCAGCGACGAAGACCTCTCTCTGGGGACCCCGGTCGACGCGCGGGCCTTCTCGGGGCCTCCAGGATTCCCACAAGCCGGCGAACGCATAGGGCTCGCCGGAGCGGAGCGCGATGGCATAGGGGCGCTTGGTTTTCGGATCGATGCGCTGCCACTCATAGAAGGCGTCTGCGGGCACAAGGCAGCGGCGCGCTTTGAACGCGTCGCGAAAGGCCGGCTTCGACAGGAGGTCCTCGGCCCGCGCGTTGAAGGTGGAGTAGCCGAACTTGGCGTCCTTGGCCCACGGAGGGATCAGGCCCCAACGTGCCAGCAGGAACTCGCGGGCGGCCGTGTCACGGCTCAACCGCACGATCGGCTGCGTGCTTTGCGGTGCGGCATTAAAAGTCGGCGCAAACCACGGCAGCTCCCCCAGCGGAACACCGAACCAATCGGCGAGGATCTTCTGCGTGGAGCGTCGGGCGAATCGGCCGCACATAGAGAAAGGATAGTCGGGGGCAGTTGCGTTTATGGTATCGAGACGCGACGAAGGCGGGTCGATTCGGCAAGAGATTTCGAGCGCACGAGAAGCTGGCGCGTCTTTGTCGGCAGACGATGCTGCCGAAATCACCAAGGGGCGAGCGGCGATCTTCACAATTTGGAGGCGGAGATGGAAGCAGTGTGGAGTTTAAAGGGATTCGTGTGTTCGATCGCAGTGTTGATGTTGGGTGAAGGACTGTGTGTGCAGGCACAACCGGCGGAGACAAGGGCGCCGGAGGAAGTCCGGACGTTCTTTCTGAACAACGTGACGGATGCGAGGGAGGCGACCGAGATTCAGACTGATTTGCGCAGTGTTTTGCCCCATGGCATTGTCTACTACGTGGACTCGCAACAAGCGCTCTCGGTGCGGGGTACTGCCGACGAGATTGTGCAGGCGGAGAAGATGATTTCTGAGTTGGACCGCAAGCGCAAGGTATACCGGATCACGTACTCCATCACCGACATCGATGCGGGCAAGCGGCTGGAACGCAACACGTGGAACTGATCCTCCCGACGGGAAGCAAGACGATGATGAAGCAGGGCACGCGCGTGCCGATCATGACCGAAGCAGCAGCAAAAGACAGCGGGACCCCGCGCGACCAGGTGCAGTACATCGATATTGGGTTGAACATTGAAGTTTCGCTGGAGGGCAGTGGAGAGGCACTCCGTCTGGAAACGAGAGTGGAGCAATCGAGCATCGGCGACGAGAGGTCGGGGATCGGTGCGCAGGATCCGGTGATCCGGCAGACCAAAAATGGAGGGGTGGTCGATGCTGACGCAGGGCAAGCCAACCCTGTTGGGATCGCTCGACATCCCGGGTACCACGCGGCATGAGGAGATCACCGTGATATCGGAGACTGTGAAATAGAGCTTTTCTCAAGGCAGGTTCACTCCGCAAGCATGACTTCGCAATCGAGTTGCGACCGCAGGCCACGGACGGTCATCCCATACAATAACGAGGGAGGCGTGACCGATGGCGCACATGGTTTTTTGCGTTCGCTACAAGAAAGAGATGGAAGGGCTGGATGAGCCTCCTTTCGATTCGGAGTTCGGCCAGAAGATTTTTAAGAACGTGTCGAAGGCGGCGTGGGGCGAGTGGGTGGACCGACAGAAGATGCTGCTGAACGAGTATCGCCTGCAGCCCTGGACGCCACAGGCCCAGCAATTCCTCGTGGAGCAGATGGAGCAGTTTTTCTTTGGCGAGGGTTCGGCCCTGCCCCAGGAGTATGTGCCGCCGTCGCACTGACGGCGGCCTTTCCGCGAAGGCCTCCTCTGTCCGTCCGGAATCCTCTGTGAACAACTGAGTGATGCGTGCAGGCGGCACGAAGCGAATGTCTCCGCGCGGGCACCTGATATGGTTGCTTTCAAATGGCAGCCCGGCGCACATCCCGGCTCACGATCGCCATCGATACGGGCGGGACGTTTACGGATTGCGTCTATCGCGTCGGTGAGCAGATCGAAGTTCTCAAGGTGCCGTCGACGCCCGACGATCCGGCGCGCGCGATTGTGGAGGCCGTGAAGCAGATTGCAGCGCGCGTGGGCGCTGCGCAGATCGAGGTGCGCCACGGGACGACGGTCGCGACGAATGCTCTGCTCGAACGCAAGGGGGCGCGCGTTGCGTTTGTGACCACTGAGGGGTTCGAGGACACGCTGGCGATCGGGCGTCAGGCACGCCCTAATCTCTACGACTGGAATGAGCATCGACCTGCGCCATTGGCCGAGTTCTGCTTTGGTGTGGCCGAGCGCGTAGGTCCGGATGGTGCGGTGCTGTTGCGGCCAAGCCCGGAAGGCCTGGCTGAACTGCGACGTCGCGTGAAGAGCTCTGGCGCCGAGTCGGTCGCGGTATCGCTCCTATTTTCGTTTGCGCATTCGGACCACGAACGTTTGGTCGCCGAAGCCCTGCGGCCACTGGGATTGCCGCTGTCTTTGTCGCACGAAATTCTGCCCGAATTTCGCGAATACGAGCGCGCGGCAACGGTCACACTGAACGCCTATCTCGCGCCCAGGATGCAGACCTATTTGCGCGAGCTTTCCAAAAAGATGAAAGCCCACGGCACCGGACTGAAGGTGATGCAGTCGTCAGGAGGAATTCTCTCGGTCGAAGCTGCCGCTCGCGAACCGGTGCGGACGATTCTGTCGGGACCGGCGGGCGGCGCGATTGGTGCACTGAGCGTGGCGCGTAGAGCAGGCATTGCGCGCGTCTTGAGCTTCGACATGGGCGGTACGTCGACTGATGTAGCACTTCTCGATGCAGAGCGGGAGCCGACCACTAGCGTGGAAGGCGAAGTCGCCGGCATACCCGTACGCGTGCCCATGCTCGACATTCATACGGCGGGTGCGGGCGGCGGATCGTTGGCATGGATCGATGCGGCGGGTGCTCTGCAGGTGGGACCGCAATCGGCAGGCGTCGATCCGGGGCCTGCGTGCTACGGACGCGGCGATCGTGCTACGGTGACCGATGCAAATGTGGTGCTGGGCCGGCTGCATCCGGAGCACTTTCTGGGCGGTGCGACGCGACTCGATTCCGCGCGCGCGCGCAGCGCCGTGGAGCAAATTCGTGCGTCATCTGGATTCGCAAGCGTTGAAGCTGCAGCCGAAGGTATCATCCGCGTGGCCAATGTGCGCATGGAGAGCGCGCTGCGGCGTGTGTCGGTCGAGCGGGGCAACGATCCGCGCGATTTCGCGCTGCTGGCATTTGGCGGAGCCGGTCCGCTCCATGCGTGCGCCCTAGCGGAGGCGTTGCGCATTCGTCGCGTGATCGTTCCGGCGGCGCCGGGTGCTCTGTCAGCGTTGGGAATTCTGGACGCGGACCTGCGACGCGAGTTCTCGCGCACGGTGATGCTCGCGCCGAGGGACAGCAAGATCGTAGAAGCATTTCGGGAACTGGAAGCAGAGGCGCGTGCCATGTTTCGCGCTGAAGGATTGCGGCCTGTACTCGCGCGATCGGCCGACGTACGCTACCGCGGGCAGGGATTCGAACTGCGCGTGGATTGGGGCGCGGAGGCGGTTGCGCGTTTTCATGCGCTCCACGCCAAGGCCTATGGTTATGCCGATCCTGCGCGCACGGTCGAGATCGTGACGCTGCGTGTGCAGGCCGTTGTGCGCAGCGAGCGCGTGGCAGTGAAAGCGAAGCCGATCCGGCGTGGCGACGGGGCACGAGCGCGGCTGGCGTCGCATCGGGCGTTCGATGGAGGAAGATGGAGAGCTGCGTCGCTGTATGACCGGTCGCGCATGGTTAGCGGGGATCGCATTGCAGGCCCCTCGGTCGTCGCCGAGTTGAGTTCGACGACATATCTGCCGCCGGGATGGTCAGCAACTGTCGACGGGTCCGACAACCTGGTGTTAACGCCAAGAGCTGGGGGTCGGCGATGAAGAGTAGAGCGCTCGATCCAGCCGAGGTCGCCGTCATAGGTCACGCGCTGCATTCCGTGGCCATCGAGATGGGCGTTGCGCTGCGTCGGACGGCCTTCTCGCCGAATATCAAAGAACGGCGCGATTATTCGTCGGCGGTGTTTTCAGCCGAGGGAGACCTGATCGCCATGGGCGACGATATGCCCGTGCATCTGGGGTCGATGCCCATGTCGGTGGTTGCGGTTCTCGACGCGATGCGGCTTGAGCCCGGCGATATGGCGATGCTGAACGATCCTTATAAGGGCGGAACGCATCTACCCGACATTACGTTGGTGGCCCCGGTCTTTGTGCCCCGACGGGCCAAGCCGGCGTTCTATGTTGCGAATCGCGCGCATCATGCCGATGTGGGCGGCATGCATCCGGGATCGATGGGGCCTTGCCGCGAGATCGCGCAGGAGGGAATCCGCATTCCTCCCGTGAAGTTGATGCGCGCGGGCAAAGTTGATGCACAGATTTTGGCGATTCTGCTCGCGAATGTGCGCACGCCACAAGAGCGCGAAGGCGACCTGACGGCGCAGATCGGTGCATGCCGGACCGGCATCGTGCGTACGCAAGAGCTGGTCGAGCGCTTCGGGAGCGCGCGCCTCGTGCCGGGAGTGCGAGCAATGCTCGAAGGGTCTGAGCGCTTGATGCGTGGCGTGCTCGCGCGTCTACCGGCGGGAGAGTGGAGTGCCGAAGACTTTCTCGACGACGATGGTGTGCGTCCGGGCCGGATCGGGATTCGTGTCGTGGTGCGGAACGATCGCAGAAACAGACGAGCGGTCGTCGATTTCACAGGCAGCGATCCGCAGATGGCAGGCAATCTCAACGCGGTTTATACCATCACGTGGTCGGCGGTGTTCTATGTTTTCCGGTGCCTCTTGCCCACAGACACGGTATCCACAGCTGGATTGATGCGGCCTGTTGAAGTCATCGCACCGAAGGGAAGCGTGGTGAATGCGGTGTCTCCAGCCGCGGTGGCGGGAGGCAACGTCGAAACATCGCAGCGTATTGTCGACACGGTGCTGCGCGCGCTGGCGCAGGCGATGCCGGAGCGGATTCCCGCGGCGAGTTCAGGCACGATGAACAATCTGACGATCGGCGGAATCGACCCAATATTCGGGCACGGACCCAGTGCAGGCTCGGGGCGGCCCTACACGTACTACGAGACCATCGCTGGAGGTCTCGGCGCCTCGCCTCAACGCGAGGGCGCTACGGGGCATCACGCGCACATGACCAACTCGCTCAATACCCCCGTCGAGGCATTGGAATACGCCTATCCGTTCCGGATGATTCGATACGAGGTGCGCAAGAACTCAGGCGGCGAGGGATTGCATCGCGGTGGCGACGGTCTGATTCGCGAGGTTGAATTGCTCGGGGACGCGCAAGTGACGCTGCTGGCCGATCGACGCGCAACACGGCCGTGGGGACTGGCGGGCGGGGACGATGCGCTGCCTGGGCAGTCGACTTTGATTCGGAACGGCGAGCAAGAGCTCTTGCCGGGAAAGTGCACACGCGAGCTGCGTGCCGGCGATCGCCTGCGGATTGAGTCACCGGGCGGCGGCGGATGGGGGCGAAAGCCTTAGCTCCAAACCGCACTCATTTTCCGATGCAGAATGTTGAGAAGATGAGTTTGAGGATGTCGTCAGGCGTGGTTTGGCCGGTGAGAGAGTCCAGAGCCCACAGCGACCGATAGAGGTCGATCAGGATCATCTCGTGCGGAATGTTGTTGGAGTTGGCCTGGGCCGCGTCGTTGAGCGCAGTGCGCGCCGTAGAGATCGCCGACTGGTGGCGGACACTTGTGAGGAGGCCGGGCTCGGCAGCGGCGCCGCCAGTGGCCAAGGTGACAATGCGCTCACGCAGAGTGGAGATGCCGTCGCCGGTAAGGGCTGAAGTGCGCAGTGCGGAGTCGAACAGGTTGGTGAAGGTTGAGTCCGGCGCGGCGAGATCCGATTTATTGAGGACCACGATAGCCGGGCGCGATTGGATTGCGGAGAGCAAAGTTCTCTCTTCGTCGTTGATGGATTGGGTTGCGTCGAGTACGACCAAGACTAAGGACGCATCTGCGAGGGCTTCGCGGCTGCGGGCGATGCCGAGTTGCTCAATTTCTTCGTGGCTGTCGCACAGGCCGGCGGTATCGACGAGTTCGATGGGAATGCCGTCGATGGCGATACGCTCTGTGACCAGGTCGCGTGTCGTTCCGGGTGTCGCGGTCACGATCGCCCGGTCACGCTCGACGAGGCGATTGAAGAGCGAGCTTTTGCCGGCATTCGGGCGCCCAACAATGGCCAGGGTCAAGCCATCGTGTACCACGCGCCCCCGCGCGAAGGAAGCGTCCAGCGCGGCGAGCGGGGTCACAAGCTCGGCGATGCGCCGAGCGATCTCGGCTTGCGGCGTCACGTCGACGTCGTCTTCGGCGAAGTCGATACCCGCTTCGAGAAGAGCGATGAGTTCGACGAGGTTCTGTTTGATGGGCTGCACGCGTCGGCTGAGCGCACCACCCATCTGACTGGCCGCTTGTCGCGCCTGCGTCAGCGTTTGCGCTTCGATCAGATCGCGGACCGCTTCAGCCTGTGTCAGATCGAGTTTGCCGGCAAGAAACGCGCGCTGTGTGAATTCGCCGGGTTCGGCTAGCCGTGCGCCAAGCTCGAGGGCGCGGCGCAGCAGCAGATCGAGGACGACGGGCGAGCCGTGGGCGGCAATCTCAACGAGATCGTCGGCAGTGTACGAGTTCGGCGCGGCGAAGAAAGTGACCACAGCTTCGTCGATGCATTCGGAGCTTGCTTCGAACGAATCGAGAACGTCGGCGACGCGGGCCCGTGCATGCTCCAGCGGATGGTGCAGACGGACAAGCTGGGCAGCGATGGAGGCGGACTGCGGTCCACTGAGACGAACGATGCCGATGCCGCCGCGGCCAGGCGGCGTGGAGATGGCGACAATCGTGTCGGCTTCTGGGGCAACTGGATTGAGTTCGGGCGCGTCCATTGCGATGCCTTGATTGTAGAGAAGCGGTGGCCGAAACCGGCTAGAGTAGAGGAAGGGATCGAGGGAAGGTACCTGCTGGCAACGCCATGAGGGACCGTCGAATGCGCCGTGTCCCGTTTTGTGACAAATGTGACGAGAGTGGTCTACTAAAAGGTTTTAGCGCTTATCTGGAAGATATAATTCTGGGTGCGAAAGCCGCTGGCGATGTCGCAGCTCCTCTTCGTTCAAGCGTGAGATGCTCCTCAGGAGTTCTATTTCGGTGATAGGGAAGAGATGTATGTTCGGTTGCTTTGCACGAAAGAGTGTAATTCGAAGACTATCCGTTCTAGTCGCGACAACGATGCTGGTTATGGGCACAGCCGGTGCGCAACAGGGGCAAGTAGTTTGGGAAGGTGTGCTGAATAGTTCAGCAGGAGCGCCGATCGCCCAGGCGACGGTCACACTGGCAGCGCATGGGACACAATCCGAGGCGAGAACGGGGGCAGACGGGTATTTCCGTGTCACCGGAGTTCTCGCCGGGCAATACAAATTGGCGATAGAGGCCGAAGGCAGCAAAGTGGAGTACGCGCTGCCGATCGATGTTGTTGCGGGCGGGTCGCCAGTAACGATCACACTTTCGAGCCGTGGCGAGATCACAGTTGCTATCGCTCAGCAGAAACAGCAATCGGCGACGGGCGGCGAAGAGTTGTCGAGTCAGGCGGTGAGCGAGCTTCCCCTGAACAAGAGAGACTTCAGCTCTCTTTTGCTGCTGGCCGCGGGCACCATGACGGATGCCAACGGTGCGACGAACTTCACGCAGCAGTTTGCGATTAACGGACAGCGCGGTGTTGAGGCGACGTTTGCGATGGACGACGCCGATACCAGCGATCCGGAGATGGGCGGTTCGACGTTCTCGAACTTCAATGTGGATGCCGTGGAAGCGATCGATTCGAGTTCCGGCTGGATGCCCGCGGAGATCGGGCGTGGGGCGTCTGGTTTCACCAATATTCACACCCGCTCCGGGGCAAGCGGGTTTCACGGATCGGTATTTGAGTTTGTTCGGAACTCCGCGTTTGACGCACGCAATTTCTTTGACTATGCAACCCCTGCCTACCCAGGAAGGATTCCGCCGTTCCGGCGCAACGAGTTCGGGTTCACCAATGGTGGACCTGTGTATGTTCCGCATGTCTACGACGGGCGGAAGCGGACATTCTATTTTGCGCAGTACCAGGGCTTCCGTCAGGTGCTGGGAACGACGCAGGTGATGCCCGTACCGACAGCGGCCGAGCGCTCCGGCATCGACGTTGTGACCTATCCCGACGGAACGACCGATACGTTGACGGTTCCCGTGAACCCCAGCATTGCAGCGATCCTTGCGCGGTATCCGCAGCCCAACTACGCTCAAGGAGCGTTTGGAGCGCGCACCTATGCGACAGCTTCAAAGGTAGCAACGGATGCGGATCAGTTCTCCGTGCGCATCGACCATAAGTTCTCTGCCAAGGATCAGTTTCTGGCCCGATTCACGATGGACAACCTGACCGGTCCAACCACGAATCCGGATCAGACCGCCATCGATCAGGCATTTGGGATTCAGTACATCGATCGCCAGCGCAATGTGGTTGGGAGTTACACGCGCACGGTCTCACCGCGCCTTGTGTTCGAGTCGTTGATCAGCATCACGCGAAGCACGCCTGGATTTCCCACGGCGGACCCCACCGATGCCGCGGTCAAGTTCAGCGATGGAACGTATGAGGCCTTCAATGCTGCCGGCGGATCGGTGATGCAGGCCTACGGCAATCTGTTCCAGGGAAAGCAGACGGTCTCGTATACACGGGGGGATCACGCATTCAAGGCCGGGTTCGAAGCGCGTCTCAATCGAGACACGACGTACTTCGGCATCAGTCCGAACGGCGAATACGACTTTGGCGGAGGGACCGCGTACGCGACCGAGGCGATTCCGTCGCAAAGCGGCACGCACAACCTTGCTGTCGGCGATGCTCTGCCGGATACGCTTTCCGGTTTTCTCTCGGGTAGCTCGTTTGTCTACACGATTGCCATCGCGCCGCCTTATTTTTCGAGCGGACAGCATATCGGTCCGGCCGCAATCAGTCGCAGCAACTACAGTGCGTGGGCGCAGGACACGTGGAAGATAACGCCGCGCTTTACGCTGGACTACGGTCTGCGCTGGGAATTGTACACTCCGATTACCGAACGCGCGCGCCGCACTTCAGGGTTCCTGAATGCGAATGGTGTGCAGGAGTTTGTGATCAACCCGCAGCCCGGCTATCAGACAAGCTGGCATGCATTTGCTCCGCGTGTGCAGGCGGCTTGGCAAGTTACCAGCAAGTTACAAGCGCATGCGGGCGGAGCTATTACCGTCATTCCCCCCAATATCTGGCAGGATAACTTCCTCACAGGATCGACACCGTTTGCAGTCTATCCGCGCCTGGTGGCAACGTCCAACGCCCCGATTAGTTATGGATTCCAGATCACGCCATCGCAACTGCCGGCGGCGTATACGCCGAGCGGCCAGAACATCTTTGCTTCTGGAAAAACGACCACGGTTGCGCCTAACACGGTGATGGACGTAGATCGCTATGAAAAGGACGTTGCCGCGCTCACGCCGAGCGGCGTAGTGAGTGCGCTGAATCTGAGCGGCATTGACCGCTCGTTTGGGAACGGCACGCTCTTTACGTGGACCGCGGGTCTGGAGCGGAAGTTCGGCAATTTGACGGCAGATGCGAGCTACGTTGGAACGGCTGCGGAGAAGCTGCCGCGTATTGGCTTCCCCAATGCCTATCCCGGCGCCAGCCCTGGCTTCGCGCCGCATACGCAATTTGACAGCGCGGGCAACGTGATCGGCGGGTTTGGTGTCGAGAACGTGATCTTCGCCACTGCGCATTCGACCTATCATGCCCTGCAGACCTCGTTGTCGGGAACTGTTGGACACGGCGGTCCCGGTATCCAGGCAAGCTATACGTGGAGCAAATCGCTTGACGACACCAGCATGGTGATCGGCGGAACCGGATCGACGGGAGCCGTCACCTCCGGCTTCTCCCAGGATCCATACGACACTCACCCTGAGAAAGGACCGTCGTCCTTCGATGTGACGCACGGGTTTGGCCTGAGCGTCGCGCAGGATCTGCACCTGGAGAGCGTGGACTTTCTTCGTCCCATCAGCAGAAAGGTCACGTATGGGTGGGAAGTGCTGAGCATATCCAGTATCAGCTCGGGCTCGCCCTTTACGGTCTACTCCGGAATCCAACAGACCGGATACGGATCGAATGGAGTTGACCGGCCGGATCAGATTGCAAAGCCGAGCCTGTCAACAGCGCGTGCAAATCGCTACGATTACTTCGGCGAAGGGGCGAACAACGCGACTGCCTTCTTCTCCGTTCCGATTCACATCGCAGGCGGAACGGGGCCGAATTCCGGTCGATTTGGGACACTTGGCCGCGATACCTTCAGAGGTCCGGCATACTACGACTTCGACTACGCGGTTATCAAGGACACGCCGTTTGGACGGCGGACAAGCGGGGCTGAACGAGTCGACCTGCAGTTCCGTTCGGAGTTTTTCAATCTATTCAACATCGTGAATATGGGACTACCTTCGAACATTGTGACTGGATCTGGATTCGGCGAGATCAGCAAGACCGCCGGGAACTCGCGGCAGATTCAGTTCTCGCTGAAGCTGATCTACTAACACCCGGCCGAGCGTGCAACTGAACTGGTTTCTCTCTGCTATAAAGGGTGCGGCATTCCCTGTAAGTACGCGCCGCACGTTCGAGGAAGAGATGAGAGACAGAGAGAAAGACAAGGCGCTGCGCGCAGGTACGGCAGCGTTCGCGATCGCGTTGCTGTGTACGTGCTCGACGGCGCAACAAGCCACGCACGTGGATTTGACGCCGGTCAAGCCGGAGACCGTCGGCTTTTCGAGTGAACGTCTGGAACGCCTGCATACGCTGATGCAGGAGGCAGTCGATCATCAGGAAGTGGCCGGCGTGGTCACCTTGTTAGCGCGGCATGGCAAAGTTGTGGACTTTCGCGCCTACGGAATGCGCGACCTTGCCAGCAAGACGGCAATGACCAAGGACACGATCTTTCGCGACTACTCGATGACTAAGCCCGTAACAGCCGTCGCCATGCTGGGGCTCTACGAGCAGGGTAAGTGGCTGCCGAGCGATCCCATCTCCAAGTACGTCCCCGAGTTTGCACACCTGAAGGTCTTTAACGGAATAGGTGCCGACGGGAAGATGATTCTGGCCGATCCATTGCATCCGCCGACGATGGACGAGTTGATGACGCATACGGCCGGGTTCACCTACGGCATCTTCGGCGATACGCCGGTCGATAAGATGTACCGCGATGCGCATCTGTTCGCGTCGACTAGCTTGCACGAGTTCGTCACTAAGCTTGCGGAGATCCCGCTGCTCTATCAGCCTGGCACCCGTTGGGTGTATTCGGTCTCAATGGATGTGCAGGGCGACATTGTTGAGCAGCTATCTGGCAAGTCGCTGCCGGCGTACATGCGCGGGAACATCTACACGCCGCTGGGCATGAAGGATGCCGGCTTCTTTGTCCCGAAGGATCAGTGGTCGCGTTTCGCCACGGTGTATTGGGTGGATAAAGGCGGCTTATCGGCCACGGGGCCGGAGACGGTCAATCACCGCGACTTCGACAAAGAGCCCGCGATGCCGTCCGGTGGGGGCGGCATGGTCTCGACAATTGAGGATTATTATCGCTTCGCGCAGATGCTGGCCAACGGCGGCATCCTGGATGGCAAGCGCTTGCTGTCGCCCTCGACTGTGAAGCTGATGAGCTCGAATCATCTGCCGCCGAATCTGCTCACAGGTGAATTCCACATCGGTTCGCAGGTAATGCGGCCGGGCTTCGGTTACGGGTACAACTGTGCAGTCGTCTTCGATCCGCCCGAGGCCAACCTGCCGGAGGGCAGGGGGACGTTCTTCTGGGATGGCGCGGCCGGGACATGGTTCTGGATCGATCCGACCAACGATGTCGTATTCGTAGGAATGATTCAGCGCATGGGAGCCAAACCCGAGAGCGAAAATCTGCAGTACCTGAGCCGGTCCGTTGTCTACGGAGCGCTCGTCGATCCGTCGAAGTAGCTGCTGTTCCCAGTTCTTTGGGGCGACGGCCTTCGGGTCGGTCGCCCACTTCCTTTCGAGGCCCTGTCGAGGGTCGTGTCTCCATTCGTCACAAATCAGCCTGCGCAACAATTCTTAAGGCTTCTTCGTATTGCCTACCCATAGGGAGGGGTGTATGCTCCCCTCTATTGGATTGCCATAGGAGGAGTGCCCATGGGCGGAAAGACCGATGTGTGGCAGGGGACACTGGCGTTGATGATTCTCAAGACGCTGCAGATGATGGGGCCACAGCATGGATATGGACTGGCGCGGCGCATCGAGCAGACCAGTGGCGACCTGCTGGAGCTCAACTACGGCACGCTCTATCCAGCGCTTCTGAAACTGGAGCAGGAAGGCTACGTTCGTTCTCGATGGGGCTCTTCTGAAAACAACCGCAAAGCCAAGTTCTACGAGCTCACCAAGGCCGGCGAGAAACAAGTGCGCAAGGCCGCAGCGGAGTGGGAGCAGACCACCGATATTCTCGCGCGCTTTCTCGCGCCGAACGCCGAAGCGTAAGAACGGAGGCGAGTGATGGGCAGTTTTCAAGCAAGATTGCGAGCGTTCTGGATGCGTCTGTCGATCCGCGGGCGAAGGCAAGATGACTTCGATGCCGAACTCGAAAGTCATCTGGCGATGCACATCGAGGATGGCACCCGTGCCGGTCTCAGCCCCGAAGAGGCGCGGCGGCAGGCGCTGATCCGGCTCGGTGGAGCCGAGCAAACCCGGCAGATGATGCGCGAGCGAGGCACGATGCCCTGGATCGAAGAGCTTCTGCAAGACGCGAGGTTCGGCCTGCGCATGATGATGCGCAATCGGAGTTTCTCAGTGGTCGCAATCCTGACTCTGGCGATCGGAATTGGCGCCAGCGCTACCGTTTTTACATGGATCAACGCCGTGCTGCTGCAGCCGCTGGGCGGAGTCGCGGATCCGAGCCGGGTGATAACGCTCGAATCGGTCACGCCGGGCGGGGATATGGTGCCGAACTCCTACCCCGACTTCATCGACTTTCGCGATGACCTCAAGCTCTTCGACGGCATTGCGCTTACGCGTCCAAACGCGTTCACGATTGGCATGGAAGACCATGCAGAACGGGTGTGGGGCGAACTGGTGAGCGGCAATTTCTTTTCCGTGCTGGGCGTGAAGGCTGAGGCAGGCCGCGTCTTTTTGCCTGTCGAGTTCGCCGATGCGCCGGGCAAGTTTCCCATTGTAGTGATTAGCGATCGCTACTGGCGCTCACACTTCGGAGCCGATCCGTCGATCGTCGGCAAGACGCTGCGCGTGAATCAGCACGAGCTGACGATCGTGGGCGTAGCGGCGCCCGAGTTTCATGGCTCGCTACCCGTTTTGGGCTACGATTTGTGGGTTCCCTATATGGAGCAGCCGGTGCTGAACGGCGTGCAGGAATGGATGCTGCGCAACCGCCAGAATCGCAACATGCTGGGCATCGCGCGCCTGAAGCAGGGAGTGACCATCGACCAGGCCCGCACCGAGCTCGAAGGACTTGCGAAGCGGATGGCTCTGGCGCATGCGGACGTGAGCGAGGGCATGAGCGCAACCGTGCTGCCGTTCTGGAAATCGCCGTTTGGGGCTCAGGGGCAATTGGTTGGCCCCCTGAGCATTCTCGCCGCCGTCTGCATTCTGATTCTGCTTATCGTGTGCGCCAATGTAACCAACCTGCAGCTGGCTCGCGCTACGGTGCGCGAAAGCGAGTTCTGTGCACGGTTGGCGCTGGGCGCAAGGCGAATGCGGATCGTGCGCCAGGTGCTTACCGAGACTCTGATGCTGACGCTGGCCGGAGCGGTGCTCGGTGTCGCGGCAACGCCGTGGCTTGGCCAGGCGCTGCACTATCTGCGGCCGCCGGGTGCGGGATTGCCAACTCTGATGGAGTCGCGGCCAAACCTCGCGGTTCTCAGCTTTGCGGCAGCGCTTTGCATCTTTGCGGCTGTGGCAGCCGGGCTTGCACCTGCATTGCAGGTAGGCCGCCTGAACCTGAGCTCGCGCGTGAACGGCGGCGGACGCAGCGGCGTGGCCGGAAACCGCAATCGCCTGCGCAAGGCGCTCGTGGCTTCAGAGGTTGCGCTGGCTCTTGTCGCGCTGGTTAGCGCGGCGCTCTTTGGCCGCAGCTTTCAATCCACGCTGCGCATCGACCCCGGCTTCGATCCGGATCACGTTCTGCTTAATCAGTTCTATCTCAATACCAACGGATATAGCCTGGCACAGCGGAAAGAGTTCTGCGTGCGGCTTGCGGAACGCATGTCGACCGCTCCGGGCGTGACCGGCGTTGCTTACTCTGACGGTGTGCCGCTGGGCTTTGAGCCGAGCTGGTGGGAAGACCTGCGCATCGAGGGCTACTCGCCGCAGCCGGCCGAGAACATGAAGATCTTTCGCAATGTGATTTCGCCCGGCTACCTGCCGCTGATGCACATTCCCATTCTCGAAGGCCGCAACTTTACCGAACAGGACAATGAGAGCGACAAGGCTCCGCTGGTCATGATTGTCAACCAGGCCTTTGTACGCCGCTTCTTCGCCGGGCGCGATCCGGTGGGAAAAACGGTGCACGGCTGGGGGAACTGGTTCCGTATCGTCGGCGTAGCGAAGGACTCGAAATACCATTACCTGAGCGAATCCACTCCGCCATACTTCTACGTGCCGTTTCGGCAGGTCTACCGCGAAGACATGAATCTCGGCTTTTATGTGCGCTCGCAGGGCGACCCGGGAAGCGTGCTTTCCACGCTGCGGGCGCAGGTCAAGTCCATCGATCCCAACGTGACCGTCTACGACCCTGTGGCGCTCAAGGAGTTTATGGGGGCCTCGCTCTATCCGCAAAAGGTGGCCGCGAGCTTGATGGCCGTTTTGGGAGGCTTGGCAGTGCTGCTGGCCGCGGTGGGTTTGTACAGCGTTATGGCTTACTGGGTGGCGCAGCGCACGCAGGAGATCGGTGTCCGCATGGCTTTGGGCGCGCAGCCGCGCGACGTCCTGCGCATGGTGGTTTGGCAGGGGCTCTCGCTTGCTGGCGGAGGCATGGTGGCAGGCGCGGCGCTTGCATTCGCATTTTCGCGCACCGTTTCCACGCTCTCGTTTACCGGCGGGGCGATGGGCACGAGCGTGAGTCTGATGGGCTCAAGCGCAACCGACCCGTTGATCTACCTGGCAGCCGCGGTGTTCCTGTGCATTCTCTCTGCAGCGGCGGCATATCTCCCTGCGCGACGCGCGGCTTCTATCGACCCCATGAAGGCGTTGCGGACGGAATAGGAGCGTGCGATGAGACAGATGAGAGCGTTATGGCTGCGCGCGGTCGGCTTCGCCCGGCCGAAGGACGAGTTCGACGCAGAGGTCGAGAGTCATCTCGCGTTGCATACCGAAGACGGAGTTCGCAGGGGTCTCAGCCCGGCAGAGGCGCGCAGGCAGGCGCTGATCCGGCTTGGAGGTGCGGAGCAGACCTGCCAGGCCTATCGCGAACGCCGCACTCTTCCGTGGCTTGAATCGCTGTTGCGGGATTTACGTTATGCCCTGCGCATGCTGGCAAAATCCCCAGTAGTCACCGCGATTGCAGTTCTGTCGATCGGGTTGGGAATCGGTGCGAACGCGACCATCTTCTCCATGGTGAGCCGGTTCCTTCTGCGTCCGGCCCCGGTGGGCGATCCGGCAACGCTGCTGGCCCTCTCGACCCTTCACAAAGGCGATCGCTGCTGCAATCACTTCCCGTATCCGGTGTTTCAGGACGTGCGCGATCAGTCTCGATCGTTCAGTGACCTCGCAGCCTACTATGAGCTGATCCCTGCTTCGATCGGCGGGAACGGTGAGCCCATACGTGTGTGGGGACAGGGCGTGACGTCGAACTTCTTCGATGTTCTTGAGCTCCCCATGATTCTCGGCCGAGGCTTCGCCGCCAACGAGGACACCGCTCCGGTGATCGTCCTCGGTCAGAATCTTTGGCGGCAGCGATTCAACGGCGATCCGTCGATTCTGGGAAAGTCGATCCTGCTCTCGGGGCGGAGTTTCACGGTGGTCGGCGTCGCTCCGGCGGCATTCCACAGTGTCGATCAGATTCTCTACACGCAATTCTGGGTTCCCCTGGGCGTGACTGCGCAACTCGTCCCCAAGCTTCCTCTGAAGAACTCGCGCGAGTTCCACTGGCTGTCTGTCGTAGGCCGCCTTCGTCCCGGCGTCTCGAAGAGTCAGGCCGACGCGGAGCTCGCGACATCGGCAGATCGCTACACACGCCAGTTTCCCGCGACCGACAAGGACAACTCCTTCTTCACGCAGCCGGCGGGTACGTTGCCCCCGAACATACAGAGAACGGTCGCTCTGTTTCTGGCTGCACTCTCCATCATTGTTCTGCTGGTGCTGTCGATCGCAGCCGCAAACGTGGCAAATCTCTTATTTGCGCAGGCGGCGGCCCGCCAGCGGGAGATGGCTGTGCGCCTCGCTCTTGGTGCCACGCGCGGGCGCCTCCGACGGCAACTCCTGTTTGAAAGCGTGCTCATCGCGTTGGCAGGCGGCACGTGCGGGGTCACTCTGGCCCTGTGGGCCACGCAGGGGCTTTCGGCGATTCGGCTTCCGGTGCCTGTTCCTCTTGACTTGAGCCTCGGCGTGGATGGACGTGTATTGGCCCTTGCATTTGCGCTTAGTGTGGGGAGCGGGGTCCTGCTTGGCTTGGCCCCGGCATGGGCAGCATCGCGGCCCCTGCTTACCAACGCGCTCAAAGGCGAAGATGCGCTGGCCCGTCTCGGACGCCGTTGGACTCTGCGCAATCTGCTGACGGTGGGCCAGATTGCGATGTCGGTCGTTCTGCTTACGATCACTGTGCTTTTCCTGCGCAATCTGCAGAGCGCCGCGAACATCGACATTGGGTTTCGGCCGAAAGGGTTGCTGATTCTCTCTGTAGACCCCCGCGTGAACGGCAACTCAGCCCAGAGAACAATCACGTTCCTTGGACAGCTGAGAGAGCGCGTCGTCGCATTGCCCGGCGTCGACTCCGCAGTCTGGACAGACGTCGCTCCGCTCAGCGACGGCAATCGGAGTGACGGCTTCACCGTGGAGGGAAGGGCCGCCAAGGATAGCGCATTCACCTTTGCCGATCTCTACATGGTGACCCCAGGCTATTTTTCCGCGATGGGCATTCCGATCCTCGCTGGACATGACTTCGCGAGCGAGGCAGCCAGTGGCCCGAAGGCTGCTCTGATCAATCGGGCATTCGCCGACAGGCTCTTTGCGGGTGTTAACCCAATTGGTCAACACGTGAGTGGAGGGCACTTTGCCTACGAAGTCATCGGCGTCGTCGACAACGCGAAGTCGCGGACGATCGGAGAAGAGACACGCCCTTTGCTTTACCGGTCACTCGATCAGTCCATTGCCGACGATCCCTCGTTGATGGGGTACACACTGATCGTTCATTCGGAGGGCAATGCGGCAGACCTGACTGAACCCGTACAGCGCCAAGTGCAGGCGCTCGATCCGGCGATTGCGATTTACAACGTCGAAACGATGGACGAGCATGTGCGGAAGGCATACTTACTACCTCGTCTCGCGGCCATGCTCTTCGGCATCTTTGGGAGCATTGGGGTGGTACTCGCGGCCATTGGACTGTACGGCGTGATGGGTTACTCAGTGAGCCGGCGAACGCGCGAGATCGGCATCCGAATGGCTTTGGGAGCGAAGACGGCTGCCGTCGAACGAATGGTCCTGCGGCAGGGCCTGGTGCTCTCGCTGATCGCTTTGGCGTTGGGATGGCCGGCGGCGTGGATGGTCGCAAAGCTGGCGACCAGCTTCTTGTATGGAATCCAGCCGCATGACGTACTGACGTTTGCCGCTGTGCCACCGTTCTTGCTGCTGATTGCCCTGGCGGCGTGCTGGATTCCGGCACGCCGCGCGGCATCGGTCGATCCCATGCGGGCGCTGCGGACGGAATAGGAGGAGATGCGATGAGAGGTCTGAGAGCGTTGGGAGCGCGCATGTTCGGGGGAAAGGACAAACGAGATGAATTTGACGCGGAACTGGCGAGCCATCTTGCGATGCACATCGAAGACGGCGTGCGCGCAGGTCTGAGCGTGGAAGAAGCTCGCCGCCAGGCTCTCATCAAGCTGGGCGGGGAAGAACAGGTACGCCAGGCCTATCGCGATCGCGCTACGTTGCCGCCGATGGAAAGCATACTGCAGGATGTGCGTTTTGCGCTTCGCCAGATGCGTAAGGCTCCCGGCTTCACAATCACCGCGGTGCTGACGCTCGCGCTGGGCATCGGCGCGAATGCGGTGATCTACACCTTGGTGGATTCGATCTTGCTACGGCCGTTGCCCTATCCGCACCAGGACCGGCTGATGCGCATTGTCGCGACGAATACCAACGGCAACACAACCCCGGTTCCGAAAGGCTGGATTCGCGAGCTAAACACACACTTGCGCGCATTCAGTTCCATCACTGCATTTGGCCCGGACTCTGAATCGAATCTGGATGACTCGGACGTTCCCGATCGCGTATTCGGTGCGGCTGTCTCGGTCAATGCATTCGGCACTTTGGGCATCCATCCCGCTCTGGGAGATTTCTTCAATACGGACGATGCGATCGCCGGCCAGGATCACGATGTGGTGCTGAGCTATGGCTATTGGCGGCAGCACTTCGCTGGTGCGCCCTCGGCTCTGGGTCGCTCTCTGCGCATCGACGGAGTTTCCCGCCGCATCGTCGGCGTGATGCCGGCGGGCGTGCATTTTCCCTACGCCGACACGCAATTCGTCATTCCCATCTCCTATAGCCGCAGTGACCCCTACGAGCCGTGGAAGGTATTCGATCTTGAAGCCTTCGGAAGGCTCGCCGACGGTGTTGCGCCGGGTCAAGCTCAGGCAGAATTCCGGCGACTACAGCCGATGCTCCTCACGCTCTTTCCATGGCGCATGCCAGATGCCTGGGCGGCCAATACGGTCGTAAAGCCGCTTCTGCAAGCGGTGACCGGTGATACCCGGCCTCGACTTCTGCTGCTCTTCGGCGCCGTCGGGCTCATTCTGCTCATTGCATGCGCTAACGTAGCGAACCTGATGCTGGCCCGTGCCACGGCCCGCGAGCGCGAGATTGCTATTCGTGGCGCTGTCGGTGCGTCTACGCGCCGGCTCATTCAGCAACTGATCTCGGAAAGCATCGTGCTCGGCGTAACAGCAGGCATCGTCGGTTTGGCAGCAGCGTTTGCGAGCCTGCGCATCTTCCTTCGCCTGATGCCGCAAGATACACCACGCATCCAGGACATCTCGCTTCATATGGGAGACGTTCTGTTCACCTTAGGCGCGTCGGTGTTAGCCGGAGTTCTGTTCGGCCTCGTTCCCTCAATCAAGATGGTGTCGATCAATCTGCTGGCAACGCTTCGCGCCGGCAGTCGCGGCGTCATGGGAAAAGGAGCGAGCTTCGGCGTGTCGATGGCTCTGGTGATCGCGCAGATCGGGCTATCGGTCATGGTGATCACCGTTGCGGGCCTGACACTTCACAGCCTCTACAAGCTTTCGCAGGTCGATCCCGGGTTCCAAACAGGACACATCGTGAGTGCAGAAGTCTCGCTCGACAGCGGAACCTGCAAGGAACAGGGGCGCTGCCGAGTGTTCTTTGAGGCGATGCTCGATCGCGCGCAGGGAATTGCTGGCGTGAATGGTATAGCGCTGTCAGATGTTCTGCCTCTCAACGGCAACAGGGGAAGCTATGTGTTCGACGCCGAGAACCATCCCCGTAACCCGCGGGATGAGGGACAATTGGCAGCAGGCCGCGTCGTTTCGGCGGGGTACTTCGACGTATTGGGACTGCGCCTGCTTCGAGGTCGTCTGCTTGATCAGCAAGATACTTCGGGCGCGACACGAGCCGTAGTTGTCAATGAGCATTTGGCTCAGCGGCTTTGGCCGAATCAGGATCCGATCGGCAAGCACGTCCTGAACGTGCGCGACGAGCCGACCCCCGGGCTATGGGTCCCGGCGAAGGCAAGCATCATCGTCGGTGAGGTGCGCGATTCTCGGGAAGGAAGTCTCAGCGGCGACATAGACGATCAGGTCTACCTGCCGATCACACCTGAAACCGAGGTTCCGATGATGTATGTGCTGCTGCGTACACACAGCACACCCGCCGATACAGCGGCAGGATTGCGGCGCGCGGTCGCCAACGTCGATTCGTTGGTGCCTGTGACGCGGGTTCGCTCGATGGATGAAGTTGTCGCGAGTTCGGTGGCTGCACCGCGTGCGCTGGCCGTGCTGCTGCTCGGCTTTGGCGGGCTTGCCGTGGTGATTGGCGCGGTTGGAGTCTACAGTCTCATCGCTTACATCGTGAGCTGGAGAACTCAGGAGATAGGTTTGCGGCTCGCTTTGGGTGCGCAGCGCTGGCAGATCGTTATGGCAGTCGTACGGCAAAGCCTGCTGCTGGCTGCCGGCGGCTGCGTCGTGGGCCTGGGAGGTGCGATGGCGCTGGGCCGGACCCTGCACAGCTTTCTCTTTGAAGTCAGCCCGCAGGATCCGCTGACACTTTGTGCTGTTCCGTTGCTGATGGCAGCCGTGGCGCTTGTGGCGGCGTGGGTTCCAGCGCGGCGTGCCGCGGGTGTCGATCCCATGGTGGCCCTCCGCGGCGGATAGGAGGCGAGTGATGAGAAAGCTGCTCGCGGTGCGGAGCCGACTCTTTGGCGGGCACGCCAACGATTTTGATGCGGAACTCGACCGCGCGCAGCGCAATGAAGACCGACCCGATGAAGGCTCTGTGCTACGAGTGACCGGGAACTTCTGCTGACGCCGAATCGTACAATCGCACCAGCGGGAGGACCGCGTGCGAGCGACGGCAATTGAGTTTCGGCTGCGGATGGCGATCAATGCGGCGATCATCATCTTGGGCTTCTGGGCGCCGTGGATCGAGCGATGGGGCATCGGCAGCCGCATCTCTTCGCTCGAATGGCTCGCCCTCGAGTTGAGCCGCAGCGGATCCATGCCGTTCAACCTGGCTACATCTGCCGTGATCATCGCTGGTGCATCGATTGCCGCAATCGGCGCCGCGCTGCGCGTGTGGGGGACTGCCTACCTCGGTTCGACAATCGTGCAGAGCGCGAACATGCGGGCCGAGGGTGTGATGGCCGATGGGCCGTATCGCTTTGTGCGCAATCCACTGTATCTCGGCCTGTGGTGCATGGTGGCAGCGCTGGCTTTCATGATGCCGCCGACGGGTGCGCTCTTCGCTCTCGTGCTCCTGACCCTCTTTCTGTTGCGACTGATTCTGGGCGAGGAAGCTTTTCTTTCGCAGCAGCTTGGCGCGCCGTATTGGGCCTATCTTGCATTCGAGCCGCGTCTGATCCCGAGATTGAGAACGGATGTTGTACCAGGCGGCAACAAGCCCAATTGGCCGCGTGGCGTGCTGGCTGAGATTCTGCCGATCGGTGTTTTCTTTACGCTCGCGGCTCTGTCTTGGACCTACGACGACCGGTTGATGGGCAGGGCTGTCCTGGTCAGCTTCGGCATTTCGCTCGTGGTGCGCGCGCTGCTGCCGGCCGCATCCGCAGAAACGAAGCCCGCTACGAACGCGTAAACGCGACCACCAGAAAGATCGCGCCTAGCACAAAACATCCTGGAGCCGCGAAGAGAACAATCGATCGTCGCTTGAGGAGAGAGCCGTTCGGGAAGTGAGCCCGATAGAGGCTCAGAACTTCGGACCGCCGCGCCGACGACCCAACGCGAGCGAACAGAACGAAGGGTCCGAGGTCCGGGCGAACACTGTGAACAGCACGGACGATCTGCCAACGCAGATCGTGTTCGTACATGCCAAGCCCGAAGCCGGCGATCAGACAGACCATCGCCAGCGCACCATAGAGGATCATTCCGCGTTCATTGTACGGGAGCGTTCTGCTTGCCCAAACGGCCCAGGTGGGGCCAGCCAAAACCGTTCGAGTACTTCAGTCCATAGCCCATCAGGCGATCGATGCCGATGTGGTTGATCCAGATCAATGCAAAGGGAAGTTGCGCCTTCGCGCCCATCAGGAGCGCCGCGACGACGAGTACGCCAGGAACAACGTAGGTGTGGGCGGCGTTGTAGATCCGCGCGCCCCAGCACGAACTGTGGAGATAGGCGAGCATGGAGAGATCGGGTGCGAGCCACAATGCAGCGAAGAGCCACCAGCTTGCGCCGGTGCGCGCATAGAGCACGAAGGTGAGCACCGCGACTGCGAGCCCTTCGAGGCGCAGCAACACCAGCGGCGAGCCCTGCACCGAGAAGCTCGGGAGGGAGCGATCTGAGAGTGAGGTCGAACTTGCCATCGACCTATTGGATGTCGGAGCGGGAGCGTTGAATTCGAAAAAATCGGCGGGCAGAAGAAAAGGGGAGAAGCATTAAGCCTCTCCCCCGCTTCAAAGGGCCAGTCCGGATGAACTACTTCTTGGGGGGGGCAATGACGTCCTTCGCAGCCTTGGCTACGCGGAACTTGACGACGGTCTTGGCCTTGATCTTGATGGCTTCGCCGGTTTGCGGATTGCGGCCAATGCGGGCCTTGCGCTCTGCCTTCACGAGGCGGCCGATGCCGGGAATGACGAAGACGCCGTTCTTCTTGGTTTCCTTGATGGCGGTCTCGGCGAGCAGGTCAAGGAAGGCCGCGGATTGTTTGTTGGTCAGTTCAAGCTTCTCAGCCAGGCTCCGGGTAAGAGCAGTCTTTGTGAGTCCTGTTGCCATGTAATTTTCTCCTTCTTGGGTGCCTTTCGGGCAGCCGTTGTTGCCTGGGTTTCCGCCGCTCGGCATCCTCAGAATAAGAGCAAAGAAGCCATAAAGCGTACCGCATGGAGGGAGTGCGACCGAGGCAACGTTTGCACGAAACCCCTGTATTCATGCGGGTTCGTACAGAACCCTGTCGTTGAAAACAATGCGGCTTGGAGGTGGGCAAAGTCAATGGGAAAACGCCGATTTTCCACAGTTTTCTTGGGTTTTTGTACCTTAAATGCCGATTTTGGCCTGAAAATGGCGGTTTTTTGGCTAAGAAGCTCCAAAAGGCGCGTCAACAGCGGCCGAAACGAGATTCGCAACTGCGAGCTAGTGCAGGCCGAAAAGGACCCTTTTCTTCGGTGCCAGCGCCGCCGCGATGGGCGTATTCAACGCGTCGACCATGGGCGCCGCGAGGCGGAAGAGGCGAATGACGAGGCCGGCGAACTTTGCGTCAAGAGCCGTCTTCGCCGGCAGAGTGGCCGCGAGGCCCCACTGGCGGCACAGGATCAGGTCAAGCGCAGGATGGTCCTTCGGGAAACCCTTCGGGGAACGCGTGAGAGAGTTGCACTCGAACTCTGAGAAAGTCCTGCGGACGGCAGACTTTTGGAGGAGTTTCCGGAACGACAAGTGGTTGTCGAGCAGCCAGTGGCGAATTTGCGCCAGTTGTTCCTTCTCCGGCATGTAGGCGCCGGCCGCGACAATCACTTCTTTGGAGCTGACGTGAAAGTAGTAGCCCGCGCCGGAGGTCTTCTGCAGGCCCTGGTGGGACCACCACGCAGCGACGTGCGTTTTGTAGGGGCGCTTGTCCGAAGAGAAGCGCGTGTCTCGATAGATTCGGAACAGGGACTTTTCGGCGGGCCGCACGTGGTTGGGCGCGAAGTCGAGCATCGCATCGGTGATCTTGCGGACGATGGCCAGCATCGGTTCTTTGAGTTCGGCTTCGAACTGCGCCTTGCGCGGCTGAAACCAGGCGCGGTCGTTGTGCTTGGCGAGGTTGCGCAGGAAGGTAAGAGCTTCAGGGCGAAGATAGGGAGCTGCGACAGCAGGAGCGGGTTTCGCGGTGCGCGGCATCTTGAGAGAGTCTAGTGCATTTCGTGTTGGGCGATGTGCGCTCGGAGCTGTGCAAACAAGCCATTTTCTGAGGAAATTCACTGGGTGGGAGACGCATTCACAAATAGGGCCCAGAATTGCTGGTCTACCGAATAGTTTTGAGTGCACCGCGGAAGAGCCCGTCGAAATCCGCTGTCAGGGCCTTGTCTTTCGCGACCGCCTGCTCGATCGCCTTCTCTGCCGCCGGACGCTGATAACCAAGATTGACGAGAGCCGAGAGCACATCGTCGACCGCTGGGCCTTGCACGCCTGTCGACGGCGTGGGCGGGACGGCGAAGTCTTCGAGCTTGTCTTTCAGCTCGACCACCAGACGCTCGGCAAGCTTCTTCCCCACGCCGGGAATCCGCGTCAACTGCGCGTGATCCTGCGCGCGAATGGCCTGAACCGTTCTTTCAGGTGAAAGCCCGCTGAGCATCTTGATGGCGAGCTTTGGACCAACGCCACTGACGGTGATGAGCCGCTCAAACAGGCGCTTCTCCTCGCGGTCCATAAAGCCAAAGAGCGCAATCTGGTCTTCGCTTACCTGGGTGTAGATGTGGAGCGAGGCTTCGACGCCCACCGAGGGCAGCGACGTGAATGTTGGCACGGAGATGGTGACGTCGTAGCCGACGCCCGCTGCCTCGACGATGGCCCGGCCGGGTTCCTTGTGGATGAGCTTGCCGCGTAGGTGAGCAATCACAGAATTCCCATCCGCTTCGCCACTCGTGTCAACGTCTCGAGAGCGCGGTCGAGCTGCGCGCGTGTGTGTTCGCTGGTGAGAATGAGCCGAATCCGCGCCTTACCCTCAGGCACAGTCGGGAACGCAATGCCCGTGCCCATCACACCTTCGTCGAAGAGCGCGCGAGAGAAGTCCATCGCTGCGCGGCCTTCGCCCACAATGACCGGCGTGATCGGCGTCTCCGTTGCTGGTGTGTTGACGCCGCCGATGTTGAATCCGGCACTCCTGAGCTGGCCCTGAAAATAGCGGGTATTTCCCCAGAGCCGTTCAATACGATGCGGCTCGTTCTCCAGAATGTCGAACGCGGCGATGCAGGTGGCCGCGACAGACGGCGGATGCGAGGTGGAGAACAAGAACGGTCGTGCCCGATGGTAGAGGTAGTCAATCAAATCCTTGGATCCGCAGACGTACCCGCCCAGCGCGCCAATTGCTTTCGAGAGGGTACCCACCTGCACGTCGACACGCCCATGCATTCCAAAGTGATCGACCGACCCGCGGCCGTTGCGGCCCAACACGCCCGAAGCGTGGGCGTCGTCGACCATCATGATCGCGCCGTACCTCTCCGCCTGCGCGGCCAGCTTGTCGACCGGGCCGATATCGCCGTCCATCGAGAAGACGCCGTCGGTGATGACCAGCTTGTGCCCCGGTTCTTTCTCTACCTCTTGGAGTAGTTCCTCGCAGTGCCCCACATCTTTGTGGTGGAAGACCTTGATCTTGGCCCGCGACAGCCGCGCGCCGTCGATGATGCTGGCATGATTCAGCTCGTCCGACAGGATGAAATCGTCCTTGCCCAGGATGGCGCTGACGGTACCGGCGTTGGCCGCGAAGCCGGACTGAAAGACCACACAGGCCTCGACGTTCTTGAAGCGCGCGATCTTCTCTTCGAGCTCCATGTGGATGCGCATGGTGCCGGCGATCGTCCGCACGGCTCCCGACCCCACTCCATAGGTGCGGGTGGCGGCCAGCGCCGCTTCGATAAGCTTGGGATGGTTGGCCAGACCAAGATAGTTGTTGCTGGCGAGGTTGATGACCTCTTTGCCGTCATAGTGGCAGACCGGCGCCTGCTGATCGTCGAGCACACGCAGGCTGAAGTGTGTGCCCTTGGCGCGCAGCTCGTCGAGCACGGTGCCCAGGTAAGTGAGTTGAGGACGGGCAAGCTGCGGGCGGACGTCGCTTTCAGTCAAGGCACACCTCAAAGAAAGAGGATAACGCGCGAGGCTCGGTCGGGTTTGCAGGTCCCCGCTCCACAACTTGCGCGGCCTGTTGCACGTCTATATGTCAGTACGGAATGGAGAATGGTGTGCGCAGTTTTGCGTTGATCCCCTCTGCGGGACTGATTGCCTTGGTTCTTTCTGCTGGATTGCTTGCTGCTCAAACGTCGGGACCGAGTTCTGGCGCGCGTCCGGCAGCAAGCCCTGCAGCGGCCTCGGACGCGAGCTTCACCGTGAGCCAGCACGGGCAGGCCGTCGGCACGGCGAGCTTTCACATCGCGGCGATGCCAGACGGCTACGATTCGAGTTCAACGGTCAAGGTGGCGATGCAGGGGCTCGACTATGCTCTCTCGAAGAACGAAGATCTGACTTCGGCCAATGAACTCAAACATGTTCTCTTGAGCGCGACGGTGAACGACCAGGCTGTGAGCGTGACGGCTAAGCCCGATGCGGCGCAGTTGCTGATGAACATTTCGGCCAATGGGCGCAGTACGACTTCGCGGCTCGAGGCGCACAGCTCCGCTGTTTTTCTCCCGGATTTCGACCCAGGTGCTCTCGAAACGCTGCTGGCGCTGGCCGTGGCGCGCAACAATCGCGACTTGTGGGCCGTCATTCCCAAGCGGGCGGGCTCGGTTGCGCCGATCACTTTGGCGACGTATCCCGACGAGCAGGGCACTTTCGATGGCAAGACCCTCACCGTGCATCATCTGGTAGCGACGATCAACGGAGCGCATACCGACCTGTTCGCCAGTCCGGAGAACCAGCTGCTGCAGGCCGAGCTGCCGCAGCCCGGTTTTGTGCTGGTGCGCAAGGGATTTGTTCTGAAGCCGCCTGCCAAGCCTGTAGCACCAGCGGAGTAGTTCAGAGAGCGCGCCCCGCAGCCACCGCCGAGGCCCATGCCCACTGAAAGTTGAATCCGCCCAAATGGCCAGTGACATCGACGGCCTCGCCGATGAAGAAGAGGCCGGGCACGCCGCGCGTTTCCATCGTGCGCGAGTTGAGAGCGGCGGTATCGATGCCGCCTGCCGTGACCTCCGCTTTTTCAAAACCTTCGGTGCCAGTGGGATGAAACTCCCAGCGATGCAGGCGCCGCTCGCACGCTACGAGAGCGGCGTTAGACCAGCCGTTGGGTGAGCCGATGTCGACAAGGCGATCGGCCAGTCGTTGTGGAAGCGCGGCGCGCAGAGCTTGGCGCATCCCGCCCACATCGCGACGCGCACCGGGCGCCAACAGAGGGCGAAGCACGTCGGCGTCGGGTGCGATGTCGACGGCGAGCATTTGGCCCGGCTGCCAATACGAAGACGCCTGCAGCACGGCAGGCCCACTGAGTCCGCGATGTGTGAAGAGTAGCTTCTCGCGAAACTGAGTTGGCCCAGCCTTCGCGATCACCTCGGCCGAGACACCGGCGAGGGTAGTCCAGCCGGCTTCCGCTTCGCCGAGAATCAGTGGCACAAGGGCTGGACGGGGCTCGACGACATGCAGTCCGAATTGCCGCGCCAGATCGTAGGCTAGGCCGGTCGCACCCATCTTTGGAATCGAAAGGCCGCCAGCCGCAATCACTAGTGCGTTCGCGCCAAATTCGCCCTGCGAACAGGCGATCTGAAAGACACCGCCTGCTGGCTCTACACGGACGTCGCGCGCATTCAGCACAAGCTCAACGCCGCCCTTCTCGCATTCGGCCAGCAGCATATCCAGAATGACGCGCGCGGAGCCGTCGCAGAACAACTGTCCCAGCGTCTTCTCGTGCCATGGAATCCGGTAGCGTTCGACGAGTTCAAGAAAGTGCTGCGGCTGATACAGCGCGAGAGCAGACTTGGCAAAGTGGGGATTGTTCGAGAGGAAATTCGCCGGCGTGCAGTGAATGTTGGTGAAGTTGCAGCGGCCTCCGCCGGAGATGAGGATCTTGCGGCCCGGCTGTGCATTGTGCTCAAGAAGTGCGACGCGGCGTCCGCGCTGGCCTGCGACGGCGGCGCACATCAAGCCCGCAGCACCTGCACCCAGGACGATCACATCGCAGGAGCGCGGACTGGACGGCATACACCGATTGTCGCCGATAGTGGTGACGTTACTCGCGCACCGAAGCAGAGCCGAAGCGTTGCCGAACAAGGGCGAGGGCTTCATTGGCGGTCGCGATTCCGCCTTCCAGCTGCGCATCTTCGACAGACTGGAGCATTTCGTGAAACTGCGGACCGGGAGTGTAGCCGGCAGCGATAAGGTCGCGGCCCGTGAGGAGCGGCGTGGGACGGACAACCTCCGCAGGCGTGGCTTCATAGCGATCACGCACGAAGTTCCAAAGGTCCAGGTTGCCGTGCGCGGCGAGGCAATCCATGCGATGGAGTTCGAGGTGCTCGTTGAAACGATCGAGGCGGAAGAAGCGCTTCAGCGTTGATTTTTTCATCTGCGGCGCGTCGGCAAAGCGCATGTGGTTCTGGATCAGGGCGAGAATCTGGTGCGTGTCGTCGTTGGAGAAGCGCAGGCGTCGACAAATCTCGGCACCGATGGCGACGCCGACCTCAACGTGATTGTCGAAACGGATACGGTCCGGTGCGACGCGAAATGTCGGCGGCTTGCCCACGTCATGCAGCATCGCGCCCCAGGCGAGCGTGAGCGGACATCCGGCAGGGAGTTGCTCGAGCAAAAGCAGCGTGTGGACCCAGACATCGCCCTCGGGATGGAACTGGGGCGGCTGTGCGACACCTTTCATGCGCGCAACTTCGGGCAGGACCTCGGCGAGCAGGCCGGTCTCGTCCAATAGCGCAAAGGCACGCCGTGCATTGCCTTCGGTTAGCATCTTGGTCAGCTCATCGCGCACGCGCTCTCGGCTGACTGCGTGAATCTTTGGTGCCAGTGCTCGGATCGCCGCAAGGGTCACGGGCTCGATCGCAAAGCCGAAGCGCGCGGCGAAGCGCACGGCACGCAGCAGGCGGAGCTGGTCTTCCTGAAAGCGGCGCGCAGGCGGGCCGATAGCGCGGAGAATGCCGGCATCGAGATCGGCCAGGCCGCCCACGTGATCCAGCACGGCAGCGCGGAGGGCTTTCGGATCGCCGAAGCCCTCGTCCAAAGATCCGTTCCCCTGCAAGAGGTCTAGTAAAAGGCCGTTGATGGTGAAGTCGCGGCGTTGCACATCTTCGGCAGCACTCAGCGTGTAGCGCACTTCATCCGGGTGGCGGCCGTCGGAATAGGCACCGTCGGAGCGGAAGGTCGCCACCTCCGTTACCACCTGCGGTGGGGCCAACTCTTTGGACGGGTTCTCAGACCCACCGGAAACCAGCACCACTCCAAAGTGCGCGCCCACCGCGAAGGTCCGCGGGAACATGTCGAGCACCACGTCCGGCGTGGCAGAGGTGGCGATGTCGTAGTCCGCAGGCTCGCGGGCCAGGAGAAGATCGCGCACACAGCCGCCCGCGAAGTAGGCTTCGTAGCCGCGCTCGCGGAGAGTGGCAATGATATGCAGGGCCGAGTCGAGTCTTGGCGAGGCGGGCATGGTGGCTGCAGATATTGTCGCGCGGTCGGCACGCTTGATTGCAGGTGTATCCCACTACACTGGATAAATGAGCGGTTCAGGCCTCATCTTGGGCATTGAGTCCTCGTGTGACGAGACGGCGGCGGCGGTCGTCGAACGAGGCGCGCGCACGCTGTCGTCCGTGGTGGCCTCACAGATTGCGACCCACGCGAAGTACGGCGGTGTGGTGCCGGAACTCGCCAGCCGCGAGCATCTGCGCGCCATCGTGCCTGTGGTGCATGCCGCGCTGGCCGAGGCAGGTGTGACGCTTGCCGATCTGGACGCGATTGCCGTGACCAACGGCCCGGGACTGGCCGGTGCGTTGCTCGTCGGCGTCACCTACGCAAAGGGCCTGGCCTTCGCGCAAGGCCTGCCCCTCGTTGCGGTGAATCATCTCGAAGGGCATATTCACGCGGTCCTGCTCAACCAGCGCATGAAGATCGAGGGACTGGACGAACAAAGGGCATCCGAGGCCGAGCCGGCCCTGGCCTTGGTGGTCTCCGGGGGCCACACGCATCTCTATCTCGCCCAACCGTCCCACGGTACGTGGCGATACACATTGGTCGGGCGCACCTTGGACGACGCAGCCGGCGAAGCGTATGACAAGGTCGCCAAACTGCTCGGTCTCGGTTATCCCGGTGGTCCCTGGATCGATGGGCTGGCTCGCTTCGGCGATCCGAAGGCAGTCCCATTCTCGTTCTCCCAGATCAAGACGAAAGTTCATCTCCACGGGGCCGCGCCACGCACTAAAGCCGCGAGGACCGCCCCGATCGCCGCGCTTAATCCGCATTTTCTGTTTTCATTCTCGGGGATCAAGACAGCTGTCCTGCGCTATGTGGAGCTACACAACCTGAAGCCGGAAGCGGAAGCGCGGCGCGAGGCTCTGTTTACCGGTCCCGATGCGCCTGCCCGGCCCACGATCAAGGATGCGCTGGAGATGTGCGATCCCACCACGCTCGATCTCATGGCCAGCTTCCAACATGCGGTCGTAGGTGATCTGCTCAAGAAGACCTTTGCGGCCGCCGAAGAGCTGGACGCGATGCACATCCTCGTAACCGGAGGCGTGGCTGCCAATGGAGAGTTGCGCGAGCGTTTCATTGCCGAAGCGGTACGGCGCGGAGTGGAGGTTTCATTTCCGGCGCTGGCACTCTCGACGGACAATGCCGCCATGATCGCGGCGGCTGCATGGCCCCGTTTTGTTGCCGGTGAGTATGCACTGCCGAGTCTGTCGGCCGATCCTTCGCTGGTGCTGGGGCGCTAAGAGATGTTGGTGCAGGCTACCGAGTTCGAGCGCAGGCACCCGACGATCGTGCGCCATGCTCTGATTGCGGTGGCCGTCGCAACCTATCTTTTCGATCCCGAGGATGCAGTCTGGAGATTTGTCCGGGATTCACCCGTCAACCGATTGCTGGAGCGCGGATTTTTTCTCGCTGCGACGCTGCTCATCGGGGTCGGCGCTGTTTTGTGTACTCGCGCGAGTGCGTCGGTGCAGACAGACTCTCCGCCATCGCGATCTCTGGTGCGCCAGCACTACTTCGGTGAGTTCTTCTACGCGGCCGGATTCGCGTCTCTCTTGCCGCTGTTGGGTTTTGTTCTTCTCGTGTGTGGCGAGGGAGTGCGCCTTCTCCGCCTGATGGCAAGCGATCCGATCGGGAGGCCCAAAGCCCTACAGGCATCCACCGGGTGGTTTCCGGCCTTCCGGGAGCAATCTGCCAAATGGGGCATCTTTGTGAGCATGATCGTCTTCACCATTACACTCACGGACCGGCTGATTGAGATTCTCGCTTGCCTGAGCGGAGCGCTCTGGGCGGTTTTGAATCTGCCTGCGTTTTGGAGGTGCCGAACCTGACGGCTGCCTAGCGCGTGGCTTTGATCGGCTTGCGAAATGTGAGCAGATAAAGCTTGCCCCCGGCGATCTCGCGTGCGCGAATCTCTTCCATCTCTTCAGGAACGAGGTCGATGGGGCAACGGACATGCTCCGTGCCAGGCGGGAAGTAGGCCTTGGTCGCCGGATTCTTCTGGTAGCTGTCGCGCACGACCTTCTCCGTTTCGTCGGCGATGACGATCTTTGTCCCTGGTTTGGCGACCCAGATCATCTCACGGATGGCCCGGGCCGGATCGGAAAAGAAGTTAATGCCGCCAACGTGAAACACGCAATCGAAGACTTCGGCGCGAAAGGGCAGCCGGCCTGCCTCTCCATGGAAGAGATGCGCCTTGCGCCGCGACTTTTTGAGAGCTTTGCGGCACTTGCGCAACATACCCCAGGAGATGTCGAGGCCAAAGAAGTCGAGGTCGTGGGGAAGATAGCGCAGGTTGGCGCCGGTGCCCACGCCGACTTCGAGCACGCGCATGCCGGGTGCGACCTCCAGTGCAGGCATGATTTCGCGGCGGAAGTCCGGCTTGCGCAGGACGACTCGATAAAGCGATTCAGCCAGATCGTAGCCGGGGGCGATGCGATCGTATAACGCCTGATACTTCAGGTTTGGACCAGTCAACGTGCTGACAAATAAAGGAATTCCGTCGCGAATGGGATAAACACGGCCCGTAGCGGTATTGCGGAGAGTACTCCCTTCCAGCTCGAAGTTGTAGCGCGTATCCGGATCGCAGAGCAGAGACAGGACTTCGCTTTCCATAACCTCCTTTCGAGCGGGAAAAAATCAGGGGGAGTATCTTCCCATCTATACACCAACGGGCCCTCAAGTTGCGCGGATTGCCCGTAATTAGTGAATATTTTGCGCTGTTACAATCGGGAGTGGTATTGCGCAAAAGTGTTGGTACGAACCTACGCACGAGTAATGACTAAGGAATGACTCTCCGCCTTTTTAATACCCTCTCGGGACAGCTGGACGAACTTACGCCGTTGGATGGTAAAGCGTTGCGCATGTATGCCTGCGGACCGACCGTCTACGACTACGGGCATATTGGCAACTTTCGCACCTTCCTGCAGATCGACGTGCTGCGTCGATTCCTCAGGCTGCGGGGCCTATCGTTGCGTCATGTGATGAACATCACTGACGTTGACGACAAAATCATCCGCAACGCCAGCGAGCGTGGTATAGCAATCGGCGACTACACCGCCCCCTACATTGAGGCATTTTTCGAGGATCTGGAGGCTTTGCGCGTCCAGAAGCCCGAAGTGATCGCGCGGGCCACCGAGCATATCCCTCGCATGGTGGAACTCGTCGAGCATCTGGCGGCATCCGGCGCAGCCTACAAAGTTGACGACGGCAGCTGGTACTTCCGGCTCTCAGCGTTTCCCGAGTACGGCAAGCTCAGCAAGAAGGACCTGAGCGGCATCGAAGACGGCGCGCGGGTGGATGTAGACGAGTACGAGAAAGACTCGGCGCGCGACTTTGCCCTATGGAAGGCGGCCAAGCCGGGTGAGACCTCCTGGGAGACGCCGATTGGACGTGGACGGCCCGGCTGGCACATCGAGTGCTCGGCGATGGCGATGGAGTATCTGGGTGAGAGCTTCGACCTGCATGCTGGCGGCGAAGACCTCATGTTCCCGCATCATGAGAATGAGATCGCGCAGAGCGAGAGTGTCACGCACAAGACGTTTGCGCGTCACTGGATGCATGTACGCTTCCTGCTCGTCGACGGACGCAAGATGTCGAAGAGTGAGGGAAACTTCTACACGCTTCGCGATCTGCTGCTCAAGGGATACAAGGCATCAGCCATTCGGCTTGCGCTGATCTCCGTGCCTTACCGCCATCAACTGAACTTCACCTTCGAAGTGCTGACCGAGGCGACAAACGCAATTGAGCGACTGCGCACGTTTCATCAGCGGCTTGGCGCTGCGAAGTTTGCGTCGGCCTCGACGGAAGGGGAAGGCTCGATCCCCGCGGCTGCGGCGAAGGCCCACGCGCAGTTTCTCGAGGCGCTCAGCGACGATCTGAATACAGCTGATGCACGCGCACCGATCTTTGAACTGGTTCGCGCCGCGAACACCGCATTGGATCGCGGGCAGTTTTCAGCAGCCGATCGCGATGCGATTCTGCCTGTCCTCAAAGACTTCGATGCTGTCTTCGACGTGATGGAGGATCGCGACGCAGAACCTACGCGCCGCGCGCTGGCCTGGGCCGAGAAGGCAGGACGTATGGCGGACGTTGCGCCCGCGCTGCTGGCAAGCGCATCGATCGGCGACGACGAGATCAATGCGTTGGTTGCCGAACGCGATGTCGCAAAGAAGAGGCGCGACTTTGGGCGTGCCGATCAGATTCGCAAACAACTCACCGAAAAAGGCGTGCTGATCGAAGATTCGAAAGAAGGAACACGCTGGAAGCGGAAGTAGTTCAGGGCCAAAAGATGTCAACCAACGAAGCAGACGAATTGCGGGAGCACGCCGAGTATGGGCAAACTATGCGTCCCGTCGCATTCACAATGAGCGTGCTGGCCGTGCTGGTGGCCGTAACGACTGTGCTCGGGCATCGTGCGCACACGCAGGCGGTGCTCGACCAGAACAAGGCCACCGACAAATGGAATGAGTATCAGGCACATAAGATCCGCTCGAATGACACTGCGCTTGCAGCGGATTTGTTGAGCGCCGTGACGATCGCGGACCAACCTGCCGCTCAGAAGCTCCAGAAGGAATATGCATCGCACCAGGCGAAGTGGAACGACGATCTCGACACGCTGAAAGGCGAAGCCGATGCTTTGGAAGCGTCGGTTTCGAAAGCTGAGGCGCGTGCGATCCGGTTCGATTTGGGCGAAGCTCTTCTTGAGATCGGATTGGTCATCACTTCGGTCACTTTGCTGACCCGGAGCCGTCTCTACTGGTATTTCGGAATCGGCTTTGCAGCCCTTGGGATTCTCTCCGCTGCCTCCTCCTACTTTCTTCATCCGTGACTATAGTTACGAGCCGAGGAAGGACCCTCGCGTCCTTCGTGACAAGCGTCGCTCGTTGTGATTTTCACACGTTACGAAAGCCGCATAACGGTATGGCACTTTCGCGGCAAGTTACGTAAAACTAAGGGATTTCACTTGCTTCGGCGAGAAGAGACAGGCTAACGTAGTCTCATCAATTGGGGAACAACCTTCACTCCTAACCAATGACCCAGAAGTTCGGGTCTGCGCGAAAGCCCGCCACTTATTCTGGCGGGCTTTCGTGCGTCAGAGCGAGACTCGCTACGCTTCGCGGGATGGAGGCATCGCTGCCACCGAGTCGTGTCGCGTCTGCGTGATAGACTTGCCGCGAATGAAAGCGGTTTCGATTGCGTTAGCTCTGTCCCTCTGCGGAACAGCCCTGACTGGCCAGACCCCGGCGCCTTCCTCTGAGGCGCACGCGAGCGATCTGGGTTTCTCTTATTCACTTCCCAACAATTGGGAAGTCGTGAACTCCAACCCGACGCTGCCTGAAGTGAAGGAACAAGCGCAGAAGAATGCGTCATCCGATGATGAAAAAAAAGGCGTCGCCTGCGTACAGATTGCGCTGACGGCTCGGCACGGAGAGCCAGCCTCGGTTCTTGTTGTGGTCGAGCTACCGTTCGACTGCTTTGGCCAATCGATGACCACCAAGGACCTGCCCGGCTTTGCGCAGGGAGCCTCCGAGGGCATCAAGCAGAGCTTCGATATCGCCGATCCGGTCTATGGCGGTTATACGCTGGGCAACCACAGCATGTGGATCGAGCGCGCCAAGGGAACGCCCAAGGGGCATCCGGAGTCTTCTTACACCGTGGAGATCGCGTGTACGCTGCTGAAGAAAGGCGCGGTCTGCTGGATGGCGCTGGCCGCAGACGACGATGCGTTGAAGGTGATTGAAGGCGGTTCGGCTGTCCTTGAGAGTGAGGCCCCGACGGCGCTGGTCCCTGCAAACGCCTTTGAGAAGAAGCCAGGGATCTAGTCGCGTAACGCGCCGTTTTGACCACATGCTATCCTCATAGGCAGCGGGAAACCAATGCACAAGCTTGTCGCATGCGCGATACCGTTGATGCCGGCTCGAAAGAGCTGGTCCGGCTCGCGTGCGCGCTGCATCTGCCCTCGCAAGCATTTGCGCGTGCTGCCCACCCGCACACGACCTAGCCTCTTCGGCGGCGATTAGTACCAGACCGCCGAAGATCCTCGCCTGCCTACCGGACCCGCTTGGGTCTGCGGAATGGGACGACCTTCAAGATGAGGGTCGGCGGGCGGCGCTCCATCTGTCAGCTGGGCGCTGAGCCGCACAATCGATCTGCCGAGGAGAACTGCGATGACGAAACAAGAGATTCACTCGAAATACGGGCCGAAACTGGTTGGTTCGCTACCCGGACCCAAAGCGAGGGCTGCGGTCGAAGCCGATAAGCGCTGGATCTCGCCCAGTTACACGCGTTCGTATCCGCTGGTCGCCAAGCGCGGTCGCGGCGTTCGCGTCGAAGATGTCGACGGCAACGAGTTCCTCGACTTCGCTGCCGGCATCGCCGTCACCTCGACGGGCCACTGTCATCCTGAGGTCGTCGCCGCGATCCAGAAGCAGGCAGCAGAGCTGATTCACATCTCCGGCACCGACTTTTACAATGAGCCTCTGACCGATCTCGCGGAGAAGCTCTCGGCGGTTGCGCCCATGCCCGGCCCGCACAAGTTTTTCTACGGCAACTCCGGCGCCGAGGCGATCGAATGCGCGATGAAGATCGCGCGCTATCACACGGGTCGCCAGAACATCATCGCGTTCCTCGGAGCGTTCCACGGCCGCACCATGGGCGCCTTGTCCCTCACCGCATCGAAGCCGCAGCAGAAGCGGCGCTTTGGTCCGCTGGTGCCCGGCGTGACCCACGTGCGCTATCCGTATGAGTATCGCGGATGTACCGGCGGGCCGCAGGAAGAGGAAGCCTTCAGCCTGGGCTGTGCGCGCTACATCGAGGAGAAGCTCTTCAAGACAATCCTTCCGCCGGAAGAAGTTGCGGCGATCTTTGTCGAGCCGATCCAGGGCGAAGGCGGCTACGTGGTCGCTCCCACTAACTTCCTGCGTGAATTGCGCGCGATCTGCGACCGCCACGGCATTTTGCTCGTCGTTGACGAGGTGCAGAGCGGCGCGGGCCGTACCGGCAAGTGGTGGGCAATTGAGCACTCAGGCGTCCAGCCGGACATTGTCTGCATGGCCAAAGGCATTGCATCCGGCATGCCTCTCGGCATCTGCATGACGAAGGCCGACATCATGGATTGGGTGCCCGGCTCACATGCATCGACTTTCGGCGGCAATCCCGTGTCGATCGCGGCATCCCTGGCAACCATCGATATCCTGCAGCGCGAGGGCATCGCCAATGCCGCCAAGGTCGGTGGTGAGATCATGAAGCGCCTCGAAGGTTGGCATCACTCGCATCCCTCGGTGGGCGATGTCCGCGGCCGTGGCCTGATGATTGGCATCGAGCTCGTGAAGGACAAGGCAACACGAGAGCCTGCAGCTGCTCTGCGCAATCGTGTGGAGGAACTGGCCTTCGAGCGCGGCCTGATGGTGTTGGGCTGCGGCGAGAGCTCGATCCGGTTGTGCCCGCCGCTTGTCGTCAGCTCAGAAGAAGCAACGGTCGCCCTCGACATTCTGGAAGAGGCCCTGATCGATGCCGAGAAGGAGCACAGCTTGCTTCGTGAACCCGCTGCGGTGGGCGACGGGGCATAAAGCTCGCGGCTCACCCTGCTCTGCATGTGCTGTGATCTGCGCTCTGGCGCGTGGCCTTTCCCGGGCAGACAATAGTCTTCCATGGGAAGGGCTTCACAGCTGCGGATCAATTTGCTCGAGCGTGCGCTGGGCAGGTTGGATCGTATTACCCGGCGTCGACGCTCCGAACCAGATATGCCGGCGCACCTGGCGACCGGTCTGGCGGGCGAAGACGCAGCATTCTTCGATCTGCGACGCAAGGGATATACGATCGTCGCGCGCCGCTGGTCATCCGGCGATGTTCCGGGCGATGTGGACCTGATTTGCGTGGCAAGGGTCCCTGCTGTGCTTCGTCGAAGTGAAAACGCGCACGGCGTATGACATGACACCCGCTGAATCTGCCGTCGGCTCTCATAAACGCGCAGTGTTGCGACGTCTCGCGAGCCGCTATGTGCGACAACTTCCTCTGGCGGAGATGCCGCAGGTCCGTTTTGATGTGATCGGCGTGTACCTTGTGCCAGGCGAGAAGCCGGAATTCAGCCACTTCGAAGCCGCGTTCGGTTGGGGTGAGTTTGACCGGCGCGATTAGCCCTTCGCGTCCTCGTGTTCTTCATGCCACGCCATCTGAATGGCTTCGAGCTTTCCTTCATTCGATTTGGCTGGATCGTCGGCGAAGCCTTCGAGCTCCGTCACGTAGCGGTGCAGATCGGTGAAGCGAACCGTGAGCGGATCGAGGTCGGGAAACTTCTCCTGCAGCTGAATGCCGATCTCTTCGGCATCGGTCCAGTGAATTTCGCGGGGCATCTCTCTCCTCGTCGCTACTTCGGTTCGGCCAGCGCCAGCGGCTTGCCTTCGGACACGTAGTTGCGATTCCACTTGGGAATCTCGACCACATAGGTGCCGGGCTTGGTGATGACAGCCTGGCATCCGAGGCGCGAGTTGAGTTGCTGGTCGGCGGCCATGTCGAGCCGGTCGAGCTCATCGTCTTCCGCTTCGCTGATGCCGCTGGCGCCGTCTTTCATCCAGATGTGGCAAGTCGTGCAGGCGCACGAGCCGCCGCAAGCGTGATCGAGAAAAACGCCGAAGTTCTCCGCGACATCGAGGAACGACATCGGCTTGCCGTGATGGTCGTAGGGCATCGTGCCGTACTCGAACTCAACCACCTTGCCCTCGGGCTCGAAGGTCACGCGAACGAGTTTCTCTGGCGGGATGTTTCTTGTGACTGCTTCGCTCATAATTCAGATTTCCTCAGCGCATTCCTGTTAACTCGCCAACCTGCGGCTGCGCGCAAAGCGCGGCTAACTCGCCCCTACTTGAACTCCGCCGGAGCCATGGGGTGCGGCGCCGTCACTTCGTTGCCCAGCTCTTCACCAGCGTCTCGCATCGTCTTGCCGCGAATCGCAGTGGTCACCGCAGCATCCATCATCAACTCTGCAAGGCGTTGCGTGCTGCGATCGAGTGCCAGCGTGGCCTCGCGCAGCGCATTCAGGTCTTCTCCCAGCTTGACTGCGGCCAGGCGGTCGCGTGCCGCGTCAATCGCAGCGACTTCTTCGCCAGCCAGTGCGCCCCATGCAGGATTGGTTCGCGCTTGCTCCACCTTGGTCAGGATCGTCTCCGCCTCGTTGCGCGCCTCGATCAGCAGCCGCTTGGCAAAATCCGACTCCGCGTTGTCGAAAGAGTCGAGGATCATCCCCTCGACTTGCTCGTCCGTCAATCCATACGTTGCCTTCACTTCGATTTCCGCAGCTTTTCCGCTGCGCTGTTCGCGCGCGGAGACGTGAAGAATCCCGTCGGCGTCGATCAGGAACTTCACTTCGATGCGCGGTAGGCCGGCGGTCATCGGCGGAATGCCCTTTAGATCAAAGCGCGCTAGAGACCGGCAATCCGAGGCAAGCTCCCGCTCGCCCTGCAGCACATGAATGGCAACGTTCGTCTGTCCATCGACACCCGTCGTGAAATGCTCCGTCGCCGACGCCGGAATCGTCGAATTGCGAGGGATAATGCGCGCCACCACGCCGCCCAAAGCCTCGATGCCCAGCGAGAGGGGCGTGACATCAAGCAGCAGCATCTCTTCGGTTGTCTTCGATGCACCGGCAAGAATGTCGGCCTGCACGGCCGCACCCAGTGCAACCACTTCGTCTGGGTTTAGGCCTATGTGTGGCTTTTTGCCGCGCGCCGAAAGTTTGAAAAGATCGTCGACCAATTGGCGTACTGCCGGAATACGCGTCGATCCGCCGACCAGCACCACTTCATCGATCTGTTCCGGTGTCACGCCCGCATCGGACATCGCCTGTTTGCAAGGTCCCGATGTTCGATTTAGAACCGGCTCGATCAGCTGCTCGAAGACCTCGCGCGGAATATCGCGCTGGTAGCGATCGCCGTTGGGCAACTCGATATCGAAGTGGGCCGATTCTTCTGTCGAGAGCCGGATCTTCGCGTCGATGGCGTCTTTGCGCAACCCCTGAACCGCGCCGGGCTGCTTGCGCAGGTCCACACCGTGTTCGGCGTGAATTTCGTCGAGCGCGATCGCGAGCAACAGATTGTCGATATCGTCGCCGCCCAGGTGCGTGTCGCCGTTGGTCGACTGCACCTCGAAGATGCCATCGCGCAGCTTCAGAATCGAGATATCAAAGGTTCCGCCGCCCAGGTCATAGACGGCGATTGTGCCCACCTTCGCCCGATCGAGCCCATAGGCCAGCGCCGCAGCCGTGGGCTCGTTCACCAAGCGCAGCACTTCGAGCCCCGCCATGCGGCCTGCGTCCTTTGTCGCCTGGCGTTGCGCATCGTTGAAGTACGCGGGCACGGTAATCACAGCCTGCGTCACCGGTTCGCCGAAGAAGCGCTCCGCGTTTCGCTTGAGCTGGCGCAGGATGTAGGCCGAAATCTCCGGCGGAGTGAAGCGCATCTCGCCCAGCTGGATGCGCGGTACTTCGCCCTCTTCCACGTCATCTGCAAGACGGAAAGGGAAGAGCTTCAGCTCTTTCTGCACTTCGCTTAGCCCGCGGCCCATCAGGCGCTTCACCGAATAGATCACGCGCTCCGGTGTCTCAATCAAAGCACGACGTGCGCTGTTGCCGACTGTGACCGTGGGCCGACTGCCATATGCCGCCCTCGGATCAAGAGCTACAACCGAGGGAACAAGATTGGAACCGTCGACGCCGGGAATGACCACGGGCTTGTCGCCTTGCATATAGGCGACGAGTGAGTTGGTGGTTCCAAGATCGATGCCGACGACACGTCCTTCCGCCATGAATCGTTAAGCTCCCAGAGTCTCCGTGACGTCACGGACAAGGTTGTCGAGATAGCGCCGTCGATCGAGCAGCGCCACCATGGTCTTTTGCGCCCCGGCGCGTGCGGCCTCATCGCCGTCGTCCCAGGCCTTCCCCTGGGCGCGCAGATCGCGATCCACGTCGTCGAGCAGGCCATCGAACTTCTTCTTCGCGCCGACCAGCTCCTGCTTCAGCGCGGGATCGTCTTCACCCATCTTCTGGTTCGCGCGCATCTCTTCGAGCTGCATATTCAGATCGAAGACTTCCTCGAGCAGATCGGCCGGGACCCGCGATGGATCTGTCCGCCCCTTGCCGCTGTGCTCTTCACCAATTTCGGCGCCATGCAGCTTCAGCAGATACTCGGTGCGGCGGATGGGGTCGCGCAACGTGCGATAGGCGTCATTCAGCAGCGCCGTGTCGGCCAGACTCCACTCTTTTTCCTCTTGCGTGGCACGGGCAAAGCGATCGGGATGCAGCTTACGACTGAGCTTGTGGAACTCGTGCTCCAACATGCCAAGGTCAAGATCCAGCTTCGCCACCAATCCAAAGACAGAAAAGTAGTCGCCGCTCGCGGGTGGCTGAATCTTGCTGCAATGAGGACAGAAAAGTGTGGACTCGTTGTGAGCCACAGAGCAGGACCAACAGGCGATGGGAACGGCGGAATCAAGAACCTTCAACATTGTGCAACCTAACTTGCGCGCGCTATGGCTACGACGAGAACGACGAACCGCAGCCGCAGGAGCGCGTGGAGTTCGGATTGACGAAGTTGAATCCCTGGCGCATCAGCGTCTCTTCGTAGTCGAGCGTCATGCCGTGCAGGTAGAGGAACGACTTGGGATCGACAAAAACACGCACGCCGTCGAACTCATAGATACGATCGCGCTCGCGCGGGTGTGTGTCGAACTTGATCGCATACGAAAGCCCCGAGCAGCCGCCGCCAGTCACACCCAGACGCAAGCCGCCTTCCGTGGGCGAGACGCCTTCCTTGGCCATCGCCGAGCGAATGCGCGCGATCGCTCGGGCAGTCAACTGCAAGCCTTGGCCGAGCGTGCCCGCCTGCGGTGGGGGCACCTGCGGCGTGGCCACCGATCCAGCAGCAGAGGCGCCCTGCGCGGGCCTGGTTTCGATTGTCACTACGTTCGACATTCTCTTTGCCCATCTGCCGTGGGTCTGGCCTTGCGGCCAGCCCGAGCAGCCTTACTTACTGTGCGCTGGTTGCCGCTACTGGCGCGGGCTCCGCAACGACATTCTTCTTCTTCCAGTCGCCGATCGCGGCGCGAATCGCGTCCTCGGCCAGCACCGAGCAGTGAATCTTCACCGGCGGCAGCGAAAGTTCCTTCACGATATCTGTGTTCTTGATCTCTAGAGCCTCTTCCACCTTGCGGCCCTTGATCCACTCGGTCGCGAGCGACGAGCTAGCAATTGCCGAGCCGCAGCCGAAGGTCTTGAACTTGGCTTCTTCAATCACCTGGGTCTCGGGGTTCACGCGGATCTGCAGGCGCATCACGTCGCCGCACTCCGGTGCACCCACAAGGCCGGTTCCCACGTCGCCGGAGGATTTGTCGAGCGTGCCCACGTTACGCGGATTGTTGTAGTGGTCTACGACCTTGTCGCTGTATGCCATCTGTTTCCTTCTCTCCCGCGGGGAAGCCGCGTGTCCTTCGGTTTGATTCGACAGATGCGCCTGTCGATGCTTCTTGCTACTGAAAACCTGCCGCGCTAGCGGCGTCTGCCCCACCGCAGCTTCCACCCCAGCAACGAAGACCTGTCGCTGGGGACCCCGGAAAGCCTTAGTGCGCCTGCCACTCGATCTTGGTCAGGTCGATGCCTTCCTTCACCATCTCGTACAGCGGTGAAAGCTCGCGCAATTTCTTCACGATATCGATCACCTTGGCAGCCACGTAATCCACTTCCGCCTGTGTATTGAAACGGCCCAGGCCAAAACGAATCGACGAGTGGGCTACGTCATCGCCCAGTCCCAGCGCCTTGAGAACATAGCTCGGTTCCAGCGTCGCCGAAGTGCAGGCCGAGCCGCTCGACACCGCGACGTCGTTGATGCCCATCAGCAGCGACTCGCCTTCGACATAGACAAAGCTCATGTTGAGGTTGCCGGGCAAGCGGTGTTCCATGGATCCGTTGACGTGGATGTAGTCAAGCTCGGACTCGAACTTGGCCTTCAGCCGGTCGCGCAGACCGCGCAGATAGGCCGCTTCGTTGTCCATCTCCTGCATCGCGATCTCGCACGCTTTGCCCAGCCCGACGATGCCGGGCACGTTCAACGTTCCGGACCGCATGCCGCGCTCGTGCCCGCCGCCGTCAATTTGCGCAGCGATCTGCACGCGAGGATTGCGGCGACGAACATACAGAGCGCCCACGCCTTTCGGCCCGTAAATCTTGTGTCCGGAGATCGACGCCACGTCGACGTTATCGGCGATCACGTTGAAGAGGACCTTGCCGACAATCTGAACCGCGTCCGTATGGAAGATCACGCCCTTCTCGTGGCAGATCTTGCCGATTTCGCGAATCGGCTGCAGTACGCCGATTTCGTTGTTTGCGGCCATGATCGAGACCAGGATTGTCTTGTCGTCCATGGCGCGCTTCAAGTCTTCGAGATCGATCAACCCATCGGCCTTCACCGGCAGATAGGTCACGCGGTAGCCGTATTTCTCAAGCCGCTTGCAGGTATCGAGTACCGCCTTGTGCTCGGTGACCTGCGTGATGATGTGATTGCCGCGCTCGCGATACATCTCCGCGATGCCCTTCAGCGCAAGGTTGTTGCTCTCGGTGGCGCCCGAGGTAAAAATGATCTCCTTCGAGGTAGCGCCAATGAGCTTGGCGATCTGCTCGCGCGCCGCCTCCACCGCCTGCTCCGCCTCCCAGCCAAAGGAGTGGTTGCGGCTGGCCGCGTTACCGAATTTCGAGGTGAAGAAGGGCATCATCGCCTCCAGCACGCGCGGATCCAGCGGGCTGGTGGCATGGTTATCCATGTAGATCGGGAGTGTGACTCCGGCCGGCACTTCAACCTGGCTGACAACTGTGCTCATCGTGTTTCCATCCTTCATTCGTTTCACCGGCGCAAACGCACGGTGGGGAAGATCGGCTAAAGCGTTAACGAGACCAATGCATGTGCATGGGGTGCGTGGCCAGGCGCCTGCTCGTGCTCGGCGAGGTCCTGAATACTGATGCTCTTCAGCACGCCGGCGATGGTATCGTTCACACGCGCCAACGGCTCTTTGATCGTGCAACTCGGCGTCAGGTCACAGGCCTTCGCGCCCTTGGTGCACGAGGTGATGAAAAACGGCCCGTCGATGGCCAGAATTACTTCGTAGGCCGAGATCGATCGCGCCTCCCGCGAAAGAGCGTAACCACCGTTCATCCCGGCATGCGACTTCAATAGTCCCGCCTTGGTGAGCTGCTGCAAAATCTTGGCCAGCAATTGCGCGGGGATTCCATACGCGTCCGCGATATCCTTTGCGCTCAGTGCGACAAATTCAGGCTGAACAGCGTCCGCCGGCTTCTCCTTGCGCGCCGCCGCATCGGCCCGTTCGGCGAGGAACTTCAACGCCATCAATCCGTAATCGGCCTTCTTGGTCAGCTTGAGCATGGAATATCCGACTGCTTCGGTCCGTGTTTAGTATACGACCAGTTCAGTCCGGGATACAAGGGCCAGAAGTGTGCCAAATTCGCCGATGAAGATTCGAGCAGGAACACATTTTGGCGCTTGAATTTGAGAGAAAGCTCGCTACAATCGGCGGAAAGAGCATCCTATCTCAATCCCGAATTTCCGATCGCGATGGCAACGGCCTGCAAACACCCAAGAGTACGCATCGTCTCCCGGCTCGAGGACTCCGAGTTTGTCGAATGCCTGGAGTGTGGCGAAGTCTTTGATTCTGAAGAATTTCACGACATGACAATCGAAGAGAGCGCCGAAGTGGTCAAGGAAGACGCCGTCGACGAGTAAAGCGGGCGCGAAGTGACAGCATTGCGTTCGGTCAATCCGATTGCTTAGGGCTGGCTCCTGCAGGTGCCGATCCGGCTCCATGCTTATGCGCCACCAGCCAGGCATAGTGCAGGCCCGAGACAACGGTGAAGATCATCGTCGCCCACAGCGCAAAAGTACGCAGAGCGACAACCCAGGCCGCCGGATTCCATTGGTGCAGAATCACCACAGCCACGGTGAGCACCTGAGCAAGGGTGTTGATCTTGCCGAAGATGCTCGGCTGAAAATCGCGCCGCCCTGCCACGGCGTAGAGAACGGCCGAAACCAGCAGAATACCGACGTCTCTGCCAAACACAAGGACCGTGACGCGCACCGGCATCAGCCCTTCATGAAGCAGCACCAGGAATAGAGTGCTCAGCAGTAGCTTGTCGGCAATCGGATCGAGATATTCGCCCAGCACAGTGCGCTGCTTCAACGCCCGCGCCAGCAAGCCATCGAAAGCATCGGTCAGTCCGGCGGCGACAAAGAGAATGAAGCCAAGCTTGAACCGGTTTTCGAGGATGGCCGCGACCAGGAAGGGCGCGATGCAGATGCGCAGAAGCGTAAGCAAGTTCGGCGCGGCGCGCAGTGGATTGATGCGAGGGTTGGGGCCAGCACTCATCTTGCCTGGGTATAACAGCGGTCTCGGTCGAGAGTTCTTGGTTCGACACGATGGTACAGCACCGGGAATCGAGGCGGAGGCTCACTTTTCCCAGCGTGCCGATCCTGCTAGACTACTTTCTGTCTTACGAAGGCGCGTAGCTCAGTTGGTTAGAGCGCTTCCTTGACACGGAAGAGGTCGCT